>CAYPCE010000049.1:0-9761 GCA_964409085.1 uncultured Desulfobacteraceae bacterium | reverse complement strand
CTCGCCAACATGAGCCACGAAATCCGGACCCCCATGAACGCCATCCTCGGTTTCAGCGAGATCCTGCTGGGGCGGACGGAAGACCCCCGGACGCGCACCTATCTGAACAGCATCCATACCAGCGGCAAGGCCCTGCTTTCGCTGATCGACGACATCCTCGATCTGTCGAAAATCGAGGCGGGCAAGATGGAGATCACGCCCGAACCGGTGGCCGTGCGGTTTCTGCTGGAGGAGGTCGCCGCCATGTTTACCAGGAAAACCGAAGAGAAGGGCCTCCGGCTGCATGTGGCGGTGCCGGAGGATCTTCCGCCGGTTTTCTTGCTGGATGAAATGCGGCTCCGGCAGATTCTGATCAATCTGATGGGAAACGCCGTCAAATTCACCCACAAGGGAGCGATCCGCCTGTGCGTCCACGAACACCGCCGCGCCGACGATGCCGCATCCTCTCCGCCGGATCGCCTGGATATCGTTTTCGAGGTGGAAGACACCGGTGTCGGTATCCCGGAAGACCAGCAACAGAGCGTTTTCGAGCCGTTCCGGCAACAGAGCGCGCAAAATGCGTCCGTTTACACCGGAACCGGCCTCGGCCTCAGCATCACGCGGAGCCTCGCCCGGCTCATGGGCGGTGACATTTCCCTGGAAAGCGAGGTCGGCATCGGGACCGTTTTCAGGGTGATGCTGCCCCAGGTGGCCATTGCGGAAGAGCGGCCGTCGACGGAAGCGGCCTGCGAGATCGAAACCGCTCCCTTCGATTTCGCCCGTTCAACGGTCCTGCTGGTGGACGACGCACCGGTGAACCGGGAATTGATTCAGGGGTTCCTCGACGGACAAAATCTGACCGTCGTCGAGGCGGAAAGCGGTGAACAGGCCCTCCGGCTGCTGGGCGTCGGTCATCTTCATGCCCCGAAAACCGCTCCGATGCCGCGGCCCGACCTGATTCTCATGGACATTCGCATGCCGGGCATGGATGGATACGAGACCACGCGACACATCAAAGAAAACGATGCCCTCAAAGAGGTGCCGATCATCGCCTTCACGGCATCCGCCATGAAAGAGGAGGAGGAACGGGCATCGGCGATCTTTGATGGGTTCATCCGGAAACCGGCCGGCGCGTCGGAAGTCCTGGAGGCCCTCCGGACCCGATTACCGTGCCGATCGGACAAAACCGAATGCGCGGTTGCCGCCGGGACCGACTCCCCGGCGCCCGTGCCGGATATCCACGGTTCCCGTCAGGACATCATCGCCACCATAGAGAAAGACCTGCTGCCCGAATGGCGGGAGATCATGGACCTGTTTTTCATCGATGACGTCGCCGAGTTCGCCCGGAAAGTCGACCGAATGGCGGCCGAATACGGCATCGGCCCCTTATCGGCCTATGCAGGGCAGCTGCTGCATGCTGTTCAACAGCTGGATGTCGAGGGGATGAGCCATCGAATGTCGGAATTCAAAACGGTGCTGGAAAACCTTCAAAAAGATGGTCGGGGCGCGCTTTGAGCACCACCGGATGTGCACCAATCCGAGTGATCAGCACTCGCCGTCTTCCACGGCCCTTTCCCCCTCCCCGCCCCGTCTGACCTCATGCGGATCCACATGCACCACCACATCCATCACGTCGTAGCGGGAATCGATCAGCAGATCCCGGACCCGGTCCGCGATCCGATGGCCCTGCCGAACCGTGATCTCACCGTCCACCACGATGTGGAGGTCCACCAGCATGCCGCCGCTGACGTACCGGGTCCGGATGCCGTGGACGTCCTTTACCGGCCCGATGCTGGCGGCCCTGCTTTTGAGGGCCTCGCAGATCTCCTGGGAAGCGCCGGCGTCGATCAGTTCACCGATCCCGGGCCCGATGATCTGAATTGCGGCGTACAGGATGAGCACCGACACCACCAGCGCCCCCACCTGGTCCAGAAAGGTCCAGGTGGGGAACAGGATGGCGCCGGCCACAGCCAGCAACGCGGGAACGGAGCTGAAGGCGTCCAGCCGGTGATGCCAGGCATTGGCGACAAGCGCCGGACTTTTGACCCGTTTGCCGACCCGGTAGGTCCACTGGTAGAGGCCTTCTTTTAAACCGATCGAGGCCGCCGCCGCGAGCGCGGCAATGGAGCCCGGAGGCCCGCTGTCATTATGGTGGAGGTTGACCACGGCCTCCCAGGCGATGCCCAGACCCGCCAGGATCAATACCACACCGATAAAGATGGTCACCACCGTTTCAATCCGCTGATGGCCGTAGGGGTGGTCCGCGTCGGCGGGCTTGGTCCAGAAATGGGAGCCGACGATGACCGCGATGTCCGTGGTGCTGTCGGACAAGCTGTGGACTGCGTCGGCCACCACGGCCTGGCTGCACCCCACGATGCCGGCGATGAATTTGAAGGCCGACAGCCCCAAATTGGCCACCATGCCGAGGAAGGTCACCCGTCGGATGGTCGATCCCGCCTCGGTTGTCGGTGGCCTCGTGTTCATGTTCCGGCCTCTGTCGGGGGGCTTTGAGAGATATTTTCCATGGAAAGGGTTTTACGCTGTCTGTTCCCCGGTTGTAAAGGGGTTTTGACGCCGGATGGCCAAAACGCCGCGCCGGGGCGGTACCGGTTGACTTGTCGGTCGCCTTCTGATATGCCGGCAACGGCTTTTGGCACCGAAAAAAACCAACAGAACCCAAAGACTTGCGGGTCCTGTCCGTCGACGCCGGTGCAAGGAAACGGACCCGGAGAACAGGAAAGGATGAATCGCATGGAAAAAACGTTATCGATCATTAAACCCGACGGCGTCGCCAAGGGGCTTATCGGCGAAGTGGTGCGCCGATTCGAAAAAAACGGCATCAAGGTCTCGGCCATGAAGATGATCCACATGAGTAAAAAACAGGCCCAGGGGTTTTATGCCGTCCACCGGGAGCGTCCCTTTTTCGACAGCGTGACGGATTTCATGTCTTCCGGGCCCTGCGTGGTCATGATCCTGGAGGGCGACAACGTCATTGCCCGGAACCGGGAATTGATGGGCGCCACCAATCCCAAGGACGCCGCCGAAGGGACCATCCGGCGGGAGTTCGCCTCCGACATCGAAAAGAATATCGTCCACGGTTCCGACGCACCGGAAACGGCGGCCTTCGAGATCGGCTATTTTTTCAACGACCTTGAAATCGTGGGGTAATGGCAGAAGGGGTTCGACTCGAAAACGTCGCCATCGTCCTGCACCGGCCCCAAATCCCCGAAAATATCGGCGCGGCCGCCAGGGCCATGCGCAACATGGGACTCCGGCGCCTCATCGTGGTGGCGCCGGAGAACTTCGAAATGAGGCGGGTACGGATGATGGCCACCCATGGCGGACTGGAGATCGTCGACGCTATGGAACGACAGGATGACTTGACGACAGCCCTGGGGCCCTTCAATTTCGTGGTCTGCACCACGGCCCGACTGGGGGGGCAGCGGCAAACCGTCGTCTCCCCCGCCGACCTGGCCCGCACCCTGATCCCCCTGAGCCGGGAAAACCGGATCGCCATCGTCTTCGGTCCCGAAGACCGGGGACTGTCCAACGCCGACATCCGGTACAGCCACTACCTGGTCAACATTCCCACCGCTGAATTTTCCTCCCTGAACCTGGCCCAGGCGGTCATGGTGGTCGGGTATGAATTGTTCAAAGCCCAGCTCCCCGAAAAATCGGCCTTTGTGCCGCGACTGGCCAACCGGTTCGAGCTGGACGCCATGTACGCCCAGCTGGCCGACATCCTCGTCCGCATCTCCTACATCAACCCGGAGAACCCGGAATACTGGGTCAACAACCTCCGCCGGTTTTTCAACCGTTATCCCCTTCGGGCCAAAGAGGTGGCCATCATTCGCGGGGTTTGCCGGCAAATCGACTGGTATGGCCGGAAATGCTATAGAGATGGCGTGGATTCCGCAGCGGAATCCACACCCGAGGATCGCCCCAGAAAAGAAGAGGTGACAACCCCATGAAACTCATCCGATTCGGCGACAAAGGAAGCGAACGGCCCGGTCTTCTCAAGGGCGACGCCATCGTGGATCTGCGGGCCGTCTATCCGGAGGTCCCCGACATCTGCGAACGGTTTTTCCGGGAGGGGTGGCCGGGCAAGATCGCCGATGTGGCGGCCGCCGGAGAAATGATGGAGGTGCGGCTGTCCTCCCCGATCCACCGTCCCTCGAAGATCATCTGCCTGGGGAAAAACTACGCCGAGCACGCCCAGGAAGGGGGCTTCGATGCGCCGAAGCGGCCGTTGCTCTTCAACAAAGCCCCCAGCGCCCTGAACGGCCCCTTCGACCCCATCCGGCTGCCCAAATGCAGCGGGCAGGTGGACTGGGAGGTGGAACTGGCCGTGATCATCGGCCGGGAAGGCAAACGCATTGACCCGAAAGCGGCGTTCGACCATGTGGCGGGCTACACCGTGATGAACGACGTGTCGGGCCGGGAAGCCCAGTTCGGCGACGGCCAGTGGTTTCGCGGCAAATCCTTCGATACGTTCGCGCCCATGGGGCCGGCCCTGGTGACGCCCGACGAGATACCGGATGTCAATGCGCTTCAACTCACCGCCACCGTGAACGGCGAGGTCATGCAGGAAGGCAACACCCGGGACCTGATCTTCGACATCCCGACGCTGATCGCCTTCATCTCCCAGGACATGACCCTCATGCCGGGGGACGTGATTTCCACCGGCACGCCCGCCGGTGTCGGCATCTTCCGGGATCCGCCGGTCATCCTGATGCCCGGCGATGTGGTGGAATGCCGGATCGAGGGGATCGGATCCATCGTCAACCGGTGCGAGGCATGAAACGGCCGGTCGTTATCGGGGTCATGGGCGGGGGATCGGGGGAACGGAAGGCACTGGACGACGCCCTCCAGTTGGGGCGCCTCATCGCCGAAAACGGGTGGATTCTCCTCAACGGGGGCCGCAACGCGGGCATCATGGCCGCCTCGGCAAAAGGCGCCGGCGAAGCGGGGGGCATCACCGTCGGCATTCTGCCGGACGCCGATGCGGCCCATGCCGCCCCTCACATCCAGATCCCCATTCTCACGGACATGGGCAACGCCCGCAATGTCATCAACGTCCTGTCCAGCCAGGTGGTGGTCGCCTGTCCCGGCGGTGCCGGAACCCTGTCTGAAATCGCGCTGGCCCTCAAGGTGGGAAAGCCGGTGGTACTGATGAATTTCGAAGCGGATCTCAACGGCCCGCCCTTTGCGGATCATCACCGGGCAGGCCGCCTCCTGCGGGTCGGCTCCCCGGACGCCGCGGTCGCCGCCATTCATTCCCTGTTGAAGCGATAACCCGTCCGGAAAAACCGCCCCCGGATCCTGCGGGCTCAGCCCCGGCTGAGGATCGCTGCCGCCAGTGCCAAATCGTCGGGCGTGGTGATCTTCAGGTTCGACCGACTCCCTTCGATCACGGAGACCTCGATCCCCATCCGCTCCACCAGAGAAGCGTCGTCGGTGCCCTGGATCCCCGCGGACAGGGCCGCTTCATGGGCCCGGTGGATGATCCTGAAATGAAATGCCTGGGGCGTTTGGGCGTACCAGACGCCGGTCCGGGACAGCGTCTCCCGGATGATGCCGCCCGGGGTCACCCGCTTGAGCGTATCCACCGCCGGCACGCCCAGAATGCAGGCCCCGGTGTCCCGGGCCGTGGCCAGACAGTGATCGATATCCGTGGGCCGCACGAGGGGGCGGACCCCGTCATGGATCGCCACGGGGGTATCCGGGGCCGCGATGACCGGCTCCAGATCCGCCAGTCCGTTCCGGACCGAGTCCTGTCGGCGGTCCCCGCCGGCGACGATCCGGACCGGTTTTCGGGGGCGGAGCCGGTCGAGGATATCCGTCCGGCAGAATGCGGCATCCGGTTCCGGGACCACGAGCCGGATGGTCTCAATGGCGGTGCAATTCAGGAATGCCTCGATGGTGTGGGAGAGGATCGGCCGGCCTCCCAGGGGCAGGTACTGCTTGGGCCGGTCCCGGCCCATGCGGACGCCGCTGCCGCCGGCCACGATCACCCCATGGGCCATGCGCGGGCCTATTCCTCGCGCAGGTAGCTGAGTTCCTTGGGCAGGGGAATCCCCTTGCCCATGGTGTCCTCGCCGTAGTTGACGCCGGCCAGGATCTTGATGTCCCGGAGGGCGCGGGCATCCCCTTCAAAGGTCACCTCGGAGATGCCTTCGTTCTGGATCTTGCCGCCGGCCCACTGGATGTCCAGAACGCTGGAACTGTCGAACCGGTCGCCGTTGACGACGAGTTCCACTTGTCCGCCGTAGTATTGGACGATCTTGGCCACCAGCAAGCTGGGCCGGCAATGGAACCCCCGGGTCACGGGGATGCCCACCGTGATGCTGTCGCGCTCGATGTGCTCGTTGAGGATCTCCCGGGCCAGCCCCCGGCCGCGGTTCAGGTAGTGGCAGACCCAGTAGAGCCCGTAATTGATGGTCAGGTCGAGCAGCTTCTCGGGGTTGACCAGAGCGGAAAGGTCTTGCTGGACCGCCTTGTACCGGACCTTGTACCCGGCTTCATGGAGGTGGCGTTCGTAAAAATGGAGCAGCCGGCCGATGAGCTGGAGCAGGTGAAACACCACCGAAAAAAAACTGCGGAAGCGTTTCAGCTTCTCTTTTCCGTGGCTGAACCCCCCGTGGATCACGTAGGTATCGAAATACGACTGGAGGTTGTGGACCAGCATTTCGTATCGCCGGATCTCCACTTCATTGATCTTCTCCGGCACCAGGGTCAGCATTTCATCGTAACGGTAGGGTTTGTAAAAGGCGAGTTGATCGAAAAACCCGGCGATGCTGAGAAAATCGCTGGCCAGTTTGACGATGTTTTTCTTCTGCTCCTCGCCCGCTTCGTCCTCCATGTCATAGTCCAGCATCTCACCGGTGGTGATGCCGGGAAAATACTGGGCGTCGTAGATGGGGGCGGGGATCGCCACCCCCAGCCGTTCGGCCTCCCTGAGAATGACCGGTGCGAGTTTCATCAGGCAGCTGGTCAGAAAATGGAGGGCTTCGTTCCCATGGGATTCGAACGCGTCGGCGTCGGGCAGGTTGTAGAAGATGAGCCGGTTGGAGATATGTTTCTGGGAATAGCCCCCGAGGCTCAAATGGCGCACGGCGGCGGTCAGCTCCCGGTAGAGGAACCAGTTCTGGTTGTTTTTGGCCCCGTGGAAATCGAGAAAGTCCTCCAGTACCTGGGAATTGGCGATCAATCGGGAGAAGAGCTTTTTGGTGAACAAGTGTCGCGGCGACTCATGGCCGGCCACATACAGGCAGCATCGGAGATAATCCTCCGAGAAACGCCGCACCTTTTCGCCGAAGGAGATGTCGCAAACCTGTTCGCCGGATCCGTCCATACCCTACATCATGTCCTTTTCGGTTTCCGATATGGCCTTGTCGAGCTTCCCTTTGAGGGAGGCGGGCAGCCCCTCGATATCGACATTGAGAAATCCCCGCACGATGGTCGAGATGGCCGCTTCCTCGCTGAGCCCCCGGGCCATGAGGTATTCGATCTCCCGCTGATCAATCTTCCCCACCGCTGCTTCGTGGGACATCTCCACGCCGGGCACCGTTCCGGAGAGTTCCGGGATGGCTTGCATAAGCCCGTCGTTGAGGATCAGCCCCTTGCACTCCAAATGGGCCTTGACCCCCGCCACGTTGCCGATAAGTTCGCCCCGGGCGATGATGGTGCCGCCGGTGGTGATCCCCCGGGAAATGATCTCGGCCCGGGACCCGGGGGCGTTCAGGACGATTCGCGAGCCCACGTCCAGGAAACTCCCCGCCCCTGCCACCAGGACGCTGTTGAACCGGGCCACGGCGCCGGGACCGTCCAGGTGCGTGGTGGGATACATCTGGAGCGATCCCACCGGTTTCAGGGAGATGTAGTTGGAGACGAGGCATCCGCCCTCCGCCACCCGGGTGACGGTCCGGGGCCGCACGGCCACCTCTTCGCCCCAGTCGTGGATCATGGTAAAGGTGAGGTTGGCCCCCTTTTTCACATAGAATTCAGAGATCCCGACATGGAGCCCGGAGACGAGATGGGGGGCCGTGGCGCATCCGGTGATGATGTGAAGGTCCGACCCCTCCTCGGCGATGACCAGGTTGTGGACGTTCTGGCTGAACCGTTCCCGCGAGATATAGAGGCACGCCTGAAGCGGCTTTTCGATGTTGGCGCCGGGAAGGGCCCGGATAAAATAGCCCTCGTGGGGCGTCGCCAGGGCCCGTTCCGTGAAGCGATCGGTTTTCGGGTCGACATTTTGCCACAGATAGTCGGAAATCCAGTCGTGGGTTTCCCGGGCCTGGGAAATGCCCATCATCTCCACGCCCTCCCCGCAGGTCTGGCAATGGATGACCGAACGGTCCTTGACAATGAAGGTGCCCGACCGGTCCCGCCCGTCGGTCTCCACCCCCACGTTGAGGAATTTTTCGGTATCCTCGGCCGGCAGCCGGTGGAGGTCCGCTATGTAGTCATGGGCCTCGGCCTCGGTGTCGAAGCGTTCCGGGTCCACGTCCTGTTTCCTGTTCAGTCGGTCGTACATCGCACGCACTCCTGGTAGCCATATTCCCGGATCCATTTCAGGATTTCCCGCGCGTTTCGCGAGCAGCAGAGCACACCGTCATAGAGCACCTGGCCCCGGTCGGCGGTGATGTAATCGAGGATGTGGCCGGTATGGGTGATCACCAGGGCGGACTTCCGTTCCCGGTCGGTCATCTCCTTGTGGGTTTTTCCCCGGGCGAATTTCACCCCCCGGTGGAGCAGCCGGTTGACCGTATCGCCGATCAGGGAGATGCTCTCCAGGTCCACGCCGGACTCGGGCTCGTCCAGCAGCACCAGGTCGGGGGACTGGGCCAGGAGCTGAAGGAGTTCCGACCGTTTGATTTCCCCCCCGGAAAAATCCTGATTCACATCCCGGTCGAGGAAATCGGCAAAGGCGACCTGTTGGGCCAGGTCGGCTGTGGAAACCGCCCGGTTTCCGGCGCAAATGCCGACCATATCGCGGGTTTTCAGGCCGTTGATGGTGGGCGGCCGCTGGAACATCACGCCGATGCCCAACCGGGCCCGCTCGTGGATGGGCATGTGGGTGATGTCCTCCCCCTTGAAGCGGATGCGGCCGTGGGTGACGGTGTAGCCGGAAAATCCCATGATCGTCATCATCAGGCTGGTTTTGCCGGAGCCGTTGGGTCCGAAAAGGATGTGGGTCTCGCCGGCGGGGATCTCCATGTTGACGTCACGGAGAATCTCCTTGCCGCCCACCGACACTTTGAGTCCTTCGATCTGGAGCATCTGTCCACCTCATCGTCGAAACATCCCCCGGGCGGCGGGAAAAGGGCCGGGGCCGGCCGTAAGCCGAATTCTGTTCCCGGAACGGGTTTCCCCGAACCGGGCGGAGATCATTCCTCTGCGGGCGCCGGTTGCCCGGCGCCTCTTGCAACCGACCCGGAAGCTCGGGCGGGCCACCCTCGATCGCTCCCCTATTTGGTCTTGCACCGGGTGGGGTTTACCCAGCTTCCCCGGTCGCCCGGGGAACTGGTGCGCTCTTACCGCACCCTTTCACCCTTACCCCGCCGGTGGGCGGGGCGGTTTCCTTTCTGTTGCACTTGCCGTCGCCCGAAGGCGCCTCCGCGTTACGGAGCACCCTGCCCTGTGGTGTTCGGACTTTCCTCCGGGGCCCTTATGGGCCTCCGGCGATCTCCCGGCCGACCCCGGCCGCCACGCCAAACTGAATAGATAAGCGATGTGTCGGAAATTTTCAAGCCTTGATTTTCGGAACCCGCCGCCCCGCC
>CAYPCE010000048.1:6444-20740 GCA_964409085.1 uncultured Desulfobacteraceae bacterium | reverse complement strand
CGCCGTCGCCGGACTGGGGCAGCATGGTGGCCAAGGGGCGGGAGTTCATCATGGTGGGCAGCCCCTGGGCCGCGCTCTGGCCGTCCCTGGCCATCGCCACCCTGGTGGTGGGGCTCAATCTCCTGGCGGACGGTCTGCGGGAAGAAACCATGCGATATCAATAACCATCCGGAGATTCAATGAAATCGACAGCCATTGTCATCATATTGCTGGGGCTTCTGGGTTTTCTGGCCTACACCAACCCCTCCATGGACCAGTACGGGCATTTCCTCACGAATGAGATCAGCGACGAGGTGGGGCAGGGCGGCAATGTGGAGAAGACCTTGGGCCGCCTCATCGGTGGACTGGCCGGCGGCGTGCTGACCACGGCCACGACCCGGACGGATTACCTGTTCCTGAGCGTCTATGAAACTGATTTGGGGGCGGGGGAACTCAAATGCCTGGGGATCGTCAACAACTTCTTCGTCCTGGAAGAACCGGAATCCGAAAACTGAACAAACAACGAATTACGCGAATGAATCCAAAACAATAAACCACGAAATACACGAAACACACGAAAAAAATGCGGAATGATTCGCGAATTCCAAGATCATTTTCGGCTTTTTTCGTGTCATTCGTGTATTTCGTGGTTTTCATCAAGGATCAAAGACATGACGACCAACGACGCTGCGGAAAAAGTGCTGGAAGTCGAGAATCTCAACATTGCCTACAAGACGCGGAAGCATCTGCTGCCGGCGGTCCGGGAGGTATCCTTTTCCATTGACCGGGGGGAAACCATCGGCATCGTGGGGGAATCCGGTTGCGGCAAGAGCACGGTGGCCTTCGGCATCGTCAATTTTCTGGGGCAAAACGGGCGGATCACCGGCGGGTCCGTGAAATTCGAAGGCGCTGAACTCGTTGGCCGGTCCGAAAAGGACCTCAACCGGCTCCGGGGTGACCGGATCGCCATGGTCTACCAGGACCCCATGGCGGCCCTCAACCCCACGGTCCGCATCGGCGAGCAGCTCGCCGAGGTGCTGACGGCCCACCGGGACATCACCTGGGAGGCGGCCCGGAAGCGGTGCGTGGAGATGCTCAACCGGGTCCACATGCCCGATGCCGAACGGGTCATGGACCGGTACGCCCATCAGCTTTCCGGCGGTCAACAGCAGCGGGTGGTCATCGCCATGGCCATGCTCAACGAACCGGCCCTCCTGATCATGGACGAACCCACCACGGCCCTGGATGTGACCGTAGAGGCCGCCGTCCTGGACCTGGTGGAGGATCTCAAATCGGAATTCAGCACCGGCATTCTTTTTATTTCCCATAATTTGGGTGTCGTCGCCCGGGTGTCGGACAAGCTGTGCGTCATGTACGCCGGCGAGGTGGTGGAAAAAGGGACCGTGGGCGAAATCTTCCGCAGTCCGGCCCATCCTTACACCATGGGGCTGCTCAGTTGCGTGCCCAAGCTGGGGACCGACAAGGCCGGGTCCCAGCTCAACCCGATCCCCGGACGGGTGCCGGCCATCATCGACCGGCCGGAAGATGCCTGTGTGTTCGAGCCCCGGTGCGATTTCGCCGACGACGGTTGCGTGGCGGCCCGGCCCGGCCTCACGGAGGTCATGCCGGGTCACGTTTCCCGGTGTTTCCACGCCGAGAAGGTGCTGCGGAGCCGTGCTGAAACCGGCCCCGCCAAGATCACCGTCGTTCCGGAAGAAGAAAGGGAGGTGCCGCCCAAGCCCCTGCTGACCCTGGAAGGGCTCAAGGTCTATTACGAGCAGGAGTCCCGTTCCCTGGCCAGCATTTTCGGCATGGGGGAGCCGCAGTTTGTCCGGGCGGTGGACGACATCTCCTTTAAACTGGCCAAGGGGAAAACCCTGGGGATCGTGGGGGAATCCGGTTGCGGGAAATCGACCCTGGTCAAGGGCATCATCGGTCTGGAACGGATCACCGGCGGGGACGCGGAATTTCTGAGCATCGACATCCGGGAGCCGGTGTCCAGCCGGGAGCAGAAGATCATCCAGGAGATGCAGATGGTTTTCCAGAACCCCGATGCCACCCTCAACCCGTCGTACCCCGTGGGCAAGCAGATCGCCCGGCCCATCCGGCGGTTCAAGACCGTGCCCAAGGACCAGGTGTACGAAGAGGTGGTCCGGTTGTTGCGGGCCGTCCGGCTGGGCAAGAGCTACTACAACCGGTATCCCCGACAGCTTTCCGGCGGGGAGAAGCAGCGGGTGGGGATCGCCCGGGCCCTGGCCAGCCGCCCCGACCTGGTCATCTGCGACGAACCGGTGTCGGCCCTGGACGTGTCGGTGCAGGCGGCGGTGCTCAACCTGTTGCTGGACATCCAGAAGCGATTCGGCACCACCCTCATCTTCATCGCCCACGACCTGAGCGTGGTCCGGTTCTTTTCCGACGAGGTGGCCGTCATGTACCTGGGCCAGGTCATGGAATTGGGGCCGGCCGAGACCATCTACGCCCCGCCCTATCATCCGTACACCGAAGCCTTGCTGTCGGCGGTCCCTATCCCGGACCCCGAAGCCGAGCAGAAACACATCCGCCTCACCGGCAATGTGCCGTCGGCCCTCAACCCGCCGTCGGGATGCCGGTTCCACACCCGGTGCCCGCGCCGGTCCATGCTGCCGGACGGCGGTGCCATATGTGAGAAGGAAACACCGCCCTGGAAGCCGGTGGGACCGGGACATCATATCCTGTGCCATATTCCGCTGGACACCCTCCGGGAGATGGAGTCGGTGATCCACGCGGCCTGACAACCGAAACCGGGGGGACATGGCGTTCACCCCCTCCCATTTTTCCGCGAAACAGCCGGCCCGCCTGTTTCGCCGTTTAGAAAGAATCGTCCATGCCCAGAATCGCCAGCCGTCTTGATGCCTTCACCGAATCGGTCATCCGGGAAATGACCCGGGTGGCCAATGCCTGCGGCGCCCTCAACCTGTCCCAGGGGTTTCCCGACTTCGACCCGCCCCCGGAACTGGTGGCGGCCGCGAAAAGGGCCCTGGACGACGGGTACCACCAGTACGCCGTCACCTGGGGCGCCCCGCGGTTCCGGGACGCCCTGGCCCGGAAGCAGCGGAAATGGATGGGGCTCGACCTGGACCCGGACGAAAACATCGTCGTCACTTGCGGATCCACCGAGGCCATGATGACGGCCCTGATGACCGCCTGCAATCCGGGGGACAAGGTCATCGTTTTCTCGCCCTTTTATGAAAATTACGGGGCCGATGCCATCCTGAGCGGGGCCACGCCGGTCTATGTGGACCTCCGGCCCCCGGAGTTCACCTTCGATCCCGATGAACTGCGGCGGGCCTTCGAGACGGGCGTGAAAGCCCTGGTGCTCTGCAATCCCTCCAATCCCACCGGAAAAGTCTTTTCCGCCGAGGAACTGAAGATCATCGCCGATCTGGCCACTGAGTTCGATGCGTTCGTCATCACCGACGAGGTCTACGAGCACATCGTGTACCGACCGTGGACCCATACCTACATCGCCGGCCTGGAAGGGATGTTCGACCGGACCATCTCCTGTTCCTCCTTGTCCAAAACCTACGGGGTGACCGGGTGGCGGCTGGGATATGTGATCGCTTCGGCCGAAGTGATCGCCGGTGCCAGGAAGGTCCATGATTTCCTCACCGTCGGCGCCGCGGCCCCCCTCCAGGAGGCGGCGGCCACGGCCCTGGACTTTCCGGCGGGCTACTACGAAGATTTGCAGGCATGGTACACGACGCTGCGGGATCTGTTTCTGGGATACCTGGACCGGGCGGGACTCCCCTACATCGCGCCCCAGGGCGCCTATTACGTGCTGGCGGATGTGTCGGCGTTCGGCGTGACCGACGACACGGCCTTCTGCCGCTGGCTGGCCGAAACGGTGGGGGTGGCGGCGGTGCCCGGATCGAGTTTTTTCCACGAGCCGGTGCATCATCTTATCCGGTTCCATTTCGCCAAGCGGCCCGAGACCCTCGATCAGGCCGGTCAGCGGTTGATGAAGATCCGGGACGTTATCGGATAGCCGGCGTTATCGTTCCCAGGGCTTGAACCGACAAAAGGGGCACAGCGGGGAATGGCGCAGGTCGGCCTGATGGAGGCGGCGGCAGGGAATATCGGACGCGATGGGGTTGTGGGTGTCCCGGTAGTATTGGATGAATGCCTCGCGATGATCGATTAAGGATCGCTGTGTGCCCTCGATCCATCCGTCCACGCCCCGTGTCAGGGGGTCGGCCATTTCCCGGCGGAGGGTGTCCCGGGACGCCAGGACGGCCTGCACCCAGGGGTGATCCGTCGGCAACAGCGCTTCCGCCGCAGTCAGATACCCGGCCAGATGGCACAGGCCGTGGACGGCACCGTGCAGGCTCTCGATTTCCCGCAGCACCGCCATCCCGTTGTCGAGGCGCTTCCGTCGGGCGGGATCATGGAGAAAATCCCGGAGCGCTTCCGGATTCCGGTGCCGCTGGAGCGCGTCCAGAAACCCACCGGCGGCCGCCAGGTCTTCCCGCCATTCCCGGATCGTGCCTTCCGACAGGAGCGGCGCGCCCCAAAACGGAAATCCCTCTGCGATCATTTCCCCTGCACCGTCGAGACGGCTCTGGCATTCGGCGGCCGCCTGGCCCAGTTTCCGGATGGGCTCCGTCTCCCCCCGAACGAGTTGGAGGGGCATCTCTCCGGGCAGGTCGAGATGGGTGCACAACGCCTGGAGGGCCTGGCGGTTCCACCCCGGAAGCCGCTCCACTGCATCGAAAAACAGGAGATCGTCCAGGGGGAGGGTGACGAGGGCGCGCAAGCGGTCGCCGAGGTACCGTTCCCCGCCGACGATCAGGGCGATCTCACCGGCCTGGAGAAGGCTGGCCAGGAGCACCACCCCCCATTCGGCTTCCAGCCGGATTTGAACCGGAAACAGGTAGCCGTGGCCGACCGGTTCGGGGATCAGTTCGGTGCGGCGGAGGACCGTGCGGGACGGATCCGCATCCAGGACATCCAGGATATGGGCGGCATAGGGCGACGCCAGGGGAATGTTTCGCCCCCCGTTCAATAGCCGGAGGGCTCTCAGGACCGCCCGGCTGCCCGGCGAAGCGGGGCCGCCCGCCAGATGGCGAAGTGTTTCCCGGAGAATCCGGCCCCGGTCGTTTCGGGGGATGAACAGCGGAAAGGCCGGGTAATCGGGGGCCTGGCGGGTGAAATGGTCGGACAGACAGGCCCCGGCCACTTCGTTCAGGAGATTCCGGAGGCAACTGGTATCGTCTGAGGGGATGCATCCCTGCTCGGGGATGCCGAAGCGGTGGCACCACTCTCCAAGGGAGACGGTTTCCCCGCCGAACGTGAGGCGGAACCCGTACAGGGCATGGGTGTCGATCCATCGATAGAGTTGGTGCAGATAGGTGGCGGCGCGATTTTCGTAATCGAGTTCGGTATCGCCGGTACGTTGGGCGGCCGTCTCCAGGGCCGCCACATAGCGGGTCAGCGTCTCCCGTAGCGACGGATCCGGGGTTTCCAGCCGGAGCCAGGCGGCATCCGGTGGCTGGTCGGCGGGGAGTCGGGGTGCGGAAAAGGGCGGGATGATGTAGAGGGAAAAGTCCCGGGGGGGCAACAGCTCCGTTTCCGGGGAAGGGGGGCCGAAGATCAGGTACCCCAGGCGGGACGCATTCCGCTGGTGCCAGATGACCTCGTGGTCCCAGACCCGGTACCCGGCCACATAGGTGTCATAGGTACACTCCATGATCCGCTTGAGCACCTCGAAGTAATACCGGTCCAACTCCGAGGCGGTGAGGTCCCGAACCGGTAGGTCCATTCGGGTGGCATCCTGGCCGTCCCCTTTTTCCATCGCGCCTGCCCTTCTCTTTCTGTTCGATGGCGTTTCCGCATTGCGTTTGCGGTAAGGGTAACGTTATCGCGCCGGCCTGTCAAGCGGCGCGATCCGGCCGATACCCCATCAATGGGATGCATCCGGAATCGATTTGTGATAGACAGGGCACCGGACACGAACCTGAAGATGGAGCACCGGACAAAGAGGAACCCAACGGATGATCAGCGCGGAAAATCTGTCAAAAAGCTACGGGGGACAGATCCTCCTGGATGCGGTCTCTTTTCAGATCAACAGTCGGGAGCGGGTGGGACTTGTGGGCCGAAACGGCCACGGCAAGACCACCCTGTTCCGGATGATCATCGGCGCGGAATCGCCCGATGAAGGCGTCCTCAAGCTCCCCAAAAACTACCGGATCGGCCATGTGGCGCAGCGAATCGCGTTTTCGGAGGCGACCGTGCTCCAAGAGGGGATCCGGGGCCTGCCCGAAGAGGAGAAGGACCACCACTGGAAGGTGGAGAAGGTCCTGGCCGGGCTGGGGTTTTCGGAAGCGGACATGGCCCGGCCGCCCGAGGTCTTTTCCGGTGGGTACCAGGTGCGGCTCAATCTGGCCAAGGTACTGGTGTCGGAACCCGACCTCCTGCTCCTGGACGAGCCCACCAACTATCTCGACATCACCTCCATCCGGTGGATTGAACGGTTCCTCACGGCATGGCCCCGGGAACTGATGCTGATCACCCACGACCGGGGCTTCATGGACAAAGTGGTCACCCATACCCTGGCCATCCACCGCCGGAAGATGCGGAAAGTGGCCGGGAACACGGAAAAGCTCTATGCCCAGATCGCCCAGGAGGAGGAGGTCTACGAAAAGACCCGGCTCAACGATGAGCGGAAACGCAAGGAGATTGAACAGTTTATCAACCGGTTTCGGGCCAAGGCGCGGTTGGCCAATCTCGTCCAGTCCCGGGTCAAAAGCCTGGAAAAAATGGAGAAGAAGGAGAAGCTGGAGGGGCTCAAAACGCTCGATTTTTCCTTTCGGGAAAAAGCCTTACCCGGACGGCATGTGATGACTACGGAGACCCTCCGGTTCGGCTATGACCCGGCCCGCCCCCTGATCACCGATTTCAGCATCTCTGTCGGCCCCGGCGAGCGGATCGGTGTGGTGGGCAAAAACGGCAAAGGCAAAACCACCCTCCTCAAATTGTTGTCCGGAACGCTGACCCCGGATGGCGGGGGCATCCGGTGGAATCCCAACGCGGCCCGGGGCGTGTTCGAACAGACCCATGTGGAGCATCTGGTGGCCGAGCGGACGGTGGAGGAAGAGATTCGCCTTTCCCATCCCGACGTGGACCGGCAGAAAGCCCGCAACATCTGCGGCGTCATGATGTTCGAAGGGGAGTCGGCCCTCAAAAAGATCAGCGTCCTGTCCGGGGGGGAAAAGAGCCGGGTCATGCTGGGCAAACTCCTGGTCACGCCCGTCAATGTGTTGCTCCTGGACGAGCCCACCAATCACCTGGACATGGATGCCGCCGATGAACTCCTGGGGGCACTGGACGCGTTCAACGGGGTGGTGATCATGGTGACCCACAACGAGACTTTTCTCCACGCCCTGGCCCAGCGGCTGGTCGTGTTCCAGCGGGACGGGATTTCGGTGTTCAACGGGACCTATGGCGAATTTCTGGAAAAGCAGGGGTGGGAAGAAGAAGCCCCGGCCCCGCCGGGCCCCCGGAAGGTGGCGCCCGATCCCGTACCGAAGGGGACCCGGAAAGACCTCCGCCGCCGCCGGTCCGGGATCATCGCGGACCGGTCCCGGGCCCTGAAGCCCATCGAACAGAGGATCGAAAAGACCGAAAACCGGATCGAAGCTAAAGAAAAGGAGCTGGACCGCCTCAACGCCGAGATGCAGGCGGCCACCCAGGACGGGGACGGGGAGCGGATCGCCGGCCTCGGCCAGTCCATCCACGCCTGCCGGGAAGCCATCGACCGCCTGTTCGGCGACCTCGAAGCGGAGACCGAACGACTGGATGCCCAGCGGGTTCAGTTTGATAAAAAGTTGATGGAACTGGAAAATCAGGAGGCGGGATAGACAGTTAGGGCTTGTCGGACTGGCCGGGCCGAACCGGCGCGGTCGGAACCGGGGCCATGGCCGGCACCGGGTCCCTGGGCGCGGTTTCCGATGTGTCGGTATGGCCCACCCGGTTCGGTTGCCCATGGGCGGCCGGCAGGTAGATGTGGAAGGCGGCCCCGTGTCCGCTTTCGGATTCCACGGCGATATGGCCCCGGTGCTGATGGATGATGGCATCGGCCGTCGACAGCCCCAGTCCCATCCCTTTCTGGGTTCCCCGGGCCTTGGTCGAAAAATAGGGGTCGAAGATTTTCTGGAGGTGTTCCGGGGGGATGCCGTGACCAGTGTCCTGGATGGAGATCCGGATGTATTCGCCGCGCCGGAGCGGGATATCGCTCTGGCCGTTGAGGCGGATGTTTTCCGCCGAAACCGTCAGGTCGCCGCCATCGGGCATGGCCTGGCAGGCGTTGCGAACGAGGTTGGCGATGGCGTGGCGCAGGTGCTCCCGGTCATAGTCCACCGGCCACAGGTCTCCGGCGACCTCGAACCGCGGAGAGACCCCGTTGTCCGCGGCCGCTCGCCGAACCGACCTTTCCAGCCACTCCGAAATGGGGCCGGTCTTTTTGTGAAGGGAGCCGCCGTGGGAAAAGGTGGTCAATTCCCGGGTCAGGTCCCGGGACCGGAGACATGCCTTTTCGGCTATGGCGAGGTGGCGTCGGGCCGGCTCATCCGCCGGTATCTCCTCCATGGCCATGGAGATGTTGCCCAGGGCGATGAACAGAAGGTTGTTGTAGTCGTGGGCGATGCCGCCGGCCAGGGTGGCGATGGCCTCCCGTTTCCGGGCCTGGATCAGTTCCGACTGGAGCCGGGCGTTTTCCGCCTCCCACCGCTTCCGTTCCTGGATTTCCCGCTTGAGGGCCTCGTTGGTCGCCACCAGTTCGGCGGTGCGGTCGTTGACCGCCGCCTCCAGCCGTAGGTTTTCCTCCGACAGCAGCCGGTCCTGCCAACGGTTTTCCAGGATGATGGCCAGCATCCGGACCCCGTTGCGGATCAGGGCCAGCAGGTTCTCCGGCAATTTCCGGACCGCGTCCGGGGAGATCGCCATCTGTCCGAAGCGGCGGCGGGTGGTGGCGATGGGGATCGTTTCGCCGTCGGCGGGCGCCTCGTCGGCCATGTACCGCATGCCGATGGCGTCGTCGATGCTGTTGATGGCGTCGATGAAGATCCGGCGGATCCGATCCGGGTCCCGGAGCTGGGACAGATTGATCATCAACAGAAACAGGTCATGTTCAAGATGGTCCCGGCGCATGACCGTCCCCCGTGGTTTTCTCGCGTTTTAAGAACTGGGGCGCGTTGGCGGCAAGCCAGACGTCCGGATCCTGATAGAAGGGGTTTTCGGTGATGATCCCGCCGCTGATGGTGTAGGGATGGGTTCGGAGAACGCCCATGATGACGTCTCCCGAGAATTTGGCGACATTGTAAAGGCAGATGCTGATCCAGGGTTTGCCCGGAATGAAATAGTTGAGCCGGGATTCGTAGGCCATGAGGTGCTCGATGCCGGGGATGGCCTCCAACGCCCAGACCATCTCGGCCGTGGCCCGGATGTTACGGGTTCCCTGGGACTGGCTTTCCCGGTAAAACGCATCCAGACCGTCGTCCATGGCCCAGGGCGAGAAGACCCCTTCCGGATAGTAAAGGTCCCTGGCGGAAGAGATCCGAAACCGGCCGGCGTCGTCGGCGTGGTCCGCGCAATCGGGGAACAGGGCCGCGTATTTCCGTTTGAATTCGGTCTCGGTCTGTTCCACCGGGCAATAGAGTTGCAAGTCACCGTCTACGTCTCCCTGGTGGAGATATCCGAAGAGGATGTTGTCCCGCTCCGCCTTGGTTTCGTAGAGCCCGCAGATGTGGACCCCCCAGTTGCACCGGTAATCGCCGAATCCCAGTGAAAGGGCCGGCTGATCGGATGTGTGGATAAACATGGCGGGCTCCTTCCCTTTTCGCAATTTGGTCGAAAAACCAGCAAAAAAGTTTAGGGTCACTCATATCACACCCATCCGGGTGTGTTGTAGAGAATTTGTCACAATTTTTATAAGATATTGAAATCATATACGCGGCGTCCTTGAGAGCGGGCATCTTCCCCTCTGCTCCCCTCGGTAGCGGCACAATGCCTGCCCTATGGTTAAGCAAAAAACATGCCACCTAAAGGACGTACATCAGTTGAACCTCGCCATCCGCATCTCCTGGTGCAATCGGTCCGCCCGTAAACAAAATGTTTCCAGCTTGGCGTTGATCAACTGAGGGAAGGGCGACCCGTCGGTCTCGATGGCCAGGAAAGGGAGATCCTCGATTCCCGACAGGGTGGCGCGGAGCTGATCGTTTTTGGGGTCGGTCCGGAGTTTGGCGTCCTTGACCATGGTTTTGGTGAGGAGCGCTTCAGCGAGCCGGTTGGGCATGCAGCCGAATGGGCCGATGGCGATGACGCCGCAGACGTGGGAGACGATTTCCGTCAGGGCGCTGCCCACCGTCAGGATGGTCTCGCAGGTGAGATGGGGCTGGATGTAGGGTCTGGCGTTGTCCAGGATCGCTTCCACATCCAGGGGCGCGGCATGGACGAGGCCGGAAGTCGACAGGATCGCTTTGATGCGCCGCTCGTACCGGGCCATGAACATTTTTTTCAGCAGAAAGCCCGGCAGTTCCGGAACCGTGGCCCGGGACGGGCAGTAGCCGTGCTGGTAGAGAAAATCGCAATAGTGGAGCCACTCGGCCACCGGAGCGCACGCCACGGCGAACCCTTTTGCAGCCAGTTCCTCGGTCAGAAATCGACGGGAGAGGGCGTCCCGCCGGACGAAGATTTCGCCGGTCAGGCCGATCACGGGGACCTCTTCGGGCGGGAGTTTCCGGGGGATTGCCGCCAGCCTGTCCGCGGACCGTTTGAGGGTCGCTTCCAGATCCGGGTAGGATCCGTATTCCAGTTCAAACAGGAGGTCCCGCCAGACATCCTCCAGAACGGGTAGCCCGGCGCCGGGGTCCTGGGCGTTGGCCAGGATCATCGACCGGATGTCCTCCACCACGTCGGAAACGATGACGGCCCACCAGCCCCGGGTGGTGAAATCGTTCCGCATGCCGCTGTAGGCGTTCTCTCCGGAAAGGGAAAAGAGGGCCACGTCCGGAATCTCCTGTTTTTTGACCAGTTCTTCCATGAAGACCCGGTATTGCCCGAACCGGCAGGGGCCGGAGGCCGTGGCCATGAAATAGACGATCACCCGGTCCGGCGGGGCCTCGTGGCGGAGATAGTGGAGCAGCCCCCCGGTGGTCAACTGGAGGGGGAGGCATTCTTTGCAGGTGGTGTTGGCCCGGCCCAGCTTGAGGGCCGCTTCGTCCGCCGGCGGCAGGGCCCGGGCGTCGATGCCCTCGGAACGGAAGACGGCGGCGAGGGCCTCCGACGAATACCGGCCCATGGAGGGGATCAGTACCTGGACCCGGGGATCGGCCATGGGGATCGTCTCCCCGGCGGAGGTGATCACCGCCGGCCGGCCGTTGCGAAGGGTGGTTTGGGCGGGGGTGAAATGGTGGGTAGTGGTTAGTGGCGGGTCGCTATGCACTATCCACTGAGCACTATCCACTGACCTCTGCTGCCGGTATGCGGCCACCACGTCAAGAAATGCCTCGATCCGGGTTTCCAGGCCGGCGTCGGCCGTGTGGCTGTCGAGTTCCAGGATCAGGGCGGGTTTCCGGCCCATGAGGCTCCGGAAATACCCGATGATGAAAGAATCGGGGCCGCAGGAGAAATTGGTGATGTAGAGGCCGAAGAGCTGGGGATGGCGCCGGACGAACCGGGTGGCCTTGAGGATCATCTGCCCCAGTCCCCAGTACATGTTGTATCCCACTTCCTCCTCGTCGATGGGCAGAAAGTCCATGGGGATGACCCGGATGCCACGGGAGGCCAGTTTTCGGGGAATCCCCATGTGGGCCTCGTCCGCAAACCCGTTGTAGGGACGGCCGAAGACTACCACGGCGTTCTCGTCGGGCGATGTTTCCAGATCGGCCAGGACCGCCCGGCCCTGTTCTTTCATCCGGCGGAACAGGTCTCTCTGCCGGTGGATGGCCGTCTGGGCGGCCGCCGCCGCCCTTCGCCGGTCGATGCCCATCCAGTGGGCCGTTTCCAGCAGGGGTTTTTGGGCGCTGTCCAGTCCGGCGGTCAGGTCCATGACCGGGGAAAGGAGTTGGGTCCCCCGGCCCTGGAGCGCATCGATCTCCCGGTGGAAGGCCGTGCGCAGGTAATAGGCCTCTCCCTGGACGATGGGGCAAACCTGGGCGTGGTTCCCGTCGTTAACATCGGGCGTTGCCTTGAAATGAGGCAAAAACAGATAGGTTACCCCCCTGCCGGTCCCGGTCAGCAGCCGATGGAAAAACCCGTGGGCCAGTTCCGCCGGATAGCAGAAGGGGGCGTCCCGGTAGTCGATCCCCTCGGGGGATGGATGGTCGGGCAGGACCGTACCGAAACCCAGTTCCCGGAAAAAGGTGGCGTAAAGGGGATAATAGGTGTTGACCAGGAAGCTCCGGTTGAGCCCGACCGTTCCCGCTGGAGCCGGACCGGCGGGAGACGCCGGCTCGGGTCCGGGGGAAAAGACCATCTCCTGCCGCCGGGCCACCAGGTCCAGCGCGCGGGTGTCGTACCGGAGTTTCCGACGCAGGTTGTAATACCGGTTGCAGGCCCCGCCGAAGGGGTAAGGTTTTCCTTCAATGCGGATTACCGCCACCTCGCAGCGCCGGTCGCATTTTTCCTTGCCGCCCTTGCAGATGAAGGATTTGCCGTAGCTGACCTCCCGGCCGATGAGGGCGTCGAGGTCGAATCGGTCGGCCGGGGCGAGGCCGGCTTCGATCCGCTTCTTGATCTCGATGGCCACGCCAAAGGCCCCCATGAGGCCGGGTTCCGGCGGGACGATGATCTCCTTGCCGGTGATGGAGGCCATGGCCAGGGGGACGGCGTGGTTGTAGCAGACCCCGCCCTGCATGAAGACCTTCCGGCCAACGGGCCGGTTGCCCTTGACCCGGTTGCTGTAGTTCATGCAGATAGAATAGACCAGACCGGCCACGATGTCGGCCTGGGCCACGCCGTCGTGGACGGCGGTCTTGATGTCCGACGAGATGAAGGCCGCGCACTGGTCGTTGAAATTGGGCGGCCGCCCGCCCTGCAGGGCGATGTCGGCGATCCCGGTCATGGGGATGGAAAGGGTCTCCCGGGCCGATTCCTCCAGAAACGAGCCGGTGCCGGCGGAGCAGGCCTCGTTCATGGCGTAGTCCGAGGGGACGCCGTTGGTGATGTAGGTGTATTTGGCGTCCTGCCCCCCGATCTCGAAGAGGGTGTCCACCTCGGGGTCGAAGTAGACGGCGGCCTCGGCGTGGGCGATGATCTCGTTGATGACCCCGTCGGTCATGGCGTGGAGCCCGGCGATCTGCCGGCCCGACCCGCAGACGCCGAGCCCGGCGATTTCGATGTCGGCGGGGTCCACAGATTGGGCGACCTGATCCCGGATGTGGCGGTAGCAGTCCCGGGACGCCTCCACCGGCTGGCCGTTGGTCCGGAGGTAGATGGAGGCCAGCAGGGCGTTGTCCGACCACCGCAGGAGGACGGCCTTGGTGGTGGTGGAGCCCACGTCCAGCCCCAGCACGCATTTGTCGCCGGGCCGGATTTCACCCCGCTTCAGCGTTTTGAACGCCACCTGGTCCTCGAACCGGCTCAGGGGCGGCAGGGTGTCGAAGGCGGCGGCGTCCTTCCGGAACAGGTCGGCGTCTCCGGGGAAGGGGGCGGTCTTCCGGGTCAGGGCCCACAGGGCCGCGCCCAGGGCCTCGAAATAGGGGGCTTCGTCCGGGACGATGAGCCCCGGGATCTCTTCGGCGAGATAATCGACCATCACCCGGTTCCGCACCGTGCCGCCCACCACCATGATGTTTTTTTTCTCGACGGACTTGAGCAGTTCCAGCACCTTGGCGGCCATCATCCGGCAGAGGCCGGCAGTGACCCGCCCCACCGGGATGCCCTTGTTGGTGGCGTGGGTGCAGTCGGACTTGCAGAAGACCGAGCACCGCCCCGACAGCCGGTAGGGCGTCGCCCCGTCGGCCAGTTCGGACACCCGCCCAATGTCCACGTTCATCCGGCGAAGCTGCTGAAGGAAAAACTCCCCGGTGCCCGAAGCGCATTTGTTGCCGGTGACCACGTTGGAGACCTGGCCGTTGCCGTTGAGGGTGTAGGCCATGAAGGTCTCCCCGCCGGCCGATACGATGGCCGGGCAGTCGACGCCGTCGGGCTTGACGAACCGGTAGGCGTGCTCCACCGCTTCGGTTTCGGAGATCTGGGAGAGGTTGACGTACTGCCGGAACCGCCGGCCGGTGGCGGCGATCCGGTCGAATTCGTCGAGGTTCAGCCCCGACAGGGCGTTGGA
>CAYPCE010000048.1:0-6344 GCA_964409085.1 uncultured Desulfobacteraceae bacterium | reverse complement strand
AAATTGTCCCAGGCCAGGCCCATGGTGCCCATGTCCGCCACGTTGACCACGGCGTCGTAGGTGAAGCCGTAAAAGATCTCGGCCAGATCCGTGTCCCGGAACTTGCCTTTAATGGTCTGAAGCCCCCAGTCGGGGACCGCCCCCGGAGACCCGTGGTGGGGCGTGGCCAGGGTCACCAGGCCCAGGACCCGGTCGCCCTCCCGGCCGTCGCCGTAGCCGCACATGTAGGCCCGCGACACCAGGCCGCCCCGGCTGTGGGCCAGCAGCAGAAGGGGCCGGTCCGGGCCGAACCGGGCGGCGATGGCGTCCCCCAGTTCCTTTGCATTGCCCGATTGGCCGTCGTAGCCGATGAGCTGGGCCGTATCGTGTCGGAACCGCCAGATCTCGTACCGGGTGTCCACATCGTCGTTGTCCGCGACCCAGTCGAGGAAAAGGTCCCACCGGTCCTGTTTGGCCTTGAAGGAGTTGTCGCCGTGGACGAGGATCAGGAGGGTCTTGTCGGGGCCGGCTTCGTTTTCCGGGAACAGCCCCCATTCATCTTCTGCCCGGGGCAGTGCCCGTCGGGCGGACCGGGGTGGCAGCGGTGCGGGACCGGCGGCCCGGTCCGGATGGAGCAGGGCGTACAGGCCCGGCCCCGGCGCCCGGAAGGCAGCCGACAGGCCCGATGCATCGACGACGGCCGTCCGGCCCGTATCGGCCCAGGCGCTGCCGGTGGCGTTGGGGCGCAGCAGGGTCAGGGATGCGCCGGGGGTGAAGGGTGCTGCGAGGGGGCAGACGACCTTGGCGGAGGCCAAGCCCGCCGGCATCCGGACCCCCACGGCGCCGACGAGAGCCCCGTTATCGCGGCCGGTTTCAGCGAGGACGGGGGCGTAGTCGATGAGTTCAACAGCTACAGTCCGGTCCAGCGCGTCGGCCGGTATGGAAACGCGGACGCCGGCGGCGGTCTCCAGGGCGCCCCCTTCCGGGCCGATGATCGTTTCGGCGGCAGTGCCCGATGGGGCCAGTTGGAACGGCGCTGTCTGGCCCATGGCGTCGGCCGAAACCAGGAAAAATGTTGTAAGGGCAAAGATGCACAAGGCGATGAGCACGCGGGTGCATGCACGGTGGATGGTGTTCGTCAGGGGCTGTCTCGGGTTCATGGAATTCCGTTTCTTCAGTTTCAGATTAGAGCCAATCAAAGGCCCCCGGTACCGGGGATTGTATAGACGCGATAAAACGGTATTATATTAAAAACCCGTTTGAGGTGTCAAACTTTGAGTGGATGCCGCGGTCAAATTGGGAATTGAAGGGCGGCGCGGCCTGTGGTAGAAAACCGCTTTCGCCGCTGATGCTCTGCGGCGCAAATGCCTGATCCCAAAAGGAATGGAAGGAGATAATCGATTGATGACGAGCCCTGAAGGCGACGGGTTCTTTCCAGGCAGGCTGCTGCAAAACGGCCACGCCCAGTCGGTCCTGGCCAGCCTGAAGCTGCGGCGGCCGCTGGTGCGGCGGCGGGCGCGGAGCATGTTGGCGGCCGCAGAATCCCACATCCTCGATTGCGGCGGGGGTGTCCGGCTCCAGGGCTGGTTTTCGGGACACGGGGGCGAAGGGCGGGACCTGGTCGTCCTGTTCCACGGATGGGAGGGCAGCGTCGAATCCCTCTACCTCCTGTCGGCGGCCGGCCGGTTTTTCCGTCGGGGTTTCGACGTGTTCCGGCTCAACTTCCGGGACCACGGCCCCACCCATCACCTCAACCCCGGCCTGTTCCATGCCTGCCGGATCGACGAGGTGGTGGGGGCGATGGCCGCCGTCCAGGACCGGTTCCCACGCCCCCGGACCTTTGTGGCAGGCTTTTCCCTGGGCGGGAATTTCGCCCTGCGGACCGCGGTTCGGGCGGCGGACGCCGGCATCCGGCTCGCCGCCGTCGCGGCCGTCTGCCCCGTGCTCGATCCCGTCCACACCATGCACGTCCTCGAAACCGGCTGGTCGCCGTACCACCGTTATTTCATGAAGAAATGGCGGCGGTCCCTCCGGGAGAAGCGCCGCCGCTTTCCCCATCTCAGCGACCTGACGGACCTCGCCCGGTTCCGGACCCTACGGGAGATGACCGATTTTTTCGCCCCCCGGTACACCGGGTTCCCCAGCGGCGAGGCGTATCTCAAGGGGTATGCGATCACCGGCGACCGGCTGGCGGGGCTCCATCGGCCGTCCCTCATGCTGCTGAGCGCCGACGACCCGGTGATTCCAATCGGGGATCTGGCCCATATCGCCCGGCCCCCGGCCCTGACGGTGGAGACGACCCGGTACGGCGGGCACTGCGGGTTTCTGGCGGGCTGGGGGCTCCGGAGCTGGGCCGAAGACCGGGTGATCCGGTTTTTCGGGGACCATGGGGCCCAGCCGTCTTCTGATTGACAATCCGGATCGGGACCTTACTTTGAAACGTCGGCGCTTTTACCGGGAATGCCGGCGTTATCCATATTATGTTGAAACCTGGAGGATACATCCATGGCCATTGAAACCAAAGATCAGTACTTTGAACGCGTGTTGTCGCAGCAAAAACCCGTGTGCCCCCATTGCCAGACCGAGATGAGCCTGTGGGAGACCCCGCCCATCAATTTCAGCGACGGCCTCGGCTGGGGCAGCCCTTTTCTGTTCGTCTGCTTCAACGACGAGTGCAGCCTGTATAAGGAAGGGTGGGAGAACATCGAGGCGAACTATGGCCAGACGGCCTCCTACCGCTGCATGAAACATCCCGATTCCGACGGATTCGAGTGCATGCCGGTCTTCAGTCCCATGGGCGCCAAGGGCCAGGTCATCGACGAACAGGCCATGCTGGAACAGGAGATCCTGAAGGAAAACACCAAGAAAGGGTTTTCCATCCTGGCCGATTGCTATGTCCGGAAAGACGGGGTGACGGTCCTGCGGATGCTGCTGGACCCGGCCGAGCCGGTCCGGGTGCGGCTCAAGGCCGCCGAGATGATCGGGGACATCGGCCTGGTGGAGGCCATCGATCCCTTACGGAGCCACACGTTCGGCAACCCCAAGATCCAGGAACAGGCCGACCTGTCCGTCCGGAAGATCCATGACCGATACGGCACCGCCGAATGCCCCGCCTGCGCGGAGATCATCAAGAAACGGGCCAAAGTGTGCAAGCACTGCGGACATGAAATGTCAAACTGAGGGGCAACGGGGGAGGGCGCGTTTTCTTTGTCCCTTTGTCCCTTTGTGCCTTTGTGCCTTTGCCCCTGTCTCTACGGCCCAAACATCTCTTTTGACGACAGCTCCCGGTAATTGGAAGGAATCTCGAACTCCGACGCCATCAGGGGTTTCCGGGCGATGTTGATGACCTCGGTTTTGTCCGGATACCCCTCTTCATCATAGTTGATGGTGCGCAGTGGCCATCCTTTTTTGTACAGTGCGATCACCTCCGGGTCGGAGAATGCGGTCTCCGTGTTGGATCCCAACGTCGAGTGAAAGGTGCGCAGCATCCGGCCGTACGCGTCGATATCGAATTCCGTCGAGACCTCGATGCCGTCGGCGATCCACATCTCCTGCCGCAATTCCCCATTGACCTGGATCCGGTATTTCCGGGTTCGATATCCGGCGATGGTCTCCTCCGTATCGGTGGGGGTCACGTGAACGACGGGCGGGGTTCCACCGGTCTGTTGGCGCATTTGCCGCCGCAGGCTCTCGGCCATGGCCTCCTGCTCCTGGGGGGGCACCTCCTCCAGGTTCTTCTCGATCATGTCCTCGATATCCTCAAAGGTCAGTTTGGCGCTGGCGGCGAAGGTCTCCGGCGCGCCGCCCCAGTACGTTTCCATGTCGGGATTGAGAAAGGTGATCCGGTTGTCGTTGATGTCGAAGATCATGACGTGGTCGGGCGCCGCGAACTTCAGGCGGTTGTCTTCGATAAAGGTGATCTGTTTTTCCTGGATGCCATCCGTGATAAAAACCCAGCCGGCAGCGGCCTGGGATGCCATGGCCATGCAGAGGGCCGGAACGAGTGATGTTACGAGCGACCAACGGATCTTCAAGACTGCCTCCTTTCCCGTCGACGGGGCGTCGGTTGGTTCGGTCAGTGGTTCTGTAAGTGCCTGATCTTTTGTCTTTCCTTATATCGGAATCCGGACGGGTTGTACAGTGGTTTTCATTTGACCTGAGCGGGAACCTGAACTATACTAAAACCATAAAGCGGTTTTGATGGATGGCGGAATTCAACCGATCCGAAGGGGGTGAAACGATGAAAACGAAGCTGATCCTGGCCCTTGCCGTGGTGCTGGCGATGGCCTTCGTGGCTGTCGACGCCACCGCCAAGGTCAAGTATCTTTCCCTGGCGGAGTTCGGCATCAGTGTCAAGGCGGGCAATCTCTATTCGCAAAAAGGGAAAACCGCCGAAGGGACGGTGGTTGATGCCACGAAGGCCCGACTCGGGGCTGGTATGACAAACGCCCGGCGGGGCCAACGGGTCCGGGTGACCTACCTGGGTGACGGGTTTGTGGAGATCCGGAATACGGCCACCGGCACGAATGTCACCATCGAGATCAGAGAGAATGTCCCCTAAACCGGGACCCGAAGACCCTTCAACGCGATCCGTGCATCAGGAGTATTTCTTGACACCAGGGAATGCGGAAACGGCCAAAACACGACCGATCTGGTTGGATGAGGCGGCCCAAACGGTCAAGGTCATCGACCAGCGGAAGCTGCCCCATGAATGGGTGGTCGCGGACCTCGAGACCGTAGACGACGCCATCGATGCGATCCAGAACATGTTCGTCCGCGGCGCACCCCTCATCGGAGTGACCGGGGCATGGGGCGTCTATCTTGCGGTCCGGCATTCGGCATCCCAGCAGGCGTTGATCGAGGAATGCAACCGCTTGAAATTGGCTCGACCTACCGCCGTCAACCTGATGTGGGCCGTCGATAAAGTGCTGGTGGATGTCCTGAGCGCAAAGGGAACCGACGCGCAACTGTCCGTGGCGCGCCGGGGCGCGGAGGATCTGGCGGAAAGCGAGGCCGAAAACTGCCGGATGATCGGCATGCACGGCCTGCCGTTGATCCAGAAGCTGTCGGCGCAGAAGGGCGGACAGCCGGTGCATATCCTCACCCACTGCAACGCCGGCTGGCTGGCCTGCGTCGGATACGGCACCGCCACCGCCCCCATGTACGCGGCCCATGAGCAGGACGTCCCCATCCACATCTGGGTGGACGAAACCCGCCCCTTGAATCAGGGGGCCCGGCTGACGGCCTGGGAACTGGGAGAGGCCGGCATTCCGCACACCGTCATCACCGACAACGCCGGCGGCCATCTCATGCAGCGGGGGATGGTGGACATCGTCATTGTGGGCACCGACCGCACCACCTGCGCCGGGGACGTGGCCAACAAGATCGGGACGTATCTCAAGGCACTGGCCGCCGAGGATAACGGTGTGCCGTTTTACGTGGCGCTGCCGTCTTCCACCTTCGACTGGTCCCTCAAACGGGGAGCGGACATCCCCATCGAAGAGCGGGACCCGGATGAGATCCGGTATGTTCAGGGATGGGCGGACGGCGCCCTGCAAAGCGTTCTGATACCACCGGCGGAGAGTCCCGCGGGGAATTATGCCTTTGATGTGACCCCGGCCCGCCTGGTCACCGGATTCATCACCGAGCGGGGTATCTGCGGCGCATCCGAAGCCGGGATCCGCGGGTTGTTTCCGGAAATGGCGGCATGATCCGCCCCCGGCATTTGACCCCGGTTGTGAACGCGAAATCGAGGCCGGAACCGGATTCATGCTGACCGACCGCCAGAAGCGGGTGATCTCCGCGCTCCAGGGCGACCTTCCTGTCACCGCACGCCCCTACCGGGAGCTGGCCCGGGGGCTGGGCATGACCGAAGCGGACCTTCTCGAGACTTTGACGGAACTGCGGGACCGGAAGGTCCTGCGCCGGTTCGGGGCCACCCTCAAGCACCAGAAATCGGGCTACGCCGCCAACGCCATGGTGGCGTGGCAGGTGGCGGAGGACCGCATCGACGCCGTGGGCAAGGTCATGGCCGCCTCCCGCAACATCTCCCACTGCTACCGCCGGGACCCCACCGACGACTGGCCCTACAACCTCTACACCATGCTCCACGCCAAAAGCGAAGACGCCTGCCATAAAATCGCCCGCCGGCTGGCGGAAAAAGCGGGGGTGGACATCTATACCCTGCTGTTCAGCCGGAAAGAGTTGAAGAAGACGTCGATGCAGTATTTTTAGGGCTTCCTGCTGCGTGCGGCGCCTGTTTTACCATTCTTTGGGAACGAATTTCGCATCGTTGAGCATTTGAACGGTATCGCCGCTCTGGGCGATCACGAACAGACCGTTTTTGTAGGCGAACCGATCCACGC
>CAYPCE010000047.1:0-21060 GCA_964409085.1 uncultured Desulfobacteraceae bacterium | reverse complement strand
TGGGATTCTCCGGCAAATGCTTCCTTCAGGTTTTCTTCGGTCTTGCTCATGGGGGATCTCCTTAATTTATGGGGTTGCAGAACACAGACCTGCGAGGTTTTTAAAACCTCGCAGGTCTTTCTCTCGGTTTAATTTAAAAGGGCCAGAACTGCTGATCGTACCAGACTTTTTCGGTCAGTTCCTTGTCCATGTCGATGAGGAAATTGAGGTGCTCCCGCTCCCAGCCCGAAAGCCAGTTGTAGAGGGCTTTTTCCGTTTTGTCGGTGGCGGATTCGGCCCGGTCGGCGTAGAGTTGGACGGCCTTTTCCTCCATGGAGATGGCCGCCGAAATGGCCGCCGCCTCGAAATCGGCCGCGGCGATCTTGGATTTCTGGTCGGGATCGAGGATCTGGGACGGCGCCTCGCTTTTTTCCCCGTCTTCGAAGACCGTGGACAGCAGCTGGCCGTCGGACTTGTAAGCGCGCATCTGATCCGTGATCACCTGGATGTGCTTGGCCTCTTCATCGGCCATGATGTTGAAAAAGCATTCGACCGCGCTGTTGGTGGTGTTTTGAGCCACCTTCCGGTAAAACGCGTTGCCGCGTTTTTCCAGCAAAAGCGCCTGCTTGAGGATGTCGAGCGTTGCGTCTTGGGTCATCGGTTTCCCTCTTTATGGTTGGATGTCGTTACCGCATTCGGAAGCGGTTTTTTACAGCGGAACATATCATATCCTGTTCAGGGGTTCAATTCATTATCTTGAGACAATCAGTTTTGACTGGCGCGGGGATTGCTGTTATCTTTAGCAATAATCGATGAATATTAACGGCTCTGATGCCCAAAAGGAGGCGATATGACGGAAAAAGCAAAGGAGATGGTCCTGGCCTCGTTCGTGGCCGATTCTTTGGCCCTGGGGGCTCACTGGATGTACGATCCGAAAAAGATCGAGGATAAATTCGGGCGGGTGGACCGGTTGGTCGAACCCCATCCCAAATCCTTTCACAGCGGCAAGGATAAAGGGGCGTTTACCCATTACGGTGACCAGATGATGGTGTTGCTGGCCTCGGTGGCCGAAAAAGGGGAGTTCGACCTGACCGATTTTTCGGCGCGGTGGCGGCAATTGTTTGAAAACTACGACGGGTATTTCGACGGCGCCACCAAAACGACCCTGGCCAATTACGAAAAAGGCAAGTCACCGGAGGAGGCGGGATCGGGTTCCGACGACCTGGCCGGGGCCTCCCGGGTCGCGCCGGTGGTCTGTCTCTACCGGAACGACCCGGACAAACTGGCCGAAATCGCCGAAGCCCAGACCCGGATGACCCACACCGATCCGGCCACCGTCGAATCGGCGGCCTATTTTGCACGGGTGGCCCAGGCCGTGCTGGCGGGGGCCGGTCCCACGGAAACCCTGAAGTCCGTTGCCGAGGAGCATTTCGACGTGTCGCCGGTGTCGGCCTGGCTCCAAAAGGGGCTGGCTACGGTGGAAAAAGAGAGCGTCGAGGTGATCGGCGACTTCGGCCGGAGCTGCCACACCGGCGAAATGGTTCCGGGGGTGGTCCACCTCATCGCCAAGTACGAGAATGACTTGAAGGAGGCCCTGATCCAGTGCGTGATGACCGCCGGCGACAGCGCGGCCCGGGGCTCGCTGGTGGGGATGGTCCTGGGCGCCCATCACGGCATCGACGATCTGCCCCAAGAATGGTTGGACGATATGGCCGCCGTGGAGACCATCCGCAAGCATCTGGAAAAGATCCCCTGATCCCTTGCGGGATCAGTCATGCCTGGATCCCCCGCCGCCCTCGTACCGATCGATGATCTCCGCTACTGCCCCGGACGCCTTCGCTTCCTGAAGCGCGTCATTGAAGGCGTCCAGGAAATTGCCCATCTGCATCGTTTTGGCGAACCCGAGGTAGTTGGGGTCCTGCTTGAAAGGCTGGGGGAGGATGATAAACCGGTCCCGGTTTTCGGAAAGGAGCGGGTCCTGTCGTATCGTCCTGTTCAGGGCGAACCGGCCGGGGCTGATGAGGGCGCAGTCGATCCGGCCCTTGAGGAGCTTTTTCAACCGGATGACCGGGCCGCTGTCCTCCTCCACCTTGAAAATCCCGGCCGCTTTGGCCCGTTCGTATTCGTCGCCGAAGCTTCCGCCCCGGCCGATGCCGACGGTCTTGCCCTTGAGGTCCATCACTTCCCGGTAATCGAATGCCTTTTTCCGCAGGGTGACGATGACCACCGTGTCGTGGTAGATCACATCCGAGTAATCGAAAACGGCTTCCCGTTCGGAGGTTTTGGAGAGCCCGATGATGCCGCCCCGGGCATGGAGGGCGTTCTGGTACGCCCGGGCCCAGGGGAACAGCCGGATGTCGAAAACATGGCCCGCCATCCGTCCATCGACTTCCCGGGCGATCTCCACCAGAATGCCCCTGGCCTCTCCGTCTTCTTTGTAGATTTTGGGGATCTTGTAATCGTTTCCGAAAATAACGACCCTTTCCGGCTTTTTGATCTTCCCGGCGACCCGCGACAGGTTGGGCTTGAGGGCGATATCGCCGGAAACCCAGCCGAAAAAGTCGAGGTCTCTTAGGACCGTCGTTTCGACGAAAACGTCGTAGGCGGGGTTTCCAGCGTCCAGCACCGCCCCGATCTCCATGTATTCGGATTCGGGAATGCCGGTGAACTCGTTGCGCTGGAGCCGCCAGCCCTCGGTGAGGAAGAGGATCCGGGTCACGCGTTTTTCCGGAAACCAGAGGTCGCTCTCTTCGATGAGGCGTTCTATTTCGGCCTTTTCCTGGCGGTTTGTGTAAACCGATTCCGGCGGCGCGTCGAGAATCGGCGTTTCGTCGGTGACCTGAAGAGGATGTTGGAGCCCTGCGTTGGATAGAGGGGGAAGGGCGGCAAAGAGGATGAAGAAGATCAGCAGAACTTCCGGCGTTGCGCCCCGGCGTCCTCGGCTATGACGGGCGGCCTGGACCATCTGCGGCATGCGGCCTCCTTTCGCCGGTGTCACGGCGTAATTTCGATGGGCGTTCCATCCTTGACCAAGGCCCAGATTTCTTCGATTGCTTTGTTGTCCACGGCAATGCAGCCGTCTGTCCAGTCCCGGCCTTTGAACAAAGGTTCCGCACGTTGATATCCGTTGGGCAAACCATGGATCATGATCAAGCCGCCCGGATCGACGCCCCGCTGCCGGGCGCGCTCCCTGTCCGCCCGGTTCGGATAGGAGATGTGGAGCGACAGGTGATAGGCGCTGTGGGGGTTCCGGTAATCGATGATGTAGCGTCCCTCGGGCGTCCGCTCGTCGCCTTGCCGCTGCTTGTGTCCCTCCGGTCGATCCCCCAGGGAGATGTCGTAGGATTTGACCACGGTTCCTTCCGACAGCAGATGCATCTTCCGCTTTCCCTTTTCCACCAAAACGGCGTCCACATCGGCCGAAAGGCCGGTTGCCGACAGGCAGATGAGCAGTAGAGCCGGGATGACAATGCGATGGATGCGGTGGTTCATTCCTCGGAAATTGTCAAATCCGAATGATGTTTTCCTGCACCACTCGGGGATGGCGTTGGCCGAACGCTGTTGGTGGGTTCGATTCAATGCGCTAATCTTTTCCCATCTGCCTCAATGTGGCTTCAAGAACGGCGAGACGTTGCTTGTCTTCGGGGGATTTGGAGGTTCTTTTCAATTCCGTGAGCATTTTGATATCGAGAACCCGAATGGTGCAGCCTCTGAAGCTAATCTGAATCGAGTGGCGGTAGAGATCATCATAGGTTTTTCCGCCTTCGATGAAAGCCAGGACGTCGAGCGGTCCCATGCGGGTCGTGAGCAGTACATGACCCGCTTTCGAGAAGTCTTTCTGTTTCGGGGCGATGATTTTGTCGTCCGGACGGCGGTAAACCGCATGGACCGATTCCAGGAAAGTGAAAAGTCTTGATATGTTTTCGGGGGATTGTCTGTGAACGATGTCTGCATCCATCGTGGTGACCGGCGCGCCCTGAATGACCGCCGCAAGGCCGCCCACAAGAATGAACTCCACATCGGCCCGGAGGAGCCCCTCAAGCAGGGCGCTCAGGTCGGCGGTCGGTGTCTTTCTGTCGCTGGAAGGCATCCCTCAGTTCAATAATGGCCCGGATGGCGTTGTCATTTGCTTCCATTCGATCTTCTGGCGTCATTTTGAGAAACAAGGCGACCAATCCGTGATCGGCATTCGGGTATGGTGTGTTTTTCATTTGACCACAGAAATGGCTTATATTTTTGGACATTCAGCAATCGAACCAGGCAAATGCTTACAGCCAATTTACAGTTCATCCCTCAACCCCACCGGCTTCCCCAAAATCTCCGACCAGATCACCGCATTCCGCAATTCATCGACGGACGGGGCCGCTTCGCCGAGATTCATTCCTGGCGGGGGAGAAACGGCTTTTGCCGTTTCCCTGCCAACCGCCGCTTTGGCGGCCGGGGATGGGGCGGGGCGTGGAACCCTTTCCCCGGTTTTTTTCGGTTTGGGCGGTTTGGGAGGCGGCGGCGGAACGGGAATCGGCTCCACCGGTTCCTCTTCGATTTCGCGACCCAGGATCTGTTCCCATGCGGATCGGCCTTCTTTGGTGTCGGCCTTCGGCGCCTCCATCTGTTGCTGCATCTGCTCGGTCAGATCCTTCAGAAAATCCTTCCAGGAGGCGCTTTTGCCTTCTTTACCCCCTTTGCTGAAGAAAATTTTCCGGATACCGTTGAAGATTTTGAAGATGATGACGAAAAAGATGATGAAAAAGAAAAGAATGGGGATCAATGCTTCCATGGGAAACTCCCGGTGTTGAATAAAGTCCGGTCCCTTCGGGAATCGGCTGGGCCGGTTTCCCGAGGGGAAGGTGGAGAACGCGGGCGGGCGTCAGCCTGTGTCTATCCCGAGGTGTCCTCGGTGCTCCCGCCGCCCGGTCTCTTGCTTTCGCCGCCGCCGATCTTCGTCCGCATCTGGGTGTCGGCCATGACGTTTTTCATCTTGTAGTAATCCATGACCCCCAGATTGCCCTCGCGGAAGGCCTCCGCCATGGCCAGGGGCACCTCGGCTTCGGCCTCCACCACTTTTGCGCGCATCTCTTCGACACGGGCTTTCATCTCCTGCTCGGCCGCGTAGGCCATGGCCCGCCGCTCCTCGGCTTTGGCCTGGGCGATCTTCTTGTCCGCTTCCGCCCGGTCGGTCTCCAATTCGGCGCCGATATTCTTGCCCACGTCCACGTCCGCGATGTCGATGGAGAGGATCTCGTAGGCCGTGCCCGCGTCCAGTCCCTTTTCCAGCACCCGCTTGGAAATCAGGTCCGGATTTTCCAGGACGTTTTTATGGGAGTCGGAAGAGCCGATGGTGGTGACGATTCCCTCGCCGACCCGGGCCAGGATGGTCTCTTCCCCGGCGCCGCCCACCAGCCGGTCGATGTTGGCCCGGACCGTCACACGGGAGATGGCCTTGAGCTGGATGCCGTCCTTGGCCATGGCCGCCACCAGGGGGGTTTCGATGACCTTTGGGTTGACGCTCATCTGGACCGCTTCCAGGACGTTCCGGCCCGCCAGGTCGATGGCCGCGGCCCGGTTGAATTTGAGGTCGATGTTGGCCTTGTCCGCCGCGATGAGGGCCTGGACCACCCGCATCACGTCGCCACCGGCCAGGTAATGGGATTCCAGGTCGTCGGTCCCGATATCGATGCCGGCCTTGACCGCCATGATCTTGGCCTCCACCACCAGCTTGGGCGGCACCTTCCGGAATCGCATGAAGACGATGTTGAACAGCCCCACATGGGCGCCCGACACCAGGGCCTGGATCCACAAAGATATGGCCGATCCGATGAAATAGAGCAGCACGATGGCCGCGATGACGAGAATGACGATCAAGACTTGGGAAACGCCCATGATGTACCTCCTGAAGTTGGCTGTCTGGGGTTAATCTTCTTCTTTTTTTCTGACGATGATCTGATTGCCGGTGACGGTGGAAACATAGACCGCCGTGTTCTTTTCGATATATTCGCCCCGGGTGGCCACGTCAAGCCGGTTGCCGTCGATGCGGGCGATGCCCGACGGCCGCAGGTCCGTTAGGGTCTCCCCCTCCATGTTCAGGTATTGGGTCATTTCCGGGGACTGGGAGGAGACGCCGCCCACGGCGGACAAGGTCTTTTTCAGGGTCAGCGGCGACCGGGCGATGAGCCGCAGCCCCACCATCACCAGGATGGGCAGCATAATGGCGTCGTTGACCAGGAAAAGGATGCCGGCGGTGTGGGAGAGCCCGGTGAAAACCAGATAGAGGGAATACCCGATGAGACCGGCGGCGATGGCGCCCAGCACGCCCCCCGACGGAATGAAGATCTCCGCCAGGATGACCAGCACCGCGGCGGCCTGGAGGACGATGGGCCAGACCAGTTCATTCATGGGGAACCTCCCGGCAGACCACCACCCGGGCGCCCTGAACCGAAAGGACCTTGACCGGCGCCCCTTTTTCCAGAAATTCCGCTTCGGAGACGGCGTCCACGGTTTCGCCGTTGACCCGGACCTTGCCAGACGGCCGCAGGGCGGTGGCGGCCTTGCCCACATCCCCGGCATGGACGAGGGCGGCCTCCAGGGAGTCGGCCCGCATGTCCTTGAGGCTGGCGGCCAGATACGGTCCTTCGCCGCTGAAGCGGGTCATGGCGGGAAAGATGTACCGCATGAGCAGCAGCGACGCCACAAAGGCGCTGACAAAGGCGCCCAGCACCATGGCGATGTTGCGCATGAGCAGGGCCATCTGCCAGGGAAAATCCGGATCGGGGAGGACGAAGTTCTGGAAGGCCAGGACCATGCCCACGCCGATGAGCATAATGCCGGAAAACCCGGCCACCCCGAACCCCGGCAAAACGAAGATTTCGTATCCCATGAGGATGAGACCCAGTCCTAATAGCAGCAGCTCGGTGTAGCTGGCCAGCCCCACCATGTACTGCCCGAAAAAGACCAGTCCCAGGCAGATGATGCCGATGATCCCCGGCACGCCGAACCCCGGGGCCTGGAGTTCGGTGTAAAGGGACGCCAGCCCGATCATCATCAGCACCGGCGCGATGGTGGAAATCAGCCGCACAAAGGATTCGGACCAGACCTCCTCGATCCGGACCACTTGATGGGCGCCGATGTCCATCCGTTCCAGCATCTCGTCAAGGCTCTCGACGCTCATCCGGGAAAATCCGAGCCGCCGGGCTTCCACGTCGTCCATGGTGAGCAGCTCTCCTTCGGCCACGACGGTCCGTTTGGCGGTGATCTTCTCTTTCTCCTCGTCGGTCAGGTCGTCGTAGGCCACCTTGTCGATGTACCGGGTTTCGCCGTCCCGTTCGATCCCATAGACGGTCATGTCGGCGGTGACCATGGCCTCCGAAAGGGCTTCGGGGTAGCCGTTCCGCTTGGCCAGGGACCGGAACCGGGCCCGGAGCGGCGACTGGAACTTTTCGCCCATCATCTTGGGGCCTTCCTGGGAATAGGTGATGGGCGCGCAGTCGCCGATGGTGGTGTGGTGTTTCATGACCAGCTCATTGCAGGCCAGGGAAATGAGAGCGCCGGCGGAGATGGCCTTTTTGGCGACGTAGGCCACGGTGTTGCCCTTGGGGATGTTGACGATGCTGTCCACGATGGCAAAGGCCGAATCGACCCGGCCGCCGAAGGTGTCCATCTCCAGCACCACCAGGGCCTCGGGATCTTCGGTCGTCCGCTCCAGGGCCCGTTCGATAAAGGCGGCCATGCCGGGCTCCACATTACCGGCGGCCCGGATGACGTAAACGGTCCGTTTGGCGGCTTCGGCCGGCGCGGTGGAGGGGGGCGTCTCGCTCTCGGCGCCGGCCGCGCCGATGAGCGCACACAAAAAGCTGAAAATTAAGGAAATGGGCAGGAATGAAGCGATTTGGGTGTACAGCGCCATCGGTTGTCTCGAGAAGTGGTTGGGGTAGGTCATTTTTGTTTTTCTAACAACCATTTATGGGGTCATTTCGGTTCAATGTCAACAAAAAACCGATTTGAAAAAGTTGTTTACAAAGGATAAGGGTTTTTATATATTGATCATCGCGTTATCTGATCGAGGACATCCACTTGCGTTTGTTAACTGTTCAGGACTCAGAGGGGTTTTTTATGGCGAAATCGAGTTCCAAGAAGAAAAGCCCGGCCAAGAAAAAATCCGCCTCAAAAGCCAAAAGCAGTCCCAAGGCCAAGAAGACCACCACGGCCAAAGGGGCTGCGGCTTCAAAGGCGAAGGCCGGCAAATCCCCCCCAAAAAAGGGGAAACAAAAGGTCTCCAGGTCCGACCTGTTGCTCAGGAAATTCGACGACTGGCAGCCGGAGGCCCTGTACACCCCCCCGAAGGAGGACCACGGCGAATTCAAGGCCCCGCCGATCGCGGAGGGCCCAACGGCCGATGCGGTGCGGGCGCTGCTGCTGAAACGGTTTGATGCCGGGGCGTCGCCGACCGGGCAGGCGAAACCCAAAAAGAAGGCGGCTCCCAAAGAAAAGGCGGCGGCAAAGCCCCCGGCCAAAAAGAAAACTGCCGCGCCGGTGAAAAAGGCGGCCGAGGCGCCGGCTCCCCCAAAAGCACCGGTATCGACAAAGGAGCTGCTGGCGCGGAAGTTCGGTGCGTGGGTCCCCGAGAAGCCCTACGCGCCGCCCCCGGTGGCGGTCGAGATCCCCCCGGCCCCGCCCATTGCCGCGGGCGCCGATGAAGAACGGATCAAAGGGCTGCTGCGCAAGCAGTTTGACCTTCATGAGATGACCCCGCCACCCGAGCCGGCGGCGCCGGATCCAGCGGATTCGCCGCCCGAATCCGACCCCCCTGCAGCGGCAGCGGAGCCGGTGCCGGAACGGGAACCGGTGTCCATCAGTGAGCTGATCCACCGGCGGTTCGACAGCTGGCGGCCCGATACGCCCTATGTGCCGACGGAAACACCGGCGGAGGTTCCCGCCGCTCCGCCCATCGCCGCGGGCCCCGAGGCCGAGCGGATCAAGGGACTGCTCTTGCGCCCGATCGATCTCTCCGACATCCCTCCGGCCTCCGAGCCGGAGCCCGCCCCGGCGGCCGAGGAAGCCGGGGGGGATGCGGTCTCCGAGCCCGAACCGGCCGAGTCGGTGACGGAATCCGCCCTTGCGGTCCCGGAGACGGCGGCGGCTTCCGAGGAGACGGCGGCGGAAATGCGCGAGACCGCCGGGCAGGTTGTCCGTCCGGAACCGGTTTACCGCCCCGACGCCGAGTGGGAAGCGTCCGGTTTGCCGGAGGAAGAGAAATCCGAAGCCCAGGTTCCCCCCATCCCCCCCCAGAAGAAAGGAAGCGATCCCATGGAAAGATCGATGAAATTTCTGGCCGCCTGTGCGATTGTCCTGTTTGCCATCATTCTTGGCACCAGCTTTTCCAATGCGTCCAAATACTACCTGAAATCGACGGACGACGGCCTGGAGATCTGGAAAGGGAGTTTCGGTCCCATGGGCAAAGAGCGGGTCGTTCGGTTGGAAGGGGTGGCGGCCCCGGAATCCATCCAGGGGGTCTATGAGGAAGACCAGGTTCTGCCCATTGCCTTCAACTACTATATGGATAAGGCTAGGGACCTGCTGTACTCCCAGGGCGTTCCCAGTTTCGATCAGGTTCGGGAACACATCGATCACGCGATGGAATATGCCAGCGGCCAAACCGCCAAACGCGCCATTGCCATGAAAAACAAGATGAAGAGCCTTCGGCTCATCACCATGGCGGATATCGCGGCCAGCAAGGGCACGCCGGAAGGCATCCAGGAGGCGATCGCGTATTTGGAAAGAGCGGCGGAACTGGACAGCGAAGCGCTGATCGAAACGGTCCGGGCGGACCATCTTCCCATCATTCAAAAGAAGATGGCGGCTTACAAGGACCTGCTGGCGGCGGCAACACCGGAAACGGAGACAGAAGAGGCCGCCCAAACGGAGTAACGTGCAGGGAGGGCTTTGCCCCCATCCGATCAGAGAGGCACAGTACAACGGCGGCAAAAGGAATGCGGTTTTCCTTTTGCCGCCGTTTTTGTTCATAGATTCAATCGCAATGTAAGGGAAAGGACCGATGTACGATACCGACAAAAACACCCCCGAATCGGAGATCAAGGCCCGAATCGGAGCGCTTCAGCAACGGCTTCGAGAAAACGGCGTGGAGGGCGCCCTGATCCTCCAGAACGCCGACGCCTTTTATTTCGCCGGCACCATCCAGGGGGAGCAGCTCTACGTGCCGGCCGAGGGCCCGCCCCTGCTCTTGATCCGGAAAAGTCTGGAGCGGGCCCGGGCCGAATCGGCCATAGAGAACATCATCCCCATGAAAAGCCCGCGCCAGCTGCCGGACCTGCTGGCCGCCCAAGACCTGCCGGTCCCGAAGACCCTGGGGATGGAACTGGACGTGTTGCCGGCGAACCTTTACCTGAGTTTCGGAAAGATCCTGGAGGGAACCCGGATCGTCGACGTCTCCCACGAGATCCGCCGGATCCGGGCCGTCAAGTCGGCCTACGAGATCGACCGCATCCGGAGATCGGCCCGGTTCTCGGACCGGCTGATCGAGGCGGTGGCGGACATGATCCGGGAGGGGATGACCGAGCTGGAGCTGGCGGGCCTGGTGGAGGCCGAAGCCCGGAAAATGGGCCACCAGGGGGTGGTGCGGATGCGGCTGTGGGGCAGCGAAATCTTCTACGGCCATCTCATGGCCGGGCCGCAGGCGGCCCTGCCCAGCTTCCTCGCCTCGCCCACCGGCGGGCTGGGCGCCGGCCCGGCCGTGGCCCAGGGGGCGAGCTTCGCGCCCATACGGGCGGGGGAGCCGATCCTCGTCGACTACACCTTCTGCTACGAGGGGTACATCTCCGACTGTACCCGGATTTTCGCCGTCGGCGGGCTCCCTGAACGGCTGGGGAAAGCCTACATGGCCATGATCGACGTGGAAGGGATCATCAAGCGGACGGCCCGGGCCGGGGTCTCCACCAGCGAGGTCTACAGGGCGGCCGTGGAACGGGCCGGAGAACTGGGATACGGGGACTATTTCATGGGCGTGGGGCCGGACCAGATCCGATTTGTCGGCCACGGCGTGGGGCTGGAGCTGGACGAATTTCCCTTTCTGGCCAAGGGGCAGGAGATGGTCCTGGAGAGCGGCATGGTCATCGCTGTGGAGCCCAAGCTGATCCTGCCGGGCGAAGGCGTGGTGGGGATTGAGAATACCCATGTGGTCGGGGAGGGCGGGCTGGAGCCGTTGACCCGGTCTTCGGACCGGATCGGGGTCGTGGACGCCGCCCCCGGCGCAGGCCCGGAAGCGAAAAGGGGGCGATGATGGACGGGGTCCTGTTTGAAAAGAGAGGCGGCGGTCGGGTCCCCCTCAACCGGCCCGAATCCCCAACGCCCTGCCGGTGGCATTGATGAAGCGTATCCGGGCCGTGCTGGAAACGGTCGATGGGGATTCGGGGGTCCGGGTGGTCGTGATCCGGGGCAACGGCCCGGGGTTTTGCGCGGGCCATGATCTTCGGGAGATTGTCGGCAACTGCTCCAACCGGATGCCGTGCATTCACCAGATGGGATCACCGGTGATCGCCCAGGTCCACGGGATCGCCACGGCGGCCTGTTCCCTGAAACCCACAGAACGACGGTAGGGGCGAAAAATGTTCCGCCCCTATCGATAAGCGCCCTGCCGATGGGCGGATTCTGCTTTTGAAGAAAACCTTACCGCTTGGAGAACTGGAACCGGGCGCGGGCGCCGCGCAGGCCGTATTTTTTGCGCTCCTTCGACCGGGGGTCCCGCTTGACGAAGCCCGCCTTCTTCAGGGGGAGCCGGAGATCGGGGTCGGCCTCTAGAAGGGCGCGGGTGATCCCATGGCGGACCGCCCCCACCTGGCCGTTGATGCCGCCGCCCCTGACCGTTACCCGGATGTCGAAACTGTCCATGTTATTGGTTAGCGTGAGGGGCTGGGTCAGAACGATTTTGGCCGATTCCAGGGGGAAGTAGTCTTCCAGGGAGCGGCCGTTGATGGTGATGTTGCCGGAACCGGGCGTCAACCAGGTTTTGGCGACCGCGGTTTTGCGCCTTCCGGTGGCGTAATAAACGTTTTGTGTGTCCATAGATTCAGTATCCCGACTTATAGAAACATGATTAGAGGGTGACCACTTCCGGTTGCTGGGCTTCGTGGGGATGATGCTCGCCCTTGTAGACCTTGAGTTTTTTGAAGATCTTCCGGCCCAACGGGTTTTTGGGGAGCATTCCCTTGACCGCGAACCGCACGATATCCTCGGGTTTTTTCTCCATCAGCTTTTCGGCGTTGATGGTTTTAAGCCCCCCGATATACCCGCTGTGGCGGTAGTAGTTTTTCTGTTCCATTTTCCGGCCCGTCAGGACCACCTTGTCGGCGTTGACCACGATGACGTGGTCGCCGATGTCGGCATGGGGGGTGAAGAGGGGGTTGTGTTTGCCCCGGAGGCGGGTCGCCACCACCGTGGCCAGTCGTCCGAGCACCGCGCCGTTGGCGTCGATGATGCACCATTTGCCCTGATTGTCTGAGTTTTTTGCGCTGTATGTATACTTCTTCACGATGTCCAATCCTCCCGTCAAAAGAATCCGGATTATCTAAATAATGACCGGCGCGGTGTCAAGGAAAAAATACCCCTTTCAGGGTTGTTGACACCCCAAACTTCTTTCTATATAATTTTTTCTTTTTGATGACAACCCCAATTTCAGGGAAAACGGAAAAAATGGACCCGGTCGAAATCGAAGTGAAATTCCATGTCGAGGATGCGGGCAGGCTCCGGGGGGGTATCGAGGCCCTGGGCGCCGATGACCGGGGCGAGGTCTTCGAGACCAACATCCGATACGAAGACGCCGCCGGTACCTTGATCCGGAACCGGTCGCTGTTGCGCCTCCGCCAGGATCGGGCAACGGTCCTCACCTATAAATCGAATGCTAAGGATGCAGACCCCCAGTACAAGGTGCGCCGGGAGCTGGAGGTGACGGTGAGCGATTTCGAGACCATGCACCGGATCCTGACGGCCCTGGGGTTCCATCAGGAGCAGATCTATGAAAAGCGACGGCGGACCTACAAACTGGGCGACGCGGTCCTCTGCCTCGACGCCATGCCCTTCGGGGATTTTCTGGAGATCGAAGGCCCCAAACCCTCCATCCGGCCCATTGCCGAAAAACTGGCCCTTCCCTGGGAAAACCGGATTCTGACCAACTATCTGAATATTTTCAGGCGGATTCGGAAGGATCTGGGTCTCGACTTCACCGACATCACATTCGACAATTTCCGCGCCGTCGGCCCCATTGATATGACCCGGTATTTGGACAAGTTGACAGCCGGATAGGCTCTGCCCAAAAAGACCTCCGGGGGTTTAAAAACCCCGGAGGTCTGGGACTCATTATGACCCGTCCGGCGTTTCCCCCGGCGCCCGGCGCTGGAGCACGCCCAGGGTCCCCGTCATGGGAAGGCGCCGGAAGAGCCCCGACCCCAGGGCGAGTTTGTAGATTTGATGAGGCGCCTGGCCGCCGGCCCGGGGGTCGGGGAAGATATCGTGGATGGCCAGGTAGCCGCCGGGCAGGAGATGACCGGCCCAGCAGTTGTAATCGGTAAAAGCCGCGGCATAGGAATGGCCGCCGTCGATAAGGACCAGACTCAACGGGGTGGCCCAGGACCGGGCCGCCGTGGCCGAGGTCGAAACGATGGGCACCACCGTCTCCAGCAACCCGCCCCGCTCCACCGTCCGGATGAATTCGGTGAACGAGTGGATCCGCCCCAGGCGCGGATCCCACAGCGCCGCATCGAAGTATTCCTCCCCCGGCTGGTGTTCCTCCGACCCCCGGTGATGGTCGACGGAGTAGAGTGTTCCCCCGGCGTCCCGGCACCCGCTCCCCAGATAGAGGGTCGATTTGCCGCAAAAGCCCCCGATCTCCAGGCACGGTCCTCGGCGGCCCGTCTCCAGGGCCAGGTCATACAGTCGCTTCCCCTCCTCTGGTGCCATGAACCCCCGGACCGTCGCCAGGAGCCGTTCATCCGGCATTCCGCCGGGGACCCCGACCGGCGGTTGTCCCACCCCCTTTGTCCCTTTGTCCCTTTGTCCCTCTCTCCCTCTATTCACGACACCTCCTCATAGCCCCGTACCAGCACCTCCCGGGGCCGCACCCCGTCGGAGGGGCCCACGATCCCCTCTTTTTCCATCATTTCGATCATCCGGGCGGCCCGGTTGTAACCGACCCGCAGGTGGCGCTGGACCATGGAAATGGAGGCCTGCCGGGTTTCCGTCACCAGGGCCACGGCATCGTCGTACCGGTCGTCGTAGGCCTCCGTGTCCGAAGCGCCTTCCTCCTTGACCGGGGACGCCACCACTTCCGGATCATATTCCGGGCGCTGCTGCTGTCGCAGGAACTGGGTGATCCGATTCACTTCCTCTTCCGAAATGTACGGCCCGTGGATCCGCTGGAGTTTGGCGGTCCCCGGCGGCAGAAAGAGCAGATCGCCGTTGCCGAGGAGGTTTTCGGCGCCGTTGGCGTCGATGATGGTGCGGGAGTCGGTCCGGGAGGAAACCTGGAAGGTGAGCCGGGTGGGGAAGTTGGCCTTGATGATGCCCGTGAGCACGTCCACCGACGGCCGTTGGGTGGCCAGGATCAGGTGGATGCCCGCGGCCCGTGCCATCTGGGCCAAGCGGGTCAGGGCCAGTTCCACATCCCGGGAGGCCACCATCATCAGGTCGGCCAGCTCGTCGATGATGACCACGATATAGGGAAGCGGTTCGGACGGTTCTTCTCCCTCCCCCGGGGTTTCCTTGGCGACCTTGCGATTGTACTGATGGATGTTCCGGACCTGTTTTTCGGCCAGCAGTTCATAGCGCCGTTCCATCTCTTTGACCGCCCAGAAGAGCGCGTTGGTGGCTTTTTTTGGGTCGGTGACCACCGGCGTGATGAGATGGGGGATGCCGTCGTAGACCGACAATTCGATCCGTTTGGGGTCCACCATGATCAGCTTCACCTCTTCGGGATTGGCCTTGTAGAGAAACGAGCAGATCATGGCGTTGAGCCCTACGCTCTTGCCCGTGCCGGTGGCCCCGGCGATGAGAAGGTGGGGCATCTTGTGGAGGTCCGCCACCACGGGGTTTCCCACGATGTCCTTGCCCAGACAGAGCGTGAGAGGGGACCGGGAATGATCGAAGACGTCGGAACAGATGATGTCCTTGAGGCGGACGGTTTCCCGGACGGCGTTGGGGATCTCGATGCCGATGGCCGCCTTCCCGGGGATGGGGGCTACGATCCGGATGGACATGGCGCGAAGGGCCAGGGCCAGGTCATCGGTGAGGTTGACGATCTTGTTGATCTTGATCCCCGGTGCCGGCACGTATTCGAAGGTGGTGATGACCGGCCCGGGGGTCGCCACGGTCACCTTGCCGTGGACCCCGAAATCTTCCAGCTTCTGTTCCAGAAGACGGGACTGGGCCTGGAGATGGACTTCGTCAACCTCTTCGGGCCGGGCCAGCGGGTCGTCCAGAAAATCGAACCCGGGCAGGGCCTCGGGGTTGTCGGGGGGGATGTACTCGATTTCCCGGGGCTTGGGGGTCAGGACCCGTCCGGCCGGGTCGGGCGAATTGATGGTGAACCGCCGGGGCGTTTCCGTTTCCGGCGGCGGTGTGGCCCGGGGACCGGGTCTGCCGGCGCGTTCGTACCGTTGCTGTTCCCGCTCTTTTTCCCGGTTCTGTCGTTCCTGCCATCGGACCCGCCCCTTCTGAACCCGGTCGGCCAGCCGTTTCAGGAGGTGTTCACTGGCTTGAAACAATTGCACCAGCGAATACCCCGTGGCCAGCATGAGCCCGACGGTCCACAACAGGAGGAGGATGATGACGCCGCCCACGCCGTTGACCGTATCCATGAGGAGGGATTTCAGGGAGATGCCGATGATGCCGCCGGCGGTGACCCGGTGGCCGAAAAGGCTCAGGTGATCCTGCCAGAACGCCAGTAGTGTACCGGTGGTGACGATCAGCAGGATCCCCCCGCCGACGGCGGCCGGGATGGTGCCGCCCGTGGGGCGGCCCAGGAGATGGAGTCCCAGCAGGAGGATCAGGACTGGGATCCAGAAGGCCCCCCAGCCGAAAAGGCCGATGAGGAGGCTCGATACATAGGCCCCGGCCAGACCGAAGAGGTTCTGGATCTCCCCATGGGGCGCCGCGTTGTGGACCGAGGGGTCTTGCGGGCTGTGGGAGAGCAGGCTGATGAGGGTGAACAGGATCGCGAAAAGGAGCAGCAGCCCGATGAGGTCTTTCTGTATGGATCGCTGCATGGGACGTCTCTACACCTCGAGGACAAAGGGCAGAATCACCGGACGGCGTTTGATGGTGAAGGAAAAATACCGTCTCAGATCGGCCTGGATGCGGTTGCGGATCCGCTCGATCCGGTTGGGAATGTCCGGGGGGACGTCCTCCACCACCTCCAGCACCACGCAGATGGCGTCGTCCAGCAGATGGCCGGTTTCGGTCACGAAGACAAACCCCTTGGAGACGATCTCGGGTCCGTAGACGACGATGCCCGTCTCCTCGTCGAAGGCCAGGGTGACGGCTACGAACCCGTCTTCGGAGAGGGCCCGCCGTTCCTTGAGGATGGATCGGCCCACGTCCCCGATCCCCTTGCCGTCCACCATGACCCGGCCGGTGCTGATCCGCTCCCCGAGCCGGCCGCCCCCTTCGTTGAACAGGATCTCCTGGCCGTTTTCGGCCATGAGCACCCGGTCTTTCGGGATCCCCATGGACTCGGCCAGCCGGGCGTGGAGGACCAGGTGGCGGTACTCGCCGTGGATGGGGATGAAGTACCGGGGCCGGGTGAGGTGGATCATCAGCTTCAGCTCTTCCTGGAAGGCATGGCCCGAGACGTGGATCTCCGAGATTTTCTCGTACATCACGTCCGCCCCCCGGCGGTAGAGGTTGTTGATGATCTTGGCGATGGCCTTTTCGTTGCCGGGGATGAACTTGGACGAGAGGATCACCATGTCCCCCTCCTGGATCTTGATCTGCTTGTGGATCCCCGAGGCCATCCGGGCCAGGGCCGACATGGGCTCCCCCTGGCTCCCGGTGGTGATGATCACCACCCCGTTATCCGGGTAATCGTTGACCTCGTCGATGTCGATTTCCAGCGCAGGGTCGAGCTGGAGGTAGCCCATCTCCCGGGCGATGGAAACCGTGATGTCGAGGCTCCGGCCGTTGATGATGATCTTCCGGTTCGTCTCCCGGGCGATGTCGACGATCTGCTGGATCCGGGCGATGCTGGAGGCGAACAGGGCCACGATGACCCGGCCGCGGCTCCGGCCGACGATTCCCTTCAGGGTCTCCCCGATGTCCCGGTCCGAGACGGTGTAGCCCGGTTTTTCCACGTTGGTGGAATCCGACAGCAGGGCCAGGACCCCTTCCTGTCCCAGCCGGGCGAACCGGTTGACGTCGGTGGTCATGCCGCACATCTGGGTGTGGGAGATCTTGAAGTCGCCGGTGTGGATGATCCGGCCCAGGGGGGTGTCGATGCTCAGGCCGACCCCATCCACGACGCTGTGGTTGACGCGGATGAATTCGATCCGGAAAGGATCCAGCGGCAGGACATCGCCGGGGGCCACGGGGGTGAGCTGTGCAGTGGAGAGGAGCCCCTGTTCTTCCAGTTTGTGACGGACGATCCCCAGGGTGAATCGGGTGCCGTAGACCGCCGCGTCGACGTCCCGGAGAAGGTAGGGCAGGGCGCCGATATGGTCCTCGTGGGCATGGGTCAGCAGGATGGCCCGGATCCGGTCCCGGTGTTCCCGGAGGTACTCCATGTCGGGGATCACGTAATCGACACCGAGCATGTAGTCTTCGGGGAACATCAGCCCGGCGTCGATGACAAGGATCGCTCCGTCGCATTCCACCGCCATCATGTTGAGGCCGATTTCGCCCAGACCGCCCAACGGCACCAGTTTCAACATCCCTTACCCCTTGAGCCAGCCGTCGGATGAATGGACAATCTCCCGGCGGACGCGGTCCAGCAGTTGGTCTTTGGTTTTCCGGCTGTACCGGCCGGCGTCGATAGGGGGCCGGACCTCCACCGCAACGTCTCCGGGGGTGATCCGGAGTGCCCCCTTGGGCATGATCTCCCGGGTGCCCAGGGTGATGACCGGGGTCACGGGGACCCCGGAATCGACGGCCAGAACGAACCCGCCTTTTTTAAAGGGGCGAAGGGTGTTGCTATTGCTGCGGGTGCCTTCGGGGAAGATCAGCACGGAGACGCCGTTCCGGATCATGCCCGCCGCCCGGGCAAGACTTTCAAAGGCCGATTTCCGGTCGGACCGGTCGATGCTGATATACCCGACCCGGTGCATGGCCTGGCCGAAGATGGGGATCCGGAACAGTTCGGCCTTGGCCAGCCACCGGAACTGGATGGGCAGATGGCCCAGGAGCACCGGGATGTCGAACAGGCTTTGATGATTGGACATATAGATGCCGGGACGGTCGGGTTCGATGTGGCGGCGTCCCCGTATCGTGACTTTCACTCCCGCGGCCAGCAGGATCCATCGGCCCCAGATCCGGGCGATTTTGTGGCTGCTGTCGCCGGTTTTATCCGTCAGGGAGATGGCCAGGGCGGCGATGCCCAGAAAGAAGGTGATGACAATCGTCCACCCGATCACGAAGAACGTGCGTGCCATCAGCAGGCGATCCCGAGTCGTTCGAGGATGGCGTCGGTCACGTCGATGATCCAGTTGCGCTGCGGTTCCACGGCATAGGTCATACAGGGGCAGTGGAGCCGCTCCTGGGTGCGCACAAGAAGTTCACAGCTCAGTCGGTCCGGCGTCAGCTCGAGGGCGAAGTAGTAGGGTTTGCAGTCGTTATGGTCGGTTTGCAGGCCGGTCAGCATCCCGTCGTCAATGGGGATCCAGTAGATTCCCCCCACGCCGGAGTCGCCGTAGGTCTCGTCTAAATGGGCCTGCAGTTTCCGGTAATCGTCCCGTGTCAGCTCGTCGATGACATATTGTTTCATAACCGCAAAAGTTACCACAGATCGCGGTGGGGCGCAACCGGTTATCTTTTGGAAAGAATTTGCTGATTTTCCCTGGATCGACCGAACCTTACATTGACTTTCCGGAGGCTGATTGGTATGGGGTGGTACCATGGAACCCGGAACGATCGTGGAATACATCGACCGCCAGCGGATCCTGTCCGCTGCCGTCCTGGAGGTGAAACATCATCGCCTCAGACTTCTCAGTGAAAACAATCGGGAGGTCAAGCTGACGGCGAACCGGCTCCTCTACCGGCCCGAGGCGGGCCTCGACCCCGCCACAGGCCGGGATGCCCTGGCCATCGCCCTCAAAGACACGGCCGAGCGACGACGCGGACTGGCCGAACGGGTGGATATCGAGGAGTTGTGGGAGGTCCTCCATGAAGAGCAGGAGTGGATCGACCTCGACACCATGACCGAATTCTGCTTTCCCGAGGCAGTGGATGATGACCACCGGTCCGCCGTGGTCCGGGCGTTTTTCGAAAACCGGGTCTATTTCAAGTTCAGCAGCGATCGGTATTTCCCCCATACCCCGGAGCAGGTGGAGGCGATCCAGGCCCAGGAGCGGGAAGCGGCCCGCCGGCAACGGATTATCGATGCCGGGGGGGATTGGCTCGCCCGGATCCGGAAAGGCGAGGCTTCGCCCCCGGCGGCGTTCAGCCCTGAACAGGCCGAGTGGGTGGAGATCATCCGGTCGGTCTACCTTCTGGAGAAGGAGAGCCCCCGCTGGGACCTGGGAAAGGCCATGCTCGGCCGGGCCGGAGTGGAGATGGGGGAGGCCGTTTTCCAGTTGCTGGTGGCCCTGGGCGTCTGGGGGCCGGACGAGAACGTCGAACTCTACCGGTTCGACGTCCCCGTGGGCTTTCCCGAGGTCATCGTCGACCGGACCGCCGATCTTGTTCACACCGGTTTGGAAATCTCCCTGGACGGGATCCGCCGGGATCTGACCCATCTCGAGTTGATGACCATTGACGGGCAGTATACCCTCGACTTCGACGATGCCCTTTCCATCCGAAATATGGGGAGCCATTATGAGCTGGGGGTCCACATCGCCGATGTGAGCCATTTTATCCGGCGCGACGACCCCATCGACCGGGAGGCCATCGCCCGGGGCAGTTCCATCTACATGCCCGACCAGAAAATTCCCATGCTGCCCCAGACCCTGGCCGAGGATCTGTGCAGCCTCAAGGCCGGGGAACTGCGGCCGGCCATCAGCATCCTCATCCGGACCGACCGGGAGGCGACGATTCTCGACTATGAAATCGTTCCCAGCGCCATCCGCGTCACCCATCAGCTCTCATATTTCGATGTCAATATGATGGCCGAGGGGAACCCGGACATCATGCTCCTTCACACCCTTGCCCGGAAATACCGCGAGAAGCGGCTGGCGGCCGGCGCGGTCCAGATCACCCTGCCGGAACTCAACATTTGGCTCGGCGAAGAAGGGGAGCCGGTGGTCAACCGCACCAACCGGGAGAGCCCCGGCCGGCTGCTGGTCTCCGAAATCATGATCATGGCTAACGCCCTCATGGCCCGGTTTCTGGCGGAAAAGGAGATCCCGGCGGTGTTCCGGTCCCAGCCCGCCCCCCGGGACCGGCTCTATAAAGACAGCGAGGGGACCCTCTTCCAGAACTGGATGCAGCGGAAGTTTCTCAGCCGGTTCGTGCTCGGCCCCGGCCCGGAGCGCCATTCGGGCCTGGGGGTGGACGCCTATGTAACGGCCACGTCCCCCATCCGGAAGTATTTCGACCTCATCACCCAGCGCCAGATCCGGTCGGCCTTCGGCCTGGAAACCCCCTACACGGCCGAGGAGGTCACCCTGGCCATCGGCGCCCTCGAGGGGCCCATGACCGCCGTCTCCCGGCTCCAGTTCCGGCGGAAGCGGTACTGGCTCCTCAAATACCTGGAGGGCCGGGTGGGCGGCAAGGAAGAGGCCCTGGTCCTGGCCCGGCGGAAGAACGACTTTCTGGCCCTTCTGCCGGAATACATGATCGAATGCATCATCCCCTTCTCCTCCGGCCTCACCCTCAAGCCCGAAGAGGTGACCCAGGTGACGTTGCAGCACGTGGATGCGCGTCGGGGTGTGGTGT
>CAYPCE010000046.1:2247-21123 GCA_964409085.1 uncultured Desulfobacteraceae bacterium | reverse complement strand
TCATCCTGGAGGTTCTCCTTGGCGACGGATCCGATTCTGAAAATCAACAACATCGAGGTGAAGTATCACGAGGTGATCCTCGTTCTCAAAGGGGTGTCCATCGAGATCCCGGAGGGCGGCATCGTGGCGCTTTTGGGCGCCAACGGTGCGGGCAAGTCCACCACCCTCAAGTCCATTTCCGGTCTGTTGAAGCACGAGGACGGCGCGGTCACCGACGGCAGCATCGAATTTACCGGGGTCCGCATCGACCGGAAGTCCGCCGAGGAAATCTCCAAAATGGGGATCGTCCAGGTCATCGAGGGCCGCCGGGTGTTCGAACATCTGACCGTTGAGGAGAACATCAAGGTGGGCGCCCACCGGCGGGAAAAGGGCGTATCGGTCCGCGACAAGCTGGACAAGGTCTACCACTATTTTCCGAGGCTGAAGGAAAAACGCAACGAGGTGGCCGGGTTCGTCTCCGGCGGCGAGCAGCAGATGACGGTGGTGGGCAGGGCCCTGATGACCAGCCCCCGGCTGATGCTCCTGGACGAGCCCTCCATGGGCCTGGCCCCCATGCTCATCCACGAAATCTTCAACATCATCACCCAGCTTCACCGGGAAGAAAACATCTCCATCCTGCTGGTGGAGCAAAACGCCAAGCTGGCCCTCAACGTGGCCCCCTACGCCTACGTCATGGAAACCGGCCGCATCGTCATGGACGACACATCAGAGACCCTGCGGGAAAACCCGGACATCAAGGATTTCTATCTGGGGATGACCGACAAGGGCGGGCGGAAGAGCTTCCGGGACGTGAAACATTATAAGCGAAGGAAGCGGTGGTTGTCGTAACGGGAGGATTCGGAGGCCAAACACTGCGACTCCCCAATACCATCAAGAGCCTATCCGAAAACCGCATCTTCTGGCCCCGTACGGCGTTGTATCCCTTTTTTCCATCCTAAATAGCCCCACTATTCCTGCGGTTGAAAAAGCCCCGCGGCCTCACGCGGAACCAAAATCTACGGTTTTCGGATAGGCTCTAAGTGCTGAAGCGGCGTAAGAACGCCAGAAACCCTGTTTCTGCTTTTTTGCGTTCTTCACCGCAAGGCAACAGAGAATAATACTCGATTCTGTGGATGTTCAACTAACCCATCAACCGACGGTGCAAACTAAAAATCGTAAACCGATGGCCCGAATCAAGTTGCGCCATGGGAACTGCGCATCGGGGATTTCAGAGTCTACTATGACGCCGTCCAGGCCCCTGAGATGCGTGTTTTGGTTCGTGCCATCGGAATCAAAGAGCACAACAGGCTGCGGATAGGAAAAAAGGTGATCATGCTATGAAAACCATCGATATGCATGAAGCAACATCGCCATTGGCAGAGTATGCGCCTATGGTATCTTCGGAACCGGTGGTGATTACCTCCGCTGGAAAGCCGGTAATGGCACTGGTCAATCTCGAAAATACGGATCTTGAGACCTTCTCGCTGAGCACCAATCCGGAATTTATGGAAATCATTCGCGGATCGAGGCAGCGGCATGAAAAGGAGGGCGGCGTATCCGCGGATGAGTTGAGACGGCGGTTGGAATTATAAACAGAAACGCTTTCTCAACGGTCAGCCCCCGCAGCCGATTCCATGGCGAAAATCGCCTCAACTATTCCCACCGCTTCATCGCCATCCACATCCGCGCCGGGCAGCCCGGGTGCGGATTCCGGAAACCCCGCCACGATCTTCAGGCAGAGAATGGCATCGGCCAGATCGACATCCCTGTCCTTGTCCACGTCCCCTTTTTCCGCCGGTATCACGGCGTCGAGGTCTTTTGCCAGGGCGGCGAAAAGCCGGGGATTGACCTCGCGGTCGGATTTCAGATCCCAGTGGTCGAAGCCTTCGAACAGGCGGGTGTCGCCGGGTGCGCCGTTTCGGTAGTCGGCGCTGTCCGCCGGGACGAGGCCGTCGTTGTTCATGTCGTAAATCTTTTTCAGGAGGACGCCGGAAAAGCACAGTTTTATGCGGAAGGTAAAGGGGCGGTTTGCTTCGTAGGGTCCTCGGAAGGGATAGAGGAGGAAGCTGCTGTTTTTTGGGGGCAGAATCCCTTCATTTTCGCAGATACTGAAGAGCCCTGAAAATTCAGTTGGGGTGCTGTCTTCAAGCTGCTCCCACAACAACTTCAAACTGTATCCGTCGCTGATCCCCCCGCTTGAATTTTCCACGCCGCCCCAGTAGGCGATGATCTTGTCGCTGTAGATGCTGGCGCCGTTCAAGTTGTGCAACCACTCGTTTTGTTCCGTCCCGTAGCCGGACATGGCGTTGTAGTTGTCCCAGCGTAAATCCGAACGATTGGGATCGGCGATGCCGACGCTTCCCCAGAAGATCGTATCGACGACGTCCAGGAGGAGGTCCCATCCGGGTCCGGGGTCCCGCGCGGCGTCATTGGCGGCCGGAGAGCCGTGGTGAGGCGTGCCCAGGGTGATAAGGGTTTTGACCCGCTCTCCGCCCTTTTTTCCGGAAAATGCGCCCGCTGCATGGGCCTGTTCCTCCATGTAAGACCGCGCGACCAGCCCGCCCATGCTGTGGCCGATCAAGACGACCTCCGCGTCCCGCAGGTCGCCGGCCGCGATGAAATCTTCGATCCACAGCCGCAGGTCGGCGGCGATGGTCGGCACATCGACGACGTTGCTCAGGTAGTGGAACCGATACAGATCGTAGGCGTCGTTCAGGCTGGCCGTGGCATAAAAGAAATCGAGGAATTCGGCGAAATAGGCTTTTTCCGCCGCCGTCTCGCCGTCGATGCCGTCGAATGTGGTCTGGTCCGTGCCGGTGAACCCGTGGATGAGGATCAGCGGGATGCGGTCGGGAGCGGTCGATTCCCTGGGGTCGATGTCCGCGGTCAGACGCGTAGCGGTCTGAGGAGTGTAGGCTGCAAAGGATGGCGCCGCCAAGAGCAGCATCGCCAACAATGGGAAAAGTCGCTTCAAATGGGATGCAACGGATACGGTGTCTGCCATTTGTTTTTCCTCTCCTGTCAAAGCGGTTTGTGAAAGCCTGTTGCTCAATACGGCGGCTCCGCCGGCCCATCATAGCCGCACATGCCAATCCGGGGCGAATTGACGATCGGCATGGGTTCGCCGTAGTCATCGTGGGGGTGTCCCTCTATATGCGCGTCGCACAGCAAGCCGGATTCGTCCTCTTCAATTTGGCATTCCATGCACAAGTATTGGGCCGGCTTTTCGCATTCCATGCACGGATATTCCGGGGGATGGTTCCGGGCCATGAGGAAGATGGGATTCTTCGTCATGGGGCGGCCTTCCCGTACATTGGCGACCTCCACCATGGTTTCGGACGACGTGCCGAAGTCGTAGATGTGGAGCAGTTGGCCCAATTGGCTGAAGACGCCACGGGCCTCCGCGGCCATGTCCAGTTCCGGGTCCCGGTACGCCTGTTTGCCGCCGAAAAAGGTGCTCATGTGGCCGCAGCACTCCAGCCAGATGTACCGGAGGTATCGGTCCAGGTCTTCCAGTTCGGCTGCCCCGTTCATCTCCAGGTGGAGCCAGTAATTGGCCTTGTCGAAAGCGTCGTACACGATCAGGTGATAGATCGGCTGAGATTTCCGCTTCGAGGCGTCGGCTTTCTGGACGGCGGCTTTCCGGTCCTTGCAGGCGGCGAGATGTTTGGTCATGCCGGCGCGGGTGTAGTCCTTGCCGCAAAAAGCGCAGGCGCCGCGATTCTGTTTTTGTCTGGCCATATCAAACTCCTTTCTTTTTTAAAGACCACCCAAAAGGATTTTGCCGGCGTTGTCAAGAGATATATGGGCATTTTGACATCCTCCGGCGACGTGCTATATTCCCCACAGTGCGCCGGACACCGGAGGCGCCCACCCGAACCCCGAACCGGAGGCGAAACGACCCCATGCCCAATGAACCGCGACGATCGATCCTCTGCCCCAACTGTCGGAAGCTCATCAGCTCCGACGAGCCCCGATGTCCCCACTGCGGCGCCAGGCGTCCGGGGTCGGCCCTGAAAAACAACCCCTGGACCCGGGCCTTCAGCAATACGCAGAATCTGGTCAAGATCGTCATCGGCCTCAACGTGGTCATGTACCTGATTTCCATGCTCCTGTCGCCCAGCGGCATTCAGCTTTCCCTGGCCAACCCGTTCACCGCCTTTTCCCCCGGCCCGGACAGCCTGTTCATGCTGGGGGCCACGGGCACGATCCCCATTGCCGGATACGGCCGCTGGTGGACCCTGCTGACGGCGGCCTATCTCCACGGGGGATTGCTCCATATCGTCTTCAACATGCTGGCCTTCCGGAACCTGGCGGGGTTCATCGTCCAGGAATACGGCCCCTACCGGATGCTGATCCTTTTCACCCTAACCAGCGTGGTGGGGTTCACCGCCTCCTACCTTTTCGGGGTCCGGCTCACCATCGGCGCGTCCGCGGCCGTTTGCGGCTTCATCGGCGCCATCGTCTTCTATGCCTGGAGCCGGGGCGGGACCTACGGGCAGGAACTGCTGCGCCAGGTGAGCGGCTGGCTGATCGGGCTGCTGATCATCGGGATGATGCCCAACATCAACAACTACGCCCACGGCGGCGGCCTTTTGGCGGGGTTTGCCCTGGCCTGGCTGCTGGGATACCGGGAGCGGGTCCGGGAGGGGATCTTCCACAAGTCCCTGGCCGGCCTCTGCGTACTGGCCACGGTGCTGGCGCTGATCTTCGCCGTGGGCAGCGGCGTTTACCTGCGGCTGACCATGTGATGGGAAGGGGCTTTCGGGCCGTCGTCCGGTATGCCGACGCCGTCGCCCAGGGACTCCTGTTCGCCATGATGGCCGTGATCATCTCGGATGTGCTCCTGCGAAAAATCACGGGACAATCGATTCTCGGAACTGTGGAGATCACCGAGTTGATGTTGGTGGGGGTTGTGTTCGGGGCCCTGGCCCGGTGCGAGACGGGGGACGGGCACATCCGCATCGACTTGGCCATGAAGGGGGCGTCGCCGCGACTGCGGGCCGCCGTCGACGCCGTCACCCAGCTTGTTTGCGGAGTGCTGTTCGGGACCATGACCTGTGCGCTGGTCCGCCATGCCGGCAATATGCGGAGATGGGGGGAGGTGACGCTGGATCTGGGCCTGCCGGTTTACCCGTTCGTCTATGCCGCCGGTGCCGGATGCGGGCTGCTGGCGGTCGTCCTGCTGATGAAGTCGTTCACCGCACTGAGGACCGCCCTCAGACGATGAGTCCGGTGGTCGTCGGCATCCTGGGAATCTTGCTCCTCTTCGTCCTCATGGCCCTGCGGATGCAGATCGGATTTGCCATGGCCTTGGTGGGGTTCCTGGGGTTTTCGGTTCTGGGGTCGGCGGATGCGGCATTAGGAGTCCTGGCCCTTCAATCCTTCGGGACGGCGTCGTCCTACACACTGAGCGTCATCCCCCTGTCTCTCCTCATGGGCCAGTTTTCCTTCCAGTCGGATTTGGGAAAGGATCTCTACGACGCCGCCTACCGCTGGATCGGCTTCCTGCCGGGCGGGCTGGCCATGGCCACGGTGGGCGCCTGCGCCCTGTTCGCCGCCATCTCCGGATCATCCCTGGCCGCGGCGGCCACTTTCGGGGTCGTGGCCCTGCCGGAGATGAAAAAGCTGGACTACGCCGACACCCTCGCGGCCGGCTGCATCGCCGCCGGCGGCACCCTGGGCATCCTGATCCCGCCCAGTTCGGTGCTCATCCTCTACGGCATCCTCACCGAGCAGTCCATCGCCCGGCTCTTCATCGCAGGGATCGTTCCCGGCTGCCTGTTGGCCGCCGCCTTCATACTTACCATCTACCTTGTGTCCCGGAACCGGCCGGAAGTGGGACGGGCCGGCCCCCGGTTCACGGCAGGAGAGCGGATTGCCGGCCTCAAGCGGACCTGGAGCCCCCTGGCGCTGTTCGTCATGGTCATGGGCGGGCTCTACACCGGCCTGTTCACGCCCACCGAAGCGGCGGGAATCGGGGCTTTCGGTGCGTTCGTTTTGACGCTCCTCAAGGGGCGGATGACCCAAACGGCCTTCCTGACCGCGTTGAAAGAGACCACCTCGGCCACCGCCATGATCTTCGGCATCCTCATCGGGGCCATGATCTTCCAATATTTCATGACCCTGAGCCGCCTGCCCGACGCCCTGGCGGCCCGGATCATCGCGGCGGATTTCAGCCCCCACGGGGTCCTCATCGCCATCCTCCTCATGTTCATCGGCCTGGGCTGCTTCATGGAGGGGCTCTCCATCATGGTCCTGGCCGTGCCCATCGTCTACCCCATCGTGGTCGGCCTCGGCTTCGATCCCGTCTGGTTCGGCATCGTCATCACGTTGACCATGGAAATGAGCCTCATCACGCCGCCGGTGGGTGTCAACGTGTTCGTGCTCAAAGGCGTGGCCGGGGATCTGGAAGCGGGGACGATCTTCCGGGGCGTGCTGCCCTTTTTTCTGGCCATGGCGGCGATGATCGGGGTGTTGATTTTGTTTCCGGAGATTGTTTTGTTTGTGCCGGGACGGATGATGGGGTGAGACAATAGGTCGAACCGACGCCTACCCATCCAACACCTCCCGTACCTTGGCGCCAAGATCTCTGATGGAGAAGGGTTTGTTGATAAAGGCGACGCCTTCCTCCAATACGCCGTGGCGGGCGATGACATCGGCTGTGTAGCCGGACATGAACAGGCATTTCAGCGTTGGATAAACGCGAAGCAGGGTGTCGCAGAGTTCCCGGCCGTTCATTCCGGGCATGACCACGTCGGTCAGGAGCAGGTCGATCGGGCCCACGCCGCCGTTTTCGACCATCCGGACGGCTTCCCCCGGTGACTCGGCGGTAGCGACGCGGTAGCCCAGCCGATCGAGCATCATGCCAGCCATTTCCAGGATGTACTTTTCGTCTTCCACAATCAGGATGGTTTCATGCCCCGTATCGGCGGGCGTTGTCCGGGCGACGGTTTTCGTTCCTTCGGCCGTCGGCCTGTGCCGCGGAAAATAGAGTTTGAATGTCGTTCCCCGGCCCGGCTCGCTGTAAACGTTGATGAAACCGTCGTTTTGTTTGACGATGCCGTAAATGGTGGCCAGGCCGAGCCCCGTGCCCTGGCCGACTTTTTTGGTGGTGAAAAAGGGTTCGAAAATGTTCCTGACCGTCTCCCGGTCCATTCCGCAGCCGTTGTCGCTGAAGACCATCATCACGTAATCCCCGGGCTTGAGTTCCGGGCGCAGGCGGCAGTCGGCCGCGTCGAAAGAGACGTTGCGGGTTTCGATCACGACCCGGCCGACGCCGTCGATGGCGTCCCGGGCGTTGACGCAGAGGTTGGCCAGGGCCTGGTCGATTTGAGACGGATCGATGTGGATTGGCCACAGATCCATTGCCGGCCGCCAGTCCAGGGCGATGTTTTCCCCGATGAGCCGCTGAAGCATTTTGAGCATTCCTTCCACCGCGGCGTTCAGATCCAGCCGTTCCGGCGCGATGGTCTGTTTTCTCGCGAACGCCAGCAGTTGCCGGACCAGATCCGTCGAGCGCTGGGCCGCGTTCTGAATGGCTTCGATGTCGGCGTGCAAGGGATGGTCCGGTCCCAAATCTTCCATGATCATTTCGGTGTTGCCCAGAATGATGGTGAGCATGTTGTTGAAGTCATGGGCCACGCCGCCCGCCAGCCGGCCCACGGATTCCATCTTCTGGGCCTGATTGAGCTGGCGCTCTAAACGTTTTTGCTCGCTGATGTCGGTGAGGTTCACCACCATGCCGCTGTGCGCGTCGTCCGACCGCTTGATGATTGCGGCCGATACGATCACGTCCAGTTCATCGCCCCCTTTGGTGAGGCGCCTGGTCGCGAATTTCGCCGGGCGGCCCGTGCGGTAGATCTTTTTTATCTCCTCGGCGGTTTTCGCCTTTTCCGCTTCGGGGACAAAGGGGATGGTTCTTCCCCTCAGTTCGTCCATGGTCCAGCCGAACACCTCGGTAAAGCCGGGGTTCATGAACCGGGGATGGCCCTGGGCGTCGTAGACCACCACCGGCGACGGGTTGGCCTGGAGGATGCTTTTCAAGCGGTTTTCACTCTCCCGCAGGGCCTTGTCGGCCCGTTTCCGCCCGGTAATGTCGTTGCCGAACCCGATGATCTCCTTGATGCGGCCCCCATCATCCCGCCGGGTCAGGCTGCTCCATTCCACGGTCCGCTTTTCGCCGTTTTTACAGGTCAGGGTCATTTCGCAGCCGGTCACCTCGCCGGTTTCCGGCCGATCGAAAAACGACTTGATCTGGTGTTGCTCATCTCCCGGATAGAGCAGCGCCAACAGGTCGCGGCCGACCATCTCTTCACTGTTGTATCCGGTAATCCGCTCAACGGTCGGATTGACGAACGTCGCCCGCCCGTCCGGATCGATGCCGCAGATCAGGCCGGGCGATTTGTCGATGAGATCGGCGGCATGATCCCGGGACTCTTGCAAGGTCCCGAACAGCCGGGCGTTCTGGATGGAGATGGCGGCCTGGGCCGCGAGAATGTCCAGGGTCCGCACCCGTTCTTCGGTAAAGATGTCGGCGAACCGGCTGTTTTCAAGGTACAGGACCCCGGTCGCCTCGCCCCGGTAGATGATGGGCATGCACAGGACGGATTTGGGCCGGGTCCGTTCGATGTAAACGTTCTCCCGCCAGGACGGGTCCGCGGACGCGTCCGGGAGCGCGACGATCTCCCCGGAACGGATCACCCTCCGGATCATCGCCGCCGGGATGTCGGCGCTCGCTTCGATGGGCGTCCCCATCAGGGTGCGGGTCGCTTCCGGGTCGACGGTCTGGATGGCCTGGAGTTTCGGCCCCTCGTCTTCGCAAACGATCAAAGCGCCCCGGTCCGCGCCGGCGTTTTCCACGGCGATGGCGATCAGTTTTTCCAGCAGCCGGTCCAGCCGCACCTCGCTGGAAATGGCCTGGGAAACCTTGACGATGCTTTGCCGGTCCAGCTGGGTTTCGGTGAGGGTGGCGCTGCCGTCCGGCCTGAAAGGATCGGACAGGAGAAATTTCGGATAGGTCCGCCGCAACTGATCGCATTTGGCCCGGGCGCCCCACTTGCCGTAAAGCGCGAGGGCTTCGGCCAGGTAGGTCCGGGCCGCCTTCTGCATGTTCCGGCCCAGGTAGCATCGGGCCGCCAGCTCGTACCCGAAGGCTTCTTCCTGTAAAAAACCGTGTTGCTTCGCCCCCGAAATGGCCGCTTCATACAGGGGAATGGCCTCCAGTTGGCCCAGAACCCGGGCCTTTTCGGCCGCCACCAGATCGTGTTTGTGCTGAAAGTTCATGGGCGCGAATCCCGCCCAGGACGCCAGTTTTCGCTGATCTTCGACGACCCGTTCCATGGCCGCGTCCTGTTCGTCGGCCGGCATGGCGGCATAGTGGGCCAGCCGGGCCAGGGCATCGTAGAAGTAGAAGACCGCCACCGTGTATTTGCCGGTGGCGCCGTCGAGGTGGGGTTCGACCCGTTCGGCGTTTCCGATGGCGGCCGGATAATCCTCGAACAGGTAGTTGAGGATGCATTTGTTCAAAAACAGATAGCACAAGGCCATCTTGTCGTTGGCGCCGGTGTAGACCGGCAGCCGGGCGGTCTCGTCGTGGACCCTGCCCGTGATCTCCCACGGCGCGGGCGACGCGCCCGTCAGATTCAAAACGGTCTGCCAGAAAATGAGGTTCCAGCAGTGGGTGTCGGTCTGGTGGATGGCTTCGATGGCGCGGCTGTACCGGGCGATCTCCGCCTCGACGGCGTCGAGGGGCTCCCCCGCCAGAAACAGGTAGGCGGAATAAATGTGGGCCGAATAGGCGGCGAATTCCACGTCGCCCAGTTCCAGCCCGATCTCGTAATTCTCAATCAGGGGAGTGAGAGACGACCGGAGATGCTCCTTCCAGGGGCGGACGAGGTCGTTGAACACATGGCCGGTTTTGGCCGCCGTCCGCCGGTCGGGGGTCCGGTCCTGCAACGCCACGGCCAGGCGGCCGAACCGGTATCCCGTGTCGGTGTCCATGACGACGCCGCAGAGCACGACGCCGTAGAACACGTAAAAATAGCTCGATTCCGGCAGGTTGCCGTGGCGGATGGACAGCTCGACCTGCTTGAGGATCAGCAGCACCATCAGGCCGGGGGCCGCGACGAACGCGGCGGACGTGGCGGCGGCCATGATCCGGACGGCGGGGATCAATGTTTCGTCCGTCATGGCCGGCAGGTCCACGAAGGATTCGATGGACCGGTCCGACAGGAAGGCCGCCATGTCGGCCAGCGCGCCGCCCACCGCTTCCGGGGCCGGCGATTCCGGGAGTTCGATGCCCAGTTTGTCCAGAAACGCCAGGGCCTTGGCGATGCCGTCTTTTCGGCGGTTCCGGGCGATAAGGGCCTGGATCTGGATGATCCGGATCCGGGCCTCGTCGGCCAGGGACCGGGCGCGGTCCAGGGCCGCGTCGGCATGGCGGTCCATGGCCGCGTATTCGCCGCACAGAAAGGCCGCTTCGGCCGCCTCCTCGAAAAGCGGGAACGCAAGGTCGGTCGGGGCGTCGGCCCGGCCGGGCGACAGGCAGCCCTGCCCGGTCGTCAAGTAGGCCAGGGCCTCCCGGTAGGCGGCCGCCGCCTTGGCCTTGCGGCCGGCCATGAGGTAGAGCCGCGCCAGTTCGTTCTTTTCAGCCGGGTCCTCCACGAGGTCGATGGCGTGGCGGTATTGCTCCGCGATGTCGAGGACGGCGGCCGCCAGGGGATCGTCCAGCGCGTCGCGGCGCAGCAGGCGGCCGATCTTCAGATGGGTGCGCCGGCGGTCCCGCGGATCTGTCAGGGAATAGGCGGCCTGATGGACCCGGTCGTGGAGAAATTTGAACCGGGCGGCGTGGCGGGTGTCGGCGTGTTTATAATCGTCGGTGAGGGGCAGGATCAGCCCCCCGGTCAAGGCCGGGTCCAGCGCGGCCAGGGTCGTTTCCAGGTCCTTTCCCAGGGTCCGGCTCAGCAGGTCCAGGCCGAACCGGCCGCCGATGCAGGCGGCCGCGCGGAGGGCCGCCAGGGTCGCCGGGTCCAGCCGGCCCATCCGGTCCGCCATCATGTCGACGACAGTGGCGGCGACGCGATGTTCCACGATGCGGTCGGCACGCCATCGCCATCGCCGGCGTTGCGCATCAAAATAAAGGCGTCCGTCTTCGGCCAGCTCGTGGATGAACTGGTGGGTGAAAAAGGCGTTGCCGCCGGTCTTTTCGAAGATCAGCCCCGCCAGCGGTTCGGTGTCGGTTGGCGGCAGGGCGAGGCTGTCCGCCAGAAGGGCGTTGATGCCGGCCCGGGTCAGGGCCTCGATGTGGATGCCGCCGCACCCGGCGTCGGCGGTTTCGAGGGCGGCGCGCATCTTCATCAGGGGATGGCGGTCGTCCACCTCGTTGTCGCGGTAGGCGGCGATGATCATCAGATGCGGGATCCCGCCGTCCAGCAGCAGTCCTTTGAGCAGGTTCATGGAAGCCCGGTCGCCCCACTGGAGGTCGTCGATGAAAAGGATCAACGGTTGGTCGGGCCGGCACAGGGCCCGGACGAACCGTTTGACATAGATGTCGAACCGGTGCTGGGCTTCCGCCGCGCCCATGGCGGGCGGCGCGGGCCGCGGACCGATGACGTTTTCCAGTTCGGGAACGACGTCGGCGACAATTTGGCTGTTGGGGCCCAGCGCCGCCATGATCCGGGACCGCCGCCGCTCCAGGACCGCCGGCGGTTCCGTCAGGAAATACCGGCACACCTCGTTGAACGCCTGGGTGACGGCGAAATAGGGGATGTCTTTCTGGAACGGGTTGAATTTTCCCGGAGCGAAAAGGCCGTTTTTTTCGGTCATGGGCTTGTGGACCTCCCGCACCAGCGAGGTTTTGCCCACGCCGGCGTACCCGGAGATGAAGACGATCTCCGAGGCGCCGTTGGCGACCCGTCCGAAGATATCGAACAGCCGGCCGATCTCCGATTCCCGGCCGTAGAGCTTCTGTGGGATCTGAATCCTGCCGGAGACATCGTGTCGGGCCAGGTCGAAGGGAGGGATGCGTCCCGCGTCCCGATACCGGCGCGCGCATTCTTCGAGGTCGGCCCGGAGGCCGGCAGCCGATTGATACCGGTCCTCGGCGAGTTTGTTCATGAGCTTTTCGATGAGATCGGAAACGATCCGGGGGGCCGCCGGGTTGGTCTTCCGGGCCGGCGGAGGACGTTTGGCGATGTGGCGGTGGACCAGGGTCATGGGATCGCTCTCGGGGAAGGGGAGGCGGCCGGTGAGGAGTTGATACAAGGTGACGCCCAGGGCGTAGAAATCGGCCCGGTAGTCGACGGCCCGGTTGACCCGCCCCGTCCCCTCGGGCGACAGGTAGGCCAGGGTCCCCTCCAGCACCGCCGCGGATTGGATACCGACCTCCTCCCGCCGCATCCGGGTGGCCAGTTCGAAATCGATGAGCTTGACCCGGTCCAGGGACGGGGTGACGATGAGGTTGGCGGGGTTGATGTCTTTGTGGATGATGTTGCGGGCGTGGACCGATTCCACCGCTTTGACGATCCCGACCGCCAGGGGGAGAAAGGCGTCCGGGCCGAATCCATCGGGCGGGATGAGCCGGGACAGGGCGGTCATCCCGTCGTCGTCGAACACCAGCGTGGCGGGACCGTCGGCGGTCTCCAGGGAAAGCGGGACCGCGGCGAACTCGCCGTTCAGCATCCGGCCGATGTCGTGCTCGTGTTCGAGTCGGCGGTCTCCGTCTTCGACATCGGGGTCCGTGTTGATTTTCAGGATGACCGGTCGACGGTCCGATGCTCTCAAGGCCCGGCGCACTCCGGTGCGGCGGCTTTGGTGGAGGGTTTCCAAAGGGGTGTAGTGATCAAATTCCATGAATGAACCCGTATGTCGTCGTCAAGGGGAAGCGCTTGTTTACCGGCGGTCGTGCGTAAGCTGAAGCGTCGGCGGGAAGGGGCGTCCCGTCTAATTCCGTTGCCGCGCTGGGCGCTGCCCGATCCGGTTCGCCCTATTGGAATTAAACCAGCTACAGGGTGGGATTTCAAGAGAACAATTTTTTTGGGAAAATCCGATCCCGGCCATCCCGGCGGGAGCGCCCGTCACAGGGTACGCCACGGTGCGTGATCGTTCAAACGGTTGGCCTTGATCATTGTTTCGGCCGTTTTGGGGCGAACACAAGGTTCGCCCCTACCAAAATCGACCGGTTGCGCCGTAGGGGCGATCCTTGTGATCGCCCTTTTTGCCCGGGTTTTTGATCAAGGCCCAACTGTTTGTTGATATGTTGCAGAATGTGTGTTTACCCGGAAAGGGCCTCGTGGAGGCCGGCGTCGAGCAGGCGCGCGGCGGTGATGTGCTGAATGCGGATGACCCGCCTGTTGAGGCAAGATTTCATTGATTCACAAACGCCACGAGCGGATGGAAGGTTTTCATTATCGCGACAATTTCCCGCACGAGACCTTCGCCATTTTTCTCCGTCGATAACTGGATGGCGCGAATCCGGTCGATATGGCGGGCCGCCATAAAATACGGCAGGGGAATATCCATAATCAGGGAAGCCAAGAAATCCATCGCTCTGTCCCCCGTTCTCTCGTCGGTCAGGTAATCGGATGCCAGATTTGCGACAGGATGATAATCATAAATCGTTACCTGATGTTTCACCCGTTCCTCGATTTTCACCTGATAGGGGCCGTCCTTTTGGAACTCGGAGAAAAAATGGCGAAACGTTTGGGGCTGAGTCCGGATTTTTTCCTTCAAGTGGTCCGTCGCCGATTTTAATTCGATGTTGGCTTTAACTTCGAGCCCCTGCGAATCCGCGGTTATCATCAGGTGCGCCATGTTTCTGTATTTCTTGGTATCCTTTTCGGTCCCCGGCCCGAACGCGGCCCAGGCATGTTCGTCCGAAACCTTCAACTGACCGACATCAAAGGTTTCATAAAATGGATCGAATTGAACCAGGACGGCTTGAACCTTCATGGCAAAATCCGCGAAGGATGCCCGCACCCATTTCCGGACATCGTCGTCGTCCCGGGTAAAAAAATAATCGAAAAATTCCGTTTTGAATCCCGTAAAATCCGCCATGTTGTTGTACTCTAGAAATTCCGTGAATTGACCCGCAAGCCAGTTGTCGGTTCCATTCAATCCGTGCCAGATCCGCGAGAACAGGTGGTGGACATCCGCCCATCGCTGTTCAATGTAGACCGGTTCCGGTTCGCCGTCCCGCATGAGTTTGCTGAAATGGCGGTTCATCTGTTTTGCATCGATGTACCCGATCACTTTGCTTTCGATTAAGACAACGAAGTCGTCCCCGTAAATCCAAGCGTCCGGCCGGCTGTCATAATCCGTCGCATCGCCTATGTCGCTGTCCGGTTTAAAATCCCCGCGTTCAGGCAACAACGCCACCAGGACCCGTTTCTTTTTCCGGCTGATTCGCTCTTCCCCGATGGTGGGCCGCTGCAATACAAGACGGATATGATCATCCGCCCGGATCGGAATCCCCAGCCATTTCAAAAATTCCTTGCGGACCCGCCCGTTGGCATGACGCAGCGTGTTGATCAGCGCCTTGGTGACGTTGTCTTCCAGTTGGCGCTCCTTATCCTTCTCTTGCTGATGTGCGCCCCGGTAATAATAGAAGATGTTGTGATGGAAATCGGTCATTGAGACCATTTGCCATCAACGGAGATAAATGTCAATTGGTGAAAATCACCTACTCAGCAGTATACCGCCGGTCAGATAAAATGGGGTATTCAGATGGGTCACGATTTTCAGTATCCCATCTTGAAGGGGGTAAAGGCTGGTTGTGTAATACTCGTGCGGCGTATTCATATTTCCGCCTCATGGATTCGCTCCGGAGTTTGGAGATAATGCCTTCTCTCAGCATCCGCTTGATTACGTGCATCGGGAGGGATTCCAGTATCTCATACCAGGACAGCCTTTCCAATATTCTCACGTAGAGCATTTCACGCGTGAAGTGATGCAAGTTTTCTTTTTCTCCCGTGAGGAAGGCAATGAGGTCGTCGGTATCGACGTTGTAGTCCCAAATGATGCGTTTTAGTGGCGTTTCGTCCATGTTGCCCGCTGATATTAGGATGCTTTTGGGCGACTCGGCAATAGGATGGCCTGCAAATCGCAAACATTGGTATTTGTGGGTCCGGTTTTCAATAAGCCGCCGATCTGATCGAAAAACCTATAGGCATCGTTATTGTTCAGGAACGCCTCCGGGTTCAGGTTCCGGCGGCCGGCCTCGGCCAGCAGATCCCGGCCGGCAAAGGCCCCGGCCGCATCGGTGGGGCCGTCGTTGCCGTCGGTGGCGGCGGAGAGGAAATGGACGTTCTTGAATTCGTCGGGGCGGCGGGCCATTTCCACCAGGAAGGCCAAGGCCATCTCCTGGTTCCGGCCGCCTTTGCCGTCGCCCCGGATCGTCACGGTGGGTTCGCCGCCGGAGAGGATGCAGGCGGGTGCTCCGGCCAGCAAGCCGTATTGGGCCGCGTCCAGGGCGATGGCGGAGAGGAACCGGGCGACGTCCCGGGCCTCGCCGGTGATCCGGGAGGTGAGCCGGACCGGCCTGTATCCCAGCCGGCGGGCTTCTTCGGCGGCGGCGTTCAGCGCGCTGCGGTTCGTCCCGATGAGCAGGTTGGTGGCCAGGGCCTCGGCCGGGTCGCCGGGTTTGAGGGTTTCGGGGAGTTTGCCGGCGTTGCCCAGTTCCAGTGCGTGGACGGCCGCTTCGGGAAGCTTGCCGCCGATGCCGTATTTTTCGATGATGGCCAGGGCGTCGCCGTAGGTGGTGGGGTCCGGCGCCGTGATCCCCGAGGCGATGCTGGACAGGTCGTCGCCCACGACATCGGAGAGGATGAAGTTGAGGCTCCGGGCCGGGGCCAAGTGCGACAACAGCCGTCCGCCCTTGACGCCCGACAGGTGCTTGCGGATGCAGTTGATCTCTTCGATGGCCGCGCCGCAGGCCAGCAGGGCCTGGGTGGTCCGTTGTTTGTCTTCCAGGGTGAGCCGGAGGGGCGCGCCGTCCACGGTGGCCTCCAGGGGAAGGGGCAACAGGGCCGATCCGCCGCCGGAGACGAGGCCGATGACCAGCGTCTTCCCGTCGGCGCCGTCCGCCAGTTCCACGATGCGTCGCGCCGCCGCGACGCCGTTTTCGTCGGGCACGGGGTGGTCCGATTCCAGGGTTTCGACGATGTCGAGGGGGACGGTATGGCCGTATTTGACCCCAATGAGCCCCCGGTCGATGCGGCCTCCCAGAATCTCCTCCACGGCACGGGCCATGGGGGCCGTCGCCTTGCCGGCGCCGATGACGAGGATCCGGCGAAAACCGGACAGGTCGATCCCGGCGCCGCCGGTTTCCAGATGAACCGACAGGCCGTCCCCCGAGAGCGTCACCCGGTCCCGCATCATCCGACGGGGATCGACCCGGGCGAGGCCGGCGTTGAAGATTCGGGTCAGGTGGGATCGGGCGGCGTTAGGGTCCACCGGTTTATCCATCCGTATGGTGCGAACATTTCCGGATCGTCTTCATTTGATCAACCGTCTCCGCATGGACATCAGCCCCAGCAGGGTGGAGACCACTGAAAACACGGCCAGGTAAGCCAGGCTCACCAGTGCCCCGGTTTCATGGACCCCGATGCACAGCGTCCGGGCCAGCTCCACGATATGGTGGAGGGGGACCCCCATTGCCAGGGGCCGGGCCCACTCCGGGAGGTTGGTGATGGGAAAAAACGTCCCGGAAAAGAGGAACATGGGGGTGATGAACAGGAACATGGGCAGGTTAAAGAGGTCGATGGTGGGCACGATGCCGGTGAAGACCATGCCGATCCCCGCAAATGCCAGGCCCCCCAGAAAAGCGGTGGGGATCATCAGCAGGCCCATGGGAAAGGCGACATGGCCGAAGGCCCCAAGCACCGCCATCATGATGGCCGCCGCCGCCGTGGCCTTGGTGGCGGCCCAGACGATCTCGGCCAGGATGATCTCTTCCAGCGACAGGGGCGTGGCCAGCATCCCGTCGAAGGTCCGCTGGAAATACATCCGGACGAATGACGTATAGGTGGTCTCGAAAAAGGCGTTGTGCATCACGGCCACGGCGATCAGGGCCGGGGCGATGAACCGGGTATAGGAGAGCGTGGCGCCGCCGTAATGCACCTCGCCGATCATCACCCCCAGCCCCATGCCGAAGGCCAGAATGTAGAGGATGGGTTCTATGAGCGGCGTCAGAAAGCTGACCTTCCAGATTTTGCCGTAGGTGATGAGGTTGCGCCGCCACACTTTCAGAAATCGCCACGAAATGGCGTCGAGTCGGATCATTCTCTTAGTTCCCTTCCGGTCAGCCGGAGAAACACGTCCTCCAGCGTGGAGTTGCGGTAGGTGCACTTGTCGACGCAGAACCGGTCGATGATGGTGTTGTTGAGGTCGGATGCGTCGCTGGGGGTATAGAGGATGAGCCGGTCCCCCAGGTCGTCGTATTCGATGCCGTGTTGCCGGACGAAATCGATGACCTTGTCTTCGTGGCCGGCGATCTCGATGACGTTGCCGCCGGTATGCCTGGCGATCAGGGTCTGGGGGCTGCCTTCCACCAGAATCTGGCCATGGTCGATGATGACCAGCCGGTCGCAGAGGTTCTGGGCTTCTTCCATGTAATGGGTGGTGATGAGCACCGTGAGGCCGCGCCCCTTGAGGGCGTCCAGCCGGTCCCACATCTGATACCGGGACTGGGGGTCGAGGCCGGTGGTGGGTTCGTCCAGCACGAGGATGTCGGGCTGGTTGATGAGGGACCGGGCCAAAGTCAGCCGCCGGGCCATACCGCCGGACAGTTCCGCCACCTTGTCGTTGCCGCGGTGGGAGAGGGCGAAAAAGTCGAGCAGTTCCCGGGCCCGCTCCCGGGCTTCCTTGCCGGGGATGTCGAAGTAGCTGGCGAAGATGACCAGGTTCTGGGTCACCGTCAGGTCCGGATCGAGGCTGTTCTCCTGCTGGCAGACCCCGATCCGGGATTTGATGCCCCGCCACCCCGTGTCGATGTCCAGGCCGAGCACCTGCAGGGTCCCCGACGTAGGCGGCGAAAACCCGTAGAGCATCCGGATGGTGGTGGTCTTCCCGGCGCCGTTGGGGCCCAACAGGCCGAAAAACTCCCCTTTCGCCACGGAAAAAGAGATGCCGTCCACGGCCACGAAGTCTTTGAATTTTTTGGTCAGGTCCTTGACGGTGATGATGGGTTCCACGCGAATCCTTCCCCTGTGCGGTTGAGGCGTTCGTTCTGTTGTCATTGAAGCCGATTATAGTACGGCGGCGGGTCGGTGGCAACCGCTATGCAGACCGTTACGATGGTTTTCGCGGGTTTGGTGTAGCAAAAACCGGATGGGTGTGGTAAAGGCTGCACGATAACAAGGGTTCACTGAATGGCCATCCAACGACAGGTTTGACTGAAAAAGGAGGAAGACAAATGCTCGGCGGCAAAACCAAGCCATCTCCGGATGAGTCTCTCCAGCTGCTCAGGGAAGGAAACGAGCGGTTCGTCAACAGCACCCCCGATCACCCGCGCACCGATTTCGAACGGCTGATGCAGGCGGGGAATGAGGACCAGGGGGATCATGCCTACGCCACGGTGATCACTTGCTCTGATTCCCGGGTGCCGGTGGAACGGATCTTCGACGCCGGCATCATGGACATCTTTGTGATCCGGGTCGCGGGCAACGTGTGCGGCACCCACGAAGCCGGGTCCATCGAATACGGGCTGGCCCATGTCAACACGCCGGTCCTGGTGGTGCTGGGCCACACCCAGTGCGGCGCCGTCACCGCCGTGACCCGCGCCGCCCAGGGCAAGGGCGGTGCGCTGGAACGGAATATCCCGCCCCTGGTGAAGAACATCGAGCCGGCCGTAAAGCGGGCCATGGCCGCCCATCCGGACGCCAACGAGGATACGCTCAT
>CAYPCE010000046.1:0-2147 GCA_964409085.1 uncultured Desulfobacteraceae bacterium | reverse complement strand
CGGCCGTAAAGCGGGCCATGGCCGCCCATCCGGACGCCAACGAGGATACGCTCATTCCCGCAGCCATCGAAGAGAACGTCTGGCAGGTCATCGAGGACCTGTTCATGGTCAGCCCCGCCTCCCGGCAGATCGCCAACAGCGGCAAAGCCAAAGTGGTGGGTGCCATCTACAACGTGGGCAACGGCAAAGTGACCTGGCTGCCTGAAACCCGGGTGAGGGAGATTCTAAAAAAGGCCGAAGCCGACCCCAATGCGGCGAAAGAGCCCATGGCGGCCACTGAATAGGTCCAATCCGGTTTCCCTCTTTCCCCTTCGGGACGGCGGCGGGCAACGCTCCATGCCCGCCGCCGTCCCATCCCCTCCTGCCGTTTTTCATTTTTCTACATCGCCATCCCTTTTCATCGGTGTTCATTCTTGACAATTGTTCCTTCCAATAATATGAATGAAATTCGTCAAATGAGTTTGATTCACAAATTTGATGGAAATGGGATATGTGAATAAATGGGCATCCTCGAGGTGGACACCCTCAGCCTCTCCTTCGGCGGGCTCCAGGTCCTGTCGGACGTGAACCTCGACGTCCCCGAAGGCCAAATCTTCGCCATCATCGGCCCCAACGGCGCGGGCAAGACCTCCATCCTCAACTGCATCGGCGGCTTTTACCGGCCCGACGCGGGCCGGATCGCCTTTGACGGCCGGGACCTTTCCCGGGTCTCCACCGACCGCCGGGCCGCCCTGGGCCTGGCCCGGACCTTCCAGAACATCGCCCTGTTCCACGGCATGACCGTTTTGGACAATATCAAACTGGGCGCCCACGCCCATCTGAAAACCGGCCTGCTGGCCTCCCTCCTTTACTGGGGCGCCGCTCACCATGAAGAGATGCAGCTCCGCCGGGAGGTGGAGGAGGAGATCATCGATTTTCTGGAGATCGAGGACATCCGCAATCTGCCGGTGCGGGCGCTGCCCTACGGCCTCCAGAAACGGGTGGAGCTGGGCCGGGCCCTGGCCATGCGGCCCCGGGTCCTGCTCATGGACGAGCCGGTGGCCGGCATGAACGCCGAGGAGACCGAGGACATGGCCCGGTTCATCCTCGACATCAAGGAAGAAAGGGACATCACCATCATCCTCATCGAACACGACATGAACGTCATCATGGACATCAGCGATCATGTGGCGGTGATCAATTTCGGCCGGAAGATCGCCGAGGGCGCGCCGGAAGCGGTGGCGGACCATCCCGAGGTGATCCGGGCCTACCTGGGGGAGAAAAAGGGCTGACGTGGACATTTTCCTGCAACTGATGGTCAGCGGCGTGGCCGTGGGCGGGATATACGCCCTCATCGCCCTGGGGTTCGTCCTCATCTACAAGGCCACCAGCATCCTCAATTTCGCCACCGGCGAGTTCATGATGCTGGGCGCCTATTTCTGCTATACGTTCCTGGTGTTGCTGGGGCTGCCGGTGATCCCCACCTTCCTTATCGTCATGCTCTGCGCGGCCCTGCTGGGGTTCCTGGTGGAGCGGCTCATCCTGCGCCACATGCTGGGCCAGCCCACCATCAGCATCGTCATGGCGACCATCGGGCTGGGGTCCATCCTCACGGGGCTGGCGGAGATCCTCTGGAGTTCCGACTTCAAGAGCTTTCCCCAGATCTTCCCCCGGGCCCCCATCGACCTGGGGTTCGCCATCGTCCGGTCCAACATGTTCTACGGGTTTTTGATTTCCATCACGGCGGTGATCGTCTTTTCCCTGATCTTCAAATACGCCAAGGTGGGCATCGCCATGCGGGCCACGGCCAACGACCAGATGGCCGCCTATTCCATGGGCATCAACGTCCGCTCCATGTTCACCCTGGCCTGGGCCCTGGGGGCCATCGCCGCCGGCCTGGGGGGCGTGGTGATCGGCAACATCGGGGGCATCCAGCCCAACCTGGGCCAGATCGGCCTGAAGATCTTCCCGGTGGTGATCCTGGGCGGCCTCGATTCCATCGGCGGGGCCATCCTGGGCGGGTTCATCATCGGGGTGGTGGAGAATCTGGCCGGGGGCTACCTGGACCCCTATTTCGGGGGCGGGGTGAAGGATTTGGCCCCCTTCGTGCTGCTGGTGGTGATTTTGATGGTGAAGCCGTATGGGTTGTTTGGGAAGCGGGAGATTGA
>CAYPCE010000045.1:0-21452 GCA_964409085.1 uncultured Desulfobacteraceae bacterium | reverse complement strand
TGATCATGATCTGCCATTTACCGGTGCGGACCGGGGTGGCGCCGGACTTCAGGGTGCCCTGCTTCAGGCCCTTTTTGCCGTCCAGGTTTTTGCCGTCGTCGGTCTTCTTCCAGACCGGCAGGCCCCACTCTTCAAACAGATGGACGGAATCGTCCACGTGGCAGCCCAGGTCGAAGATCAGGTCTTCGCGGACGATGCCCATCAGGTCGTTGCGCACCATGCGAACGTAATCATCGGCGGTGTTGTCGCCGATGTAGGTATTGATGGCGGAGAGGCCCTGGGCCACGGCGCCGGAGCGCTCCATGGCGGCCTTGTCCACCAGCAGCACGCTCTGGTCGTCGGACATCCATTTTTTAACCTCGAACGCGGAGCCGCAAGCCGCCATGCCGCCGCCCACGATCAGAATATCAACTTCACGCTCCTCGACTTCAGGATCCCTAACGGCCTTGAGTTCACCCTTGGGTTTGTTCGGTAATGCCATTCTACAACCTCCTTAGCAATGTGGCCCGACGCGCGTCAGGCCGGAATTATTCTTAGATCGAACCTGTCCAAATAACAAAAATGGCGTGGCAGAACTCCCTTAGACGGTCGCCTGGGGTTTCGGAACCGCGTAGCCGTCGGCTTCTTCGGTGCTGAGTAGATCGCTGTCCAGATCCTTGCCCTTCAGCTCCGGATAGGCGTTGGCCTGTCCCTCGGGGGTTGTCCGAATGGGGAACTTGAAGCGTTTGATGGTGCCGTTGCGGAACTTACAGGTCCACATGACGTCTTCGGTGCCCATCATCGGCATGATGCTGCTTCCCAGCGGCACAAAGTCGGCATAGCCCCGCACCTCGATGGCCTGGGTCGGGCAGATCTTGACGCAGGAGAAGCACTCCCAGCACTGATCCGGTTCCTGATTGTAGGCTTTCATGGAATTGGGATCCAGGACCATCAGATCGTTGGGGCAGATGTACATACAAGCGGTCTTGTCGCCACCCTTGCAGCCGTCACATTTCTCGTTGATTACAAAACTCGGCATTTATCCTACCTCCTGATTTGTGATTAAAAGTTACCGTTATCGATGCCAGTTACGCTGCGGTACAATCTTTGACTGTTCGCACCTCCCTTCATCTCGAATGGCCAAACGTTGTTTTGACCAGCTCACCTTAATCTTTACCAAATTCCGACAACCGTTTATATCTCTATTGCCCGTTTCCAGGGCAAACCGCCAAAAAGAAATCTCTTCTGAATTCAACCATATAACCCGATAAACAGAGAGCACATATATCATTTGTTTTTTTGGCTTGTCAAGACTTTTCTGCGGGTCGAATTTGCTTTTTTTCGGGGTATAAAAAACTGAAATCGCCAGAGAATTGCCGAACCCCCCGTGAAAACCCCGTGGGACATCTCCGCCCTCCGGCGGAACCGGCAGGAGAAACGGGCACAGTCACCGGAAAAGGCTTTATCAGGTTTTATCCCGGATCACAAGGGAGATCCGTCCGCCGACTATCGAGGAGAGGCCCTCAACCCATCCGGGTGCGGAAAAACCGTGCCGTTTCAGCTCACTACCATTTTATTGGGGGGGCCACCAATTTTTTGTTGACAGCAGGAAAAAATTTGGTATATGTTTTTCTTTTACTGGGGCCGTTAACTCAGTCGGTAGAGTATCTGCCTTTTAAGCAGAGAGTCGCTGGTTCGATCCCAGCACGGCCCACCAAGACATACAGCTTGCGTCCCCATCGTCTAGCCAGGTCCAGGACACCGGCCTTTCACGCCGGCGACAGGGGTTCAAATCCCCTTGGGGACGCCAACAGACAGTAGAAGGGTTTAGTCCGCCGGGCTAAGCCCTTTTTTTATTTTTCATGCGGTATGGGATGGAGTGGACCGGAGAAGGGGCGGCCCCGGCAGCCCCCACGGCCTCGCCGGCCCACGAGCCGCCGCGAATGACCCGGTACGCGCTTTCATCGTCCTGTTTGAAGGCCTCCACCGGACCTTTCTCGTCACTGGATGTCAAATGCAGATCGGACAGATGGAGGTATCGAATCATGGGGATGCTCCCGCCAGCCGGAAGAAGAAGGCCCGGCGGCAAAAAACAGACGGTGTCGGGTCTGCCTGTTTTTCCGACACAACCCGGCCCTCATGGCAATGGCGAACCGGTTCCTGTTTGGCTTTCGGAAATCCCCCACGACAGCCCTCCGGGATGCGGAAGTCGTTGAAGAGAGAGGTTCCGCCGTTTCCTGTTGTCAATGTCGTCCCTTTTTGATAAAGGGTTTCCCCTTGCAGCCAATGACATCCAACCAGAAGGGAGACCCATAATGAAAAAGTGGAAATGCACGGTTTGCGGCTATATTCACGAAGGCGAGGAGCCGCCGGAGACATGTCCGGTCTGCGGGGCTGACAAGAGCAAATTCATCGATGTCACCGAACCGGAAGCCCCCGCGGAATCGGAGGACGTGCCGGAGGAGGCCACCGCCCCGCCATCGTCCGCCGGTTCCCCCCAGACACCCGCCGCCGGGGCCGGAGAAGCCCCCGACGAACCGGAGCCATCCGCTCCCGGCCCCCGGGACCGGCTGGGCGAGTTGATCACCAGACACCACGCCCACCCCATTACCGTCCACGTCCCCAACGGCGTCCTCCCCATCACCGTCCTGTTCGTACTGATCGCCCTGTTGTCCGGCTGCTCGGCCCTGGAAACGGCGGCGCTGTGCAACATGGTCATCGTTTTGCTGGCCATGCCCGCGGTGCTCTTCACCGGGTACAAAAACTGGCAATACAAGTACAACGGGGCCCGCACCGACGTGTTTTTCACGAAAATCCTCTGCGGGATCCTGGTGACGGGGCTGTCCGCCTTTCTCCTGATCTGGTGGATCATCGACCCGCAGGCCGCCACCGGCGGCGGCAGCGCCGCCTGGATATTTCTGCTGCTTCATTTGATTGCGCTGCTGTTCGCCGTCATCGCCGGCCTCATGGGCGGCAAACTCGTCTTTAGGGAGTAAGAATCATGAACACACGGTTTCGCACATTGATGTGGTGGGGTCTTTTCGGTCTTCTGGTATCGGGCTGCGGCGGTACGCCCGACAAGGCAACGGAATCGCCGCGCATTCCAACGGCCCCCGCTGTCGAGGTGAGGGATGACAGCGTTTACGCCGCCATCGACCGACATGCCCTTCGGGCGCCGGCGGATGCGGAACGGTCCCTGGATCGACTGGCGGCCTACCTGGCCCGGCCTGCCCGAAACGAGGAAGAAGCGGCCCGGGCCATTTACCGATGGATCGGCGACAACATCGCCTATGACGTCCGGTCAAAGGTCTTTTCAGGGAAAAGCACCCGTGCCGCTGCTGAAGATACGCTCAGAAACCGGAAGGCGCTGTGCGACGGTTACGCGGCCCTTTTCCATGCACTGGGCCGGCGGGCCGGCCTGGATGTGCGCCGGATCCGGGGGTACAGCAAAGGCCATACCTATTTTCAGGGCAAACGCTTCGGAAAGGTCAATCACGAGTGGATCGCGGTTCAAATCGACGGCGACTGGCGGCTGATCGACCCCACATGGGGAGCGGGCATTATCGAGGACGGCCGGTTCAAAAAACGGTTCGACGCCACCTATTTTCTGACGCCGCCGGCCTATTTTCTGTTCGATCACCTGCCCGCCGACCCGGACTGGCAACTGGTCCGGGACCCAATTGATCTGCCGGAATTCGAAGCCCAGACCTACCCGGGGCGCGCCGACCTGCGCGCCTTTTACAATATCGGCGTCCGCGGCGAGGCGTTGAGAAACCAGACCCAGAAGAAAGATTTTACAGAATTTCCGGAAGTCTACGATTATGATGGGCGGGTCCTCCGGCTGGGGGAGGCCCCCCTGACCGGACGGCTGGAAAACGGAAAAAAATACTCATTTTCCCTTCTCGCTTCGGGCATCACCGGCGCCATTCTCTACAACGAAGGACGGTGGCATGATCTGGAAAGGAGCGGAGGTCATTATAAAACCACCTTCCGCCCCACCCCCGGCGTTCTCAAGCTGAGCGTCCAGTTTCCGGAAAAAGTGAACGAATTTTACCCCATCCTCATCTATTCGGTAAACTGACAACGTCCGCTCATTGGGGCACACCTGCGAACCGAGCGGACCGATGGGGAATTATGGATCCCCTAAAGCTTCGTCGGCCGCTTTCCGTTTCTGGTCTTTGGCGCCCACCACCTTATCCACGGATTTGGGCGTCTCCACTTGCGGCGTATCGGAAAAATCGAACCACGGAATGTAGACCACGTTGAAGTAATGGAGCCCGAAGGCGATGCCCACAAGGACGACGATGGTGGTGATGATTTTGCCCAAGGATAAACCTCCTTTGTTGACTTTGGGTCCCGCTTCTGGGTAATAATAATGCGGTAGCCCCGTGTGTTCAAGCGTTTCCGCCAATTTTAAGACGAATAGAGGAGTCCACCATGCTGCGCGCCGCCCACACAACCGGCCTGGTCTTTTTCCCCGCCTTCGACTGGGCCATCAGCCCCACCCACCCCGAGCGGGAGGAGCGGCTGCTCTATACCCAGGACCAGGTCTTTGAAGAGGGGCTCTTCGACATCGACGGGATCACGGAACTCAAACCCGACCTCGTGCGCGCCCAGGACATCCAGCGGGTCCATTTCTGCGTCCCCGACGTTTGGGAGGTGGCCACCGAATCCCATTTCATCAGCGCCGGCGGGGCCAAAACCGTCGGCATGGCGCTGATGGAAAAACGGATCGACCGGGGATTCGCCCTGGTCCGGCCCCCGGGCCATCACGCCATGCGCGTGGTCCACGGGGCCCGGGGGTTCTGCAACGTCAACATCGAAGCGGTCATGATCGAGTATTTGCGGGCCGCCTACGGCGTCGATCGGGTCGCCATCGTGGACACCGACTGCCATCACGGCGACGGCACCCAGGACATCTACTGGCATGACCCGGATACCCTCTTCATCTCCCTCCACCAGGACGGCCGCACCCTCTACCCCGGCTCGGGTTTCATGCACGAATTCGGGGGGCCCACGGCCGCCGGCACCACCATCAACATTCCCCTGCCGCCCCACACCTCCGAGGAGGGGTTTCTCTATGCCGCCGAAAAGATCGTGATGCCGATCCTCGAAGACTTCAAACCCGACCTGATCGTCAATTCCGCCGGCCAGGACAACCATTACTCGGATCCCATCACCAACATGAATTTTTCCGCCCAGGGGTATGCCCGGCTCACCTCGCTGCTGCAACCCGACATCGCCGTGCTGGAAGGGGGATATGCCATCGAGGGGGCCCTGCCCTACGTCAATGTGGGAATCATCATGGCCATGGCCGGCCTGGATTACGACCGGGTGGTCGAACCCGATTACGATCCCGCCCGGATCCGGCAGAGCCGGGACATCACCCGCTACATCGAAACGACCGGGGAAAAAATTTTGCAGGCCTGGCAACGCCGGGAAGAGGTCCGGGATCAGCTCCAAAACGGAAAGGAGGTCGGCGAGCGGGAACGATCGATCTTCTATGACACCGACGGGATCATGGAACGGCAGCAGGAGACCCTCCGCATCTGCAGCGACTGCAGCGGGGCCCTCCGGATTGACTCCGCCTCGGACCGGGGCGCCCGGGTCCTGGCGGTCCACATCCCGCGGAAGGCGTGTTCCGCCTGCCGGGACCAGGGGCGCCACTGGTACGACACCGTCGAGGCGGCCCGCTACCGCTACGCCTACCTCCAGGACCGCCCCGAGGATCGATACCTCAGCAAAACACTGTGACCGCCCCCCGATCCGCCCCAGAACGCCAGACGCCCTCCCGGCGGTCGCCCCTACGGTTCCGGTCAGAGGTGCTGGCGGCCATTCGCGCCTTTTTTTCCACCAACGGCTACCTGGAGGTGGAAACCCCCATCCGGATTCCCGCCCCTGCGCCCGAGGCCCACATCGATGCGGTTGCCGCCGACGGGTGGTTCCTGCAACCCTCCCCGGAACTGTGCATGAAACGATTGCTGGCAGCGGGATTCGACCGGATTTTCCAGATCTGCAAATGCTTCCGGCGGGGAGAGCGGGGGGACCGGCATCTGACCGAGTTCACCATGCTGGAATGGTACACGGCCGGTACCGATTATCGGGAAATGATGGCGATCACCGAATCGCTGGTCCGGTCCGTGGCCGCGGCGGTCGGCATGGGCGCATCCCTCGCCTGCGGGGGCCATGCCATCGACCTCGAAACTCCCTGGGAACGGCTGTCGGTGGCGGCCGCCTTCAGTCGCTACGCAGATGTTTCCCTGGCCGAGGCCCTGGAGGGGGACCGGTTCGACGAGGTGATCGCCCTGGAAATCGAACCCCGCCTGGGGTTCGGACGGCCGCTGTTTCTCTATGATTACCCCGCGGCATCCGGGGCTCTGGCCCGGCTGAAAACGGACGATCCCTCCGTGGCCGAGCGGTTCGAACTCTATATCGCCGGCATGGAACTGTGCAACGCCTTCACCGAATTGACCGATCCCGCGGCCCAGCGGGCCCGGTTCGAAACCGAGGCGGCCGCTCGCCGCCGGGCCGGCCGCCCCCCCTACCCGAGTCCGGAACCGTTCCTGGAGGCCCTGGCCCATATGCCGCCATCCAGCGGCAACGCCCTGGGCGTGGACCGTCTGGTGATGCTGCTGTCGGACACCCCGACCATCGACGGAGTGGTCGCCTTTTCCCCGGAATCGTTATAAGATCCCTTCCCCTTTTCCGGCTTTTTTCCGGGAAAAGCGAAACGGCGCATGGTGCTGCTGGCGATTCCGTTTGCCCCCTTTCCGCCGCTGCCAGTCCCGGTATTTCTCCATATAGATCCGAACGGTCGTGTCGGGGTCCAGGGACAGGCAACGGGCGTAGCTTTTGACAAAGCCCTTGACATATACCTCGGGGGGCAGTTCCGCAAACTGTTCGGTCTCCAGCCTTTCCAGGTTCTGAATGCGGATCTTGGTTTCCTCATAAATCTCTTCCAGCGGCACCTTCAATTGTTCCCGGATCTCCCGGAGGGTCTGCCCGCTGAAATCGGCGAGGTCCGGCATCGGCCGTCCGCCGGCTTCCGGATCTTCTTCCGGGGCTTCCGGTTGTTCCCCCTCCTGAGCTTCGGCCTGGCCTTCCGGGGCTTCCGGAGCTTCCGGAGCTTCCGGTTCCTTTTCCGGGGCCTCCTGCTCACCTTCAGGCACTTCGGAGGCTTCGGACCGGCCTCCCGGGACCTCCGGGCCGGTTTCCACCGCTGCCCGGAGGGCGTCGTCCGGCGGGAAGGGGGCCTCGTCGGTGGGTGGCCCGGTGTCCGGGGAACGGGACGCCGCCTCTTTTTCAAAGAGTCGCTCCAAGCTCCGGTAGGCCGCTTCGATCTGCCCGATCATATCCTGCCGCCGTTTTTTTTCGATCTGATGCTGCACCGGTGACGACAGGGACACCAGGTCCGGCGAATAGGCTTCCTTCAGATGCCGGTAGGCATCGGTGACTTCCGATGGAGACGCATTGACGGATAGTTCCAGGGTTTCGAAATCCTTGTGATAAGCCTCTCGGTCGATGCGCTCGCCCGCACCGTCCCCTGCATCCCTGTCGGCGTCGATCTCTTCCTCTTTATAAAACACGGTCATCCTCCCGCATGGATGAATGGTTGGCTGTTGGCATACCGGGATTCATCACTCTATATAAAGCGATGAACGGGTAAAATTCAAGCGAATAATGCAGCGTTGACGGGAAAAGACCCGCTCCGAGATCGAATCGGGGCCAATTTCGGGACGGGGTGAAAATCCTGTTGACAGCCGGACCGCCATTTGCTACAAGATGCCCTGTTGACAAGGGGCTGTAGCTCAGCTGGGAGAGCGCATGACTGGCAGTCATGAGGTCAGGGGTTCGATCCCCCTCAGCTCCACCAATCGACCATCAAAGGTTAGCCCGTCCCGGCTAACCTTTTTTTGTGCATGCCCTGGTGCTCCCCAGGAATTCCTGAAACGACCCAACCCCACGGAGGTGCGCCCATGACCGCGGACTGCCTTTTCTGCAACATCGCCCACGGCAAGATGGACACCGAATTCCTGTACGAAAACGACCACCTGGTGGTCTTCCGGGACATCAAACCCCACGCCCCGGTCCACATTCTGATCGTGCCGAAGCGGCACATCCGGAGCGTCAACGATCTGACGGAGGACGACCGGGCCATCCTCGGGGAACTCTTCATGGTCGCCAGGGAGATGGCCCGGAAAGAGGGGGTCAGCGAATCGGGGTACAAGCTCCTGTTCAATGTCGAAAAAGGGGGCGGACAGGTGATCTTCCACCTTCATCTCCACCTCCTGGGCGGCTGGAAGCGGTAGCCCGGCCGACGCCCCGACAACCCATTTTCAAACAGCGAACGGATCTCCTCACCCATAGAGGCCGTCGATCCGGTCGCGGTACCGGTCCAGGATGACCGGTTTTTTGAGCTTCATAGTCGGGGTCATCATGGCGTTGTCGATGGTGAACTCGGGTACGATGAGGACCTTTTTGATGGTCTCGAAGGACGCGAAGGCCCGGTTCTTCTCCGCCACCTCCGATTCGATGAGGGCCTGGATCCGGGGGTGATCCACGAGGTCGTCCACCCCGCCGAAGGGGATGCCTTCGGTCCGGGCGTATTCGGTGACCGCGTCCGGGTCGAGGGTGACCAGGGCGCTGAGAAACTTCCGTCCGTCGCCGACCACGCACACCTGATGGATATATTTGGAGGTGGCCATCACCCCCTCGATGGCCGCCGGGGCAATGTTTTTACCCCCCGCCGTGATGATCAGCTCTTTTTTCCGGCCGGTGACCCGCAGGAAGTTCTCTTCGTCGATCTCTCCCAGGTCTCCGCTCCGCAGCCAGCCGTCCGCCGTAAAGGTCGCCGCCGTCTCCTCCGGCATTTTGTAGTAGCCGGGCATGACGTTCCGGCCCCGGAACTGGATCTCGCCGTCCTCGGCGATCCGCTGCTTGATGCCGGGCCCCGGCGGTCCGACCCATCCGAACCGGCAATGGTCTATCCGGTTGAGATTTGAAAAGGACGTGTTTTCGGTCATGCCCAGTCCTTCCCGAACAAGAATGCCGGCGGCATGGAAAAACCGGCCGATGTCCGGGTTCAGGGGCGCGGCCCCGCTGATGCACCACCGGACCCGGCCTCCCAGAGCGGCCCGCAGTTTCTGAAAGACCAGCCGGTCGGCCACGGCATACTGCATCCGGAGCGGCAGTGGCAGCGGACGGCCCGCCAGCTTCAGGTCGCTGACCCGGCCGCCCACCTCGCCGGCCCACCGGAACATTTTGAGCGCCACCCCGCCCTTGGCTTCCGCGCCCGCCTGGGCCTTGGCATGCACTTTTTCAAAGATACGGGGCACGCTGGCAAACCAGTGGGGACGGGCCGCCTTGAAATCGTCGATAAGGGTGTCCATACTCCGGTTGAAGATCGTGGTCGCGCCGACAAACACTGAACTGTAAACAGCGGTTCGGGCAAAGACGTGGGCCAGGGGCAGGAAGAGGAAGGTGGTATCCCCCGGACGGAAACCGCCGCACCCCGGGCAGGACTGGCCCGTAAACGTGATGTTGTCGTGGGTCAGGATCACCCCCTTGGGCCGGCCGGTGGTGCCGGAGGTGTAGATGATGCCGGCCGGATCCTGGGGACCCACCGCCGCGGTCCGGGCCGCCAGATCGGCGTCGGATGCCCCGTCGCCCAGTTCGAGGAAATCCTCGTAAGAGAGCACCCAGTCGTCTTCCGGCGGCGTTCCGTTGAACAGGATCACCTTCCGGACACGGGGCATCTCCTCCCGGATGGTCATCAATTTGGCCAGTTGGGTCCTGTCCTCGGCAAAGGCCAGGACGCTGTCGCTGTGGTCGATGATATACCGGCAATCCCCGGCCAGGGTGGATTGATAGATGCCCACGGTGCAGGCCCCGATCCGGTTGATGCCGAAATCGCTCAGGACCCACCGGTAGCAGGTGTAGCTGAGGATGGTCACCTTGTCCTCTTTTTCGACCCCCAGGGCCATGAGGCTCCTGGCGACCCGTGCCGTCTGGGCCTCGAACTCCGACCAGGTCACGGAGGAGAGGGCTCCGCCATCGTCAAACCACCGGTAGGCGGGAACGTCGGGAGACCGGGTGACGGTATCCGCGAGCATTTCGTAAATGTTCTGATAATCTCTGAATTCCATGTGCCGCTCCTTTTTCGTTGAGATCGTGCCGCTGCCGGCCAGCCCTCTCCTTACATGAGATCCTTATTGCTGGCAATCCGAAAAACTGCTATGAATGAATCCCTTGTGTGGCCAAGACAGGATGGAAAGTGTCCATGACCCCAGATCCCCACAGCGATTCGCCGATTCTGCTCGTCGAAGACAATCCTTTCAGCCGTGAATTGCTGAAAAAAGCACTGGCCCGGCTCGGCTATCCGGTCAGCGAAGCCAAAAACGGCAAAGAAGCCCTGGACCAGCTCCAGTCGCGCTCTTTCCGGCTCATCTTCATGGACCTGCTCATGCCGGGGATGGACGGGTTCGAAACCATCCGGCGCATCCGCCGGATGGGGGTCCGGACCCCCATCATCATCGCCTCTTCCATGGATGACAAACAGGACCGTCAACAATGCCTGGAAGCGGGGGGGAACGATTTTCTCCCCAAACCCTTCGACCTGAAAGCGATCGAAAACCTGGTGAAAACCTATGAAGGGAGCGGCGACGCCACGGGATCGGACACGCGGACCAGCGTCAATGAAGGTCCCGAGCGGTTTTCCGGATTTACCGTGCTGCTGGTGGAAGAAGACGCGGCCCTGGCCGAACGGCGGGTTCGGTTTTTGACCGCCCATCATTTCGAGGTGATTCGGGTCCGGAGCGGGGACAAGGCCCTGGCCCACCTGGAAAACCGGCAACACCGGACGGAGATCATCATCAGCAACCTGTTCACCTCGGGCATCGACGGACTGGGCATTCTGGCCCGGGTCAAACGGAACCGGCCGGAGCTGCTGGTGTTCATCTATGCCCCGGAATACGACAAGGACACCTTTCAACTGGCCGTCCAGCTGGGGGCCGACGGCGTGATGACCGATGCCGATTTCGAGGCGTCGATCCTGCCGGCCATCGAATCCGCGGTCCTCCAGGCCGATCAGAAAGGCTCCCGGATCCAGACCGCGGCCACGGCCCATCAGGTCCGGCAGGCCCAGGCCAATCTCATCCGGTACGGCTGCACCAAGGCCTGCGATACCATCGACATCGCCTATTCCCCCCTCACCGACGCCGGCGGCGACCTGGCCCATTGCCGATGCTTCAACCTCTCCAACCGGTGCGGGGTGTTTCTGGGAGATGTCTCGGGTCACAGCGTCATGAGTTCCTACCTCAGCGCCTTCTACCTGGGGGTCCTCACCGCCAACTGGAACCGGGTCCAGAAGCCCCACGACCTGCTCAGGACCATCAACCACGAGTTGAATGCCTCGGATTACCGGGAATACCATCTGTGCGCCACCGCCCTTCTCTGGGACCGGAACCGGCAGCGGGTGGAGATCGGCACCGCCGGCAACCCCGGCGGCCTGCTGGCCTGGTCCGCGGCGGACGGGGGTGTCGACGTCCGGCGACTCACCGGCGGCGGCATGTGCCTGGGCCTGCTGCCCCAGGACGACCTGTTTCACCGGGACGGGTTCCGGTTTCCGCCCGAGACCTATCTGTTCCTCTTCACCGACGGCCTCCGGGAAGAGGCCATCGAGGCGGCCCTGGCATCGGGCGAGATCGGACTGGACCGGCCGTCGATCCACGGCCTGGGCCAGGAGATCATCGACTGGACCCTGGGGCGGGAAGGGCAGACCGACGATATTCTGCTGGTGACCCTCCGCTCGCCGATCCACCCCCCCGACATGGGGTGCCACCGGGCCTTCTCCTCGTCCTACGACGGGGTGGACGCGGCCTGCCGGTGGGCGGAGACGATCCTCACCCCCCGGAACCTGCCGCCGGACAAGGACCCCGGCATGGTGATGCTGATCCTCCGGGAAGCTTTGATCAACGCGGTCCAGCACGGAAACCGGCACTCTTCGGGGGCCTTTGTCGATGTTTCCATCTACCCGTCGCCGAACCGGCTCCGCATCGATGTGTCGGACGAAGGCCCCGGCTTCGACCTGCCCGAACCGCCCCGCCGGATCGATGCCGTGGATGTGCTCCAGTCCGGGGGCCGGGGGGTCGCGGCCATGCAGACTGCTGCAGATGACATCACCGTCACCGGGGGAACGGTATCCCTCGTTTTCGAAACGCCTCCCACCTAAGCTTTTTGGAGAAGACCCAATGAAAACCAGCGTGGAAGCCGATACCTTGTACCTGATCCCGGAAACCGACCTCGTGGCCAGCCGCATCGAATCCCTGCGGACCTTTTTTGCAGAAGAGATGGCGTCCCACCCCGAGGCGAGCCGGATCGTGCTGGACGTCCGCGGGGTGGAAACCGTCGATTCCCTGGGCGTCAACCTCATCGTGGGCCTCTACCGGGAAGCCACGGCCGGCTCCAGGGCCATCGAAATCGTGGGCGCCAATGCGAAGTTCATGAAGGTGGCCAGCTTTTTCCGGCTGCCCGCCATCTTCACCATCCACCAGGAGGAGGCCCCTTCGTGACGGATTTCGACGAACTCCTGCCCGCCTTTGTGGAAGAATCCCAGCAGCACCTCCAGGCCATCGAACCCGATTTGCTGGCCCTGGAGGGCAGCGGCGATACGGTGGACCCGGACCGGGTCAACCGGGTCTTCCGGGGCATCCACAGCATCAAGGGGGCCTCGGGATTTTTCGGTTTCCAGAGCATCGGCCGGCTCAGTCACGTCATGGAAAATTCCCTCTCCCTCCTCCGGGACGGGAAGATCCCCCTGACCCCCCATTTCATCGACGCCCTCCTGTCGGGGGTCGATGCCCTGAAAAGCATGCTGGAGGACATCTCCGGCAGCGAATCCTTCAACATCGATGCCGAACTGTCGTTTCTCCAGCAACTGGTCGACGAAAACACCGAAGCCCAAAAACCCGTCACCCTGTCCAAAAAACGCGCCGATCCGGAGAAGACCGGGACCGTACCCTCCCAGTTCCAGGTCCCCCGGCGCGAACTCCAGCGCCTCCTGGACACCGGCCAGAACCTCTATGCGGTGAAGATCTACCTCCACCGGGATCTCCGGAAGCGGGGCCGGACCCCCTACGATTTCATCAACACCATGGAGGCCAGCGGCGAATTCATCGATTCCTTCCTCGACCTGGACAGCGTCTCCGGTCTGGCCGACTGCCTGGAGAACGAACTCGCCTTCGACTTCCTCTTTGCCGCCGATCTGACCCCGGGGACGGTGCCCCATGCCCTGGACCTGCCCCGGGACCGGGTGACGACCATCGATCTGGCGGCGGTGCAGGAGGCGGGAGAGGAGAAAAAAGGGTCAGAGATAGACAGGGACAAAGGCACAAAGGCACAAAGGCACAAAGAGACCGAGGGGCCGAAAGAAAATGGGGCGACGGACCGGGGGCGGCCCCATCTGCACACCGAGGAGAAGATCCGGGTCGGAGTGAACTTTTTGAACGAACTGGTCAATCTGGCGGGAGAGTTGGTGCTGGGCCGCAACCAGCTCCTTCAGGCGGCCCTGCCCCTGGTCAAGTCCACCCCGGGGCTCAATCCCGTCCTGCAGCACATCAGCCGGGTCACCACCGAGATGCAGGAAAAGATCATGCAGATGCGGATGCAGCCCCTGTCGATCCTGTTCGACAAATTCCAGCGGGTGGTCCGGGATCTGGCCCGGAAACACGACAAAGAGATCCGGCTGGTGACGCACGGGGCGGAGGTGGAGCTGGACAAAACCATCATCGAAGGACTTTCCGATCCCCTGACGCATCTGGTGCGCAACGCCGTGGACCACGGCATCGAGTCGCCCCGGGACCGGGAAAAGGCCGGGAAGCCCCGGGCCGGGACCCTCATCCTCAAGGCCTTCCACCAGGGCGGGCAGGTCCACCTGACGATCACGGACGACGGCCGGGGCCTGGACCCCGATTTCGTGGCCAAGAAAGCCGTGGAAAAAGGGATCGTCTCCCGGGAGGCGGCGGCCGATCTGAGCCCCAAGGACCGGATCCGCCTCATCTTCCGGCCGGGATTTTCCACGGCGGACACGATCACGGATCTCAGCGGCCGGGGGGTGGGTATGGACGTGGTGCTGACCAACATCGAGGGGATGGGGGGAACCGCCGACATCGCATCCGCCGCCGGCCAGGGCGCCACCGTTACCCTGGTCCTTCCTCTGACCCTGGCCATCGTGTCGGGGCTCATGGTCGCGTCCGGCGGCCAGTTTTTCATCATCCCCGAGGCGGACATCGACGAACTGGTCCGCATCCGGCCCGACGAAATCGCCCAGCGGATCAATGTGGTCCAGAACGCCTGGGTCCTCCGGCTCCGGGACGTGCTCCTGCCCCTGGTGGATCTCAACCGGCTGCTGGGCCTGACCACCGGCGCCGCCGAATCGGATCTCACCCGCCGGGACCGCCCCCTGCGGATTCTGGTGATCCGGCATGCCGCCACCCGGTTCGGCCTGGTGGTGGACCGGATCGTCAACACCGAAGAGATCGTGGTCAAGCCGCTGCCCCGGTATCTCAAGCGGATGGCCTGTTTCTCCGGGGTCTCCATCCTGGGCAACGGCAAGGTCTCCCTGATTCTCGACATGGCCGGGATCGTCAAAAAGGCGGCCATCCGGCGGCTGGAAGAAGCTGAAGACGCCGCAACGCGCACCGGGGATATGGAAGAAAGCGCGGTGGCGGCCGAAATCCAGACCCTCCTTCTTTTCGATAACAAAACCCCGGAACGTTTCGCCCTGCCCCTGGAACTCATCAGCCGGATCGAAAAAGTCCCCGCCGCCCGCATCGAACGGATCAGGGACCACCAGTTTCTCCAGTACCAGGGGGAGAAGCTGCGGCTGGTCTTTCTGGAAGACCACCTGCCGGTGGCCCGCCCCCAACGGTCCGCCGACGACACCATCGGCCTCATCGTCCCCAAGGGGATGGCCCACCCCATGGGGATCGTCTTCCATGAGGTGATCAACACGGTGACGTCGGCGGTCTCACTGGACACCGACAGCATCATGGCCCCGGGCCTGTTCGGCTCCACGGTGATCGAGGATAAAATCACCCTCCTGCCCGACATGTACCGCCTTTTCGAAATGGCCGCCCCGGAATGGTACGGTACCGAAAAGGCCCTCGGGGGAGAGGCCAGAAGCGCCCCCCGGGTGCTGCTGGCGGAAGACACACCCTTTTTCCGGATGGTCGAAAAAGAGTACCTCACTTCGGCCGGCTACGAAGTGCTGGTGGCGGAAAACGGCCGTCAGGCCCTCCAGATGCTGGAGGAGGAGCCCGTGGACGCGGTGGTCCTCGACATCGTCATGCCCAAGATGACCGGATGGGACGTGATCGCCGCCATCCGGTCCGATCCCCGGCTGGAAAAGCTTCCGGTGATGGCGGTCACCTCCCTGGGCAACGAGGGGGACCGGTCGGTGGTGGAAAAAGGCTACGAGGCCGGGTTCGACGAGTGGGAGCTGAAGCTCAACAAGACCCGGCTCCTTGAAAAACTGGCCGGACTGCTGAGGCGCCCGCCGGCGGAAGGAGGCCGGTCATGACGAGACAGATCGCAACCTTCCATCTGGGCGACACCCTCCTGGGCATCGACATCCTCCTGGTCAAGGAGATCAACCGCCAGGTCAACATCAGCCCCATCCCCGACGCCCCGCCCCAGCTTCTGGGGCTCATGAACCTCCGGGGGCGGGTGGTGACGGTCATCGACCTCAACGTCTGCCTGGGCCGCCCCACCACCGAAAACATCGACGCCGCCCGGCTCCTGATCCTCAAAACCCAGGAAGACATCATGGATTTCGTGGCCGACGGCCAATTGGCGGACATCGCCGTGGGCGAGGACATCGTGGGGTTCGTCATCGACCGGATGGACGATGTGGCGGCCGTTGAAGACGACGACATCCTGCCGCCCCCTCCCAATGTGGCGGACATCGGGGAGGACCTGATCCAGGGGGTGATCAAACAGGAGGACCGGCTGATCATCCTGCTGGACGTGCCGGCGGTGCTGGCGGACGTGATGGCGGCGGGGAAATAAATGAGGGGTAAAGGCACAGAGACCCAAAGAGACAAAGGGCTGGCGGCCAATTGGCCGAGCGACCGATAGAGTGGAGACAAAAACATGATCAAAGCGTTCATGAACTTGAGAGTCGGGGTAAAGATCGGCATCACCTTTGGACTGGTGCTCGCCCTCGGTGTCGCGCTGGGCGGCGTGGTGCTTCTGGATATCCAGGAAGTTCAGGATAAATCACAGAAACTGGCCCGGGAGTACGCGCCCGAAGTGGCGGAGTCCGGCCATCTGGAGCGCCACAGTCTGCTGACCATGTACAACATGCGGGGCTACGCCCTGAGCGGCGACGAAACCTATCTGGTGCGGGGACGCGAATTCCTGGCCCAGGTCCGGGACGACCTGAAAGACGCCCAGGCCCTGGCCCAGCAATTCGAAGACCTGGTGCAGCTCCGGGAACACATCGGCGAGGCCCGGAAGGCCGCGGATACCTATGAAGGGCTCGTGGAGAAGACGGTCTCCTTCAATCGCGCCATTTCCGGGAACCGGGAGGCCCTGGACGCGGCCGCGGAGCGGTATGTGACCAACCTCCGCGAATTCATCGGCCAGCAGACCGCGACCCTGGCCCAGGAGATCCGGGCCGGGGCCTTCAGCGAAAGCCTGCTGGAACGGCTGGAAAAGCTCCGGCTCCTTCAGCGGATCATGGACGCGGGCAACGCCATCCGCATCGCCAATTTCAAGGCCCAGGCAACACGGAATCACGAGACGCTCCGGGAAGTGCTCACGGACTTCGACGCCATCCGGAACCTGATGGAGGAACTCCGGGCCATCACCGCTGATGCGGAGGGACTGCGCCGAATCGACGCGGCGGCGTCCGCCGCCGACAACTACCGGGCCGCCCTGGAGAACCTCCTGAACAACCGGATCTCCATCGAAGCCCTCAACAAGGAGCGGGACACCGTGGCCAAAGGACTGCTCGGCATCGCCCAGGACGTCTTTGTCACCGGCATGGACCGGATGATCGCCGTGGCGTCCGACACCGACACCCTTCTGTCCCGAGCCGTGACGATCTCTCTTATCGGGCTGGTGATCGGCGTCTGCCTGGCCGCCGTTGTGGTGGTCTTTCTCACCCGGCTCATCACGCAGCCCATCCGGCAGGTCATGGAGGCGACGAATCGCTTCGGCAACGGGGACCTGACCGCCACGGTGGCCATCGATTCGAACGATGAGATCGGCCAGATGGCGGCGGACCTCAACCGCTCCATCGCCAACCTCCGGACCCTGATGCAGGAGATGGCCGACGCGGCCAACACCCTGTCCAGCGCCTCCGAAGAACTCTCCGCGGTCTCCAGCGAGATGGCGGCGTCGGCCGAGGAGATGAACGCCCAGTCCGACACGGTGGCGGCCGCCTCGGAACAGGTCAGCGCCAGCGTGGGCACCGTGGCCTCGGCCGCCGAAGAAGCCAGCGCCTCGGTATCGAGCATCGCCAGCATGACCGAAGAGATGTCCACCACGTTCGAAACCGTATCCGCTGCCGGCCGGAAAACCGCCGATAACGTCACCGGCATGGCCCGGTCCAGCGAAGACATCTCGGCCCAGGTCAACAGCGTGGCCTCGGCCGCCGAAGAGATGACCACCTCCCTGAACGAGGTGGCCAAGAACACGGTCCAGGCCAGCCGGATCTCCCAGAACGCCAAATCCCGCACCGAGGACATCAACAGCCGCATCGACGCCCTGGTCACCGCTTCCAAACAGATCGGCAAGGTGGTGGGGGTCATCAAGGACATTGCCGACCAGACCAACATGCTGGCCTTAAACGCCACCATCGAGGCGGCCGGTGCCGGCGACGCCGGCAAAGGGTTCGCTGTGGTGGCCGGCGAGGTCAAGGAACTGGCCCGCCAGTCGGCCGACGCCACCGACGAGATCGCCGACCAGATCGACCAGATCCAGCGCTCCACGGACGACGCCGTGGCCGCCATCGAAGAGATCAACAAGATCATCGGCGAGATCGCCGGCATCAACGAAATGATCGCCTCCTCCTCGGAAGAGCAGACCGCCACGGCCTCGGAGATCTCCAAGTCGGTGGCCGGCGCCGCCGTCACCGTCAAGGAGGTGGCGGAAAACGCCGGCGAATCGGCCGATCTGGTGGGGGAAATCGCCCGGTCCATCGACGAGGCATCCAAAACCGCCGCCGAAGTGGCCCGAAACATCGACGAACTGCTCAACGGCGTAAAGGAGGTCGCCCGCTCCTCGGACGAAGCGGCCCGGGGCGTCAGCGACATCTCCAAGAACATCCAGAGCATCAACCAGGCATCCCGGCAGACGGCCACCGGCGCGGCCCAGACCGACCGATCCTCCAAGGAACTGGCGGAAATGGCATCGACGCTGTCTCAGTTGGTGGGAAGGTTTACATTGTAGTGGAAAAAGACCTCAAGATCCTCGTGGTCGACGACACCGTGACGGACCGGCAGATCCTGTCCCGGATCATCGCCGATATCGACAAGGCCGAGCTGGCGGGCGTCGCCTCCAGCGGCCGGATCGCCCTGTCCAAAATCGACATCAAGCGGCCCGATCTGGTCTTGCTGGACGTCTACATGCCCGACATGGACGGCCTGGAGACCCTCCGCCAGATCAAGGAACGCCACCCCGATATCGACGTGGTCATGGTGAGCGGCGTGGACCGGGAAACGGCCCAGATCACGGTCAAGGCCCTGGAGTCGGGGGCCCTGGACTTTATCTCCAAACCCCGGGGGCCGTCCGCCGCCGACAACGCGGCCGAACTCCGCAACGCCTTGAGCCGCCTCGTTTCCATGGCCCGGACCCGGAAATACTCCCGCCAGGTCAAAGGCATTGCCAATGATCGGACCGCCGCCCCACCATATCAAAAAAGCGGCCTCCCGCGCCCCGTCGTCATTCCGCCTTTGCAGCCGGCACCCCGCCCCGAACCGGCGCCGACGGTAAAAACGCCGGCCATCCAGAAACGCCCCGGCCGGAAAATCGGGCGCATCGACCTGGTGGCCATCGGGGTCTCCACAGGAGGGCCCAACGCCCTCCAGGAGATCGTTCCCCGGTTGCAGCGGGATTTTCCCCTGCCCATCCTGGCCGTGCAGCACATGCCCGCCATGTTCACCGCCTCCCTGGCGGCCCGCCTCGACACCATTTCTGCCATCCGGGTGGTGGAGGGGGCCGACGGAAGCGCCATCGAACGGGGCACCATGTACGTCGCGCCCGGCGGCCGCCACATGGTGGTCCGGCGAAACGCCGGCAACCGCCCGGTGATGGGCCTGACCGATACCCCGCCCGTCAACAGCTGCCGCCCGGCCGTGGACGTCCTCCTCCGGTCCCTGGCCATGGTCTACGGCGGCCACGTGCTGACGGTGATTCTCACCGGCATGGGGAGCGACGGCCTGGCCGGGGTGACCGCCCTCCGCCGGAAGGGGGGGTACGCCATCGTTCAGGACGAAAAGAGCAGCGTGATCTGGGGCATGCCCGGTGCCGTGGCCGAGGCAGACCAGGCCGACGAGATCATTCCCCTCAGCCGCATGGCGGACCGCATCTCGGAGATCGCGGAGAGGGCCCGGGCTTGATGCTGAAAATCAATGAGCCCGAATATGCCCTCATGACCCGGTATATCGAGGAACACTGCGGCATCCACCTGGAAAAAGACAAAGAATACCTCATTGAGTCGCGCCTTTCCGATCTTCTGGCGGAAACCGGCTGCCGGTCCTTCCAGGAATTCCACTTCAAGGCCCGAACCGACCCCACGGGCCGGCTCCGGGACCGGATCATCGACGCCATGACCACCAACGAGACCTCCTGGTTCCGGGACAAGAGCGTCTGGGAATACCTGGAAACGGTGGCCGTGCCCGACCTCCTGGACCGGGCCGCGCGCTCGGGCGTGGCCCGGATCTGGTCGGCGGCCGCAGCCACCGGTCAGGAGGCCTACTCCCTGGTAATGCTCCTGGACGAGGCGGCCCGGCGGCGGGGCATGCACTCCCTGCTGGACCGGATCGAAGTGCTGGGCACCGACATCTCCACCACGGCCCTGGCCACGGCGGTGGCCGGCCGGTACGACGCCATCGCCATCAGCCGGGGGCTTCCCGACGACAAACGGCATCGATATTTCACCCAGGAAGGGCCGTCCTGGGTCCTGGACGAGCGGCTGCGCAGCCGGGTCCGGTTCAAGCGGTTCAACCTTCAGGATCCGTTTGTCTTCCCCTATACATTCGACCTGATCCTGTGCCGGTATGTCTCCATCTATTTCTCGGAATCCTTCAAGCGGGCCATGTTCGCGAAACTGGCCACGGTGCTCAGGCCGGGCGGGGTCCTCATTCTGGGGGCCACGGAATCCCTGCGGGAGTTTTCGGACGCCTTCGAGATCGGCTATTTCAACAGCGCCGTCATCAACACCAAAAAAACCGGGGGGCTGAAGCACCCCGGCAATGCCAAAGAAATGGGATACGGATATGGATAATGAACGCGAAACCATCGACTTCGATATTCTCTTTGTGGGCGGCGGCCCCGCCTGCCTGGCCGGCGCCATCCGCGTTTTGCAGGGCGCGGCGGAAAAGGGACGGGAACTGGAGGTCGCCCTCATTGAAAAAGGCGCCGAAATCGGGGCCCACGCCCTGAGCGGCGCCATCCTGAATCCCCGGGCCCTGGCGGAACTGATGCCCGACTATCGGGAAAAGGGCTGTCCCGTCGAAACCACGGTCCGCGGGGACGGGTTCTATTTCCTCACGGCGAACCGGAGTTTCCGGATGCCCATGACGCCGCGGCACATGCACAACGCCGGCTTCCCCGTGGTTAGCCTGTCGAAGCTGACGCGGTGGCTGGCCGAGATCGCCGAGGAGATGGGCGTCAACATCTTCCCCGGATTCGCCGGCCAGGAGGTGCTCTACGGGCCGGACGGAAAGACGGTGATCGGGGTCCGCACCGGCGACAAGGGGATCGGAAAGGACGGCGAACGGAAACCCAACTATGAACCGGGCATCGATCTCATGGCCAAGGCCACGGTTTTCGGGGAGGGGGCACGGGGAAGCCTGACGGCGGACGCGGCCAAGAAACTGGGACTTTTCGACGGCAAGCTGCCCCAGGTCTTTGAGACCGGGATCAAGGAAGTGATCCAGTTGCCCGAGGACAATGGTTTCTGCGGGAGGCCGGTCAACGACCTCCATACCCTGGGCTATCCGCTGGACCTGTCCACCCCCGGCGGCGGATTCCTCTACGAGATGGGCGGCCATCGGGTCTCCGTCGGTTTTCTGGTGGGGCTCGCCTACCGGAACGCCCGGCTGGACCTCTACGACGAATTCATCAAATTCAAGGCCCATCCCTTTGTGGCCGACATCATCCGGGGCGGGACCGTGGTGGAACAGGGGGCCCGGACGGTGACCACCGGCGGATACTACACCCTGCCGGAACTTTCCGTAAACGGGGCC
>CAYPCE010000044.1:0-21540 GCA_964409085.1 uncultured Desulfobacteraceae bacterium | reverse complement strand
TCATGGGCTCCTGGAAGATCATGGAGATCCGGTTTCCCCGGATCTCGTGCATCTCGTCAGCGGGCAGGCGGGCGATGTCGATCCCGTCGAAGCGGATCTCCCCGGACAGAATCCGGCCCATGGGCCTGGGCAGCAGCCGCATCACCGAGAGGGCCGTGACGCTCTTGCCGCACCCCGATTCCCCCACGATGCCCAGCGTTCCGCCCCGCTGCGCGGAAAAGGTCACATCATCCACCGCCCGGATGCGGCCCTCCTCGGTGTCGAATGCCGTGACGAGGTTCTTGACTTCCAGAATGTTATCCAATGAGATGCGCTTTCTTCCCCATGTCGAGCATTGATCTTTAGCTCATAAAATGGACAAGGTGGACTCGGTGGACGGAGTGGACAGAGTGGACGGGCGGCCCCATCAACCCTTTGCCCCATCAACCCTTTGCCCCATCAACCCTTTGTCCCTTTGTCCCTCCGCCCCTATTCCTTGATAAAGGACATCTTGTACGTTTCATCCACCACGGTCGCCGGCTCAAACGGCCGGTTCCGTTTCATGGCGTCTTCCGTCTCGTTTTTGATTTCTTCGTCCATCCAGAACAGGCCGCCCGTGGCGCTGTCGAAGGGTTCGAAGAGATCGCCCGTGTGCTTGGTCCCCGGCGGATCCGGAAGCTGCCACCATCGCCAGTAGGCCTGGCGGACGTAGGGCACCATGAAGGTGGGCACGAACGGACCGATCTCGTGAACCCGGGCCTGAATTTTTTGGGACAGGTCAATCCGCTCCGCTTCGTCCAGAGAGTTGCGGTAGGTGTCGATCAACTCGTCCAGTTCGGGGTCGGCGGTGTTGGTGATGTTGTTGGTCTGGGGCTTGAAGGCGTTGATTGAGTGCCAGTGCTCCCAGAAATGGGGCCGCAGGGAAGTGGACCACCCCATCCAGGCCACGTCGTGCTTTTTCTCCATGATCTTCTTGTAGGCCGCCGAAGCGTCCAGCTTCTGGAGCCGGAGTTCGATGCCCGCCTTTTTGGCCTCTTCCTTGAGCACCACCAGCCGGGGGGTGTGTTCGTCATTGCTGTAGACGACCTCTACGGAAAACCGCAGGTCACCCTTTTCCCAGATGCCGTCGGAACCCCGCTTCCACCCCGAATCCGTCATGTACCGGTCGACCTTGTCCAGGTCGAACCGCCGGGCCCGGATATCGGTGTTGGAATACGGCCCGTAGCCGACGTAGGGACTTTCGAGCCGGTAGTAATCGCCCCTCAGCACCTGGTCGATGACCTTTTCGATGTTCATGGCATGGGCGAATGCGTACCGGACATTGCGATCCTCGAAAATTTTCCGGGCCTGGTTGAGCCAAAGCCCCTGGGCCGACTGCTGGGTGTTGTTGAAAAACCAGATCTTGTGGATGTAGCCGTTGCCGAATTCCCGGATATTGGATTTGACGTGCCAGTACTGGGGGATGGTGATGGGAAAGGCATCCATTTTGCCCCGTTTGAAATGCTCCCACATCATGTTGAAGTCCCGGACCACCGAATACTTGACGTAATCGACGTTGAACCGGTTTTTGAAATAGCGCAGGTCGTCGGCCCACCAGTCCTGCTTGCGCTTGAAGATGATGTGCCGGCCCTTGCGGAAATCGGCGATCTGGTAGGGGCCGGTGTTGGGGACGATGGCCCAGTTGTATTTCTGGACGAAATTTTCATCCAGTTCGCCGAAGAAATGGCGGGGGATGGGGCCGATGGCGATCTTGAGGTGGAGATCGGGAACCGCCTTGGTGGAAACCACGGCCAACGTGTGGTCGTCGAAAACATCGACCCGGTCGATCTCTTCGGTGTAGTAGTCGTTGTACCAGGGTGCGATGATGTGCTTGGACCGCATGAACTCCAGGGTATAGGCGAAATCCCCGGCCGTCACCGGTTCCCCGTCGGACCACCGGGCCTTGGGGTTGAGCTTGAAATACATGGTCTTCTTGTCGTCGCCGTAGGCCCAGTGCGTCGCCAGCTCAGGGATGATGTTTTCGGTGTTGGGGTGGATGCCCACAAGGCTCAACTGATTTCCCAGGATGGCGCCCCGGAAGGACGAGTTGGAATCCGGCCCCACCACCCGGAAAGTAAGGGGAAAACTCATGATGGTGGTGTTGAACATGCCGCCCCGTTTGGCCTCCGGAGAAGCGTAGGTGGGATCGGTGTCATTGGTGAGCCATTCGAGGTTATCAGGGAGCGTTGGCGCATTGGCTGAAAACGCCGGTCGGACAGAGGGTATCGCCAGCAATGTCAGGCAAGCGAAGGCCATGGTGATCGAGAGTTTTAAACGGGTCATGCTGCTCCTTTCAAACTGGATCGTCTCAACCGTGAAACGATCAGGATTACGTCAAATATTCGAATTTCCATTCCGATATGTTCCGTTTTTCCGTGCTGAAATCGATGCCCATCAGGATGATATTTTTGTTCGTTTGCATGAATTTTTGGGCGTACTTTTTGTCGCGAATCTGTTCGATGGCGGCTGCGGCGCTCTGATTGCATTTGAATTCGATGATATAAACCTTGTCGGCGAATTCCATGACCAGGTCGATCCGGCCTTCGCAGGTCAGCACTTCGCTGCTGGCGCTGATGCCCGAAGCGCTGACCATCAGGTAAAAAACAGTGTGAAAATAGGCCTCGTCCCGATGGGTCTCCAGTGCATAAGGAATGGAAGCGTAAATGGCGGTCATGGTTTCCATGAATGCGTTTAGATTTTCAGACCGCAAATATTTCGACAGCAGAGAAAATCGGGCGCCATCGGTTAATCCATCGGTATATGCATGGAACAGAACCTCAAGGAAGGCGGTTTTGACTTCTCGATTGGGATAACCGAAGGTGTAAATATCCTCGTCAATATCTTTGATGGTGACGTACCCGGTTTGGAACAAAAGGGCTTCCGGCTGCAACCGTTCGATCTCATAAACGCTGAACAGGACCGGTGTGGCATGCATGTTTTCGATCTTGGGCGGATACCATCTGTTTTCTTTGAGAACATCCACAAGAAACGTCGGCGTTCCGGTTTCGAACCAATAGTTTTTGAACGCGAACTCCCAAAGTGAATTCAGAACGGAAAACGGATTGTAAACCCTTGTTTTACCTTCTGAAAATCGATATCCATCATAGTAAGCACGCATCTTTTCTTTAACATCGCCCACTTTTTGATCTGTTTCCTCGGCAAACCGCGCCAGATATTCGGAAAAATGGTCCTCCAGTTCCGCTTGCGTATATCCCATCATATCGGCGTATTTTCGATTCATGGTGATATCGTTTAAATTATTGAGTTCCGAAAAAATGGAAACGCGACTGAACTTGGAAATCCCGGTTAAAAAGACGAAACGCAGGCATGGGGAAACATTGACGCCCTTTAATACACCGAAGAAGTATTTCATGATATCCCGGTTTTGCTTGGCGATTTCCAGGGCTTCCTTTCCCTTTCCCAAATGGGAAATGATGGGTTTGTCGTATTCGTCCACAAGAACGGCGACGCCGGCTCCGAATTTCTCCTTAAGCGCCAAAATCAGCTCCTGGAACTGCGTCTGGGCAAGATCCGTCTGAATGGAAACACCATAGCGTTGTGCGGTCTGATTTACAGATAATGATAAATTTTTTCGGAATGTGCCGGGATCATGATGGGGAATCTCATTAAAATCGATGGTGATTACCGGATGCTCTTTCCATTCCCAGTCGGTCTTTTCCGATATCCACAACCCATCAAAAAGTGCTTTTTTTCCCTGGAACAGGCATTTCATTAGCGAAACAGTGAGGGATTTGCCGAACCTGCGGGGACGCGACATGAAATAGAACCCCTGAGCCGGTCTGACCATATCGTGAATGTGGCGTGTTTTATCCACATAGACGAAATTGCCGGTCCGGATTTTTTCAAAATCCTGTACGCCGATGGGGAGGTATTTCTGGCTCATGCCATATTCTCTCTCAAATGCTTGTCATGCCGTTTACTCATACACCGTATGCAACTTCGGATCGAATGCCTCCCTAACCGCCTCCCCGATGAACGTCACGGTCAACAGCGTCGTCACGAGTCCCGCGATCACCGAGCCGGCGATCCACCAGGCCCACATATTGGCCCAGCCCTGTTGGAGGAGTTCGCCCCAGCTCGGGGTCGGGGGCGGCAGGCCGAAGCCGAGGTAATCGAGGGAGGTCAGGGCCACGATGCCGCTGGAGACGGCGAAGGGGGCGAAGGTGACGATGATGGCCACAGTGTTGGGGATGATGTGGTTGAAGATGATCCGGATATTGGACGCCCCCAGGGCCCGGGCCGCCAGCGCGTACTCCCGCTCCTTTTCCTTGTAGGTGATGGTCCGCATGGTCCAGGTGATGTTGATCCAGCCGAAAAAGGCCATGATCAGGATCAGGAGCCAGAAATTGGGCACCAGGATGGAGGAGATGATGATGATCACATACAGAAACGGCACGTTGGACCAGATCTCGATGATCCGCTGGAAAAAAAGGTCGAACTTTCCCCCGAAATAACCCATGGAACAGCCGATGGAGATCCCGATGGTGTAGTTGACCACCAGCAGGCCCAGGGAAAAAAAGATGGCGATGCGGAACCCATAGACCAGCCGGGCCACGATGTCGCGGCCCACCACGTCGGTGCCCAGGTAATGGCGGCTTTCGATGGATGGCGGAAACGGCGGATAGGCCCCCTCCCGCAGGTCGTTTTCGTATGGATTGTAGGGGACCGGCGGCATGAGCACCCAGTCGCCCTCCCCTTCCACGGCGAATTGTTGCTTCAGGTCCCGATAGTCGGTTTCGTAGTCGTAGTCGAGACCGAAGACCGTGCCGGGGATCATCTGCCGGTAGGTGGGGAAATAATAATCGCCGTCGTAGTGGACCACCAAAGCCCGGCTGTTGACCAGCAGCTCAGCGAAGACGGCCACGAGAATCATCAGGGAGAAGATGATGAAGGAATAATACCCCCGCCGGATCGACTTGAACCGCCGGAGTTTCCGCAGCGTCAGGGGATTGATGTTCCGAAACAGCTTCATTTGAACTGCACCCGGGGATCGACAATGGCTACGCAGATATCCGACAGAATGTTTCCAATCATCAACAGCAGGGAGGAAATGACGAGAATGCCCATGACCACGGGATAATCCCGGTCCACCACCGACTCGTAGCCCAAGAGCCCCATGCCGTCGATGTTGAAGACCTTCTCGATGAGAAACGACCCCGTCAGGATGATGGAGATGTTGTTGCCGAAATGGGTGGCGATGGGGATCAGGCTGTTCCGTAGCGCATGGCGGAAAACCGCCTTGCGGAAGGGCAACCCTTTGGCGATGGCGGTGCGGACGTAATCCGACGCCAGGTTGTCCATGACCGTATTTTTCATCAGAAAAGTCATCACCGTGAACGACCCCACCACGTAGGCGGCCAGAGGCAAAACCGTGTGGTGAAGGACATCCAGGACCTTTTCCCAGAGCGTGAACTCGAAGAACAGATCGCTGGTCAATCCGCCCAGGGGAAAGATCTCCCATTTGGAGGAAAACAGCATCAACAGCAGCACCCCGGCCACCCAGCCGGGAATGGCGTATCCGATAAAGACAATCACCGACGAGACGTTGTCGAAGAGGCTCTTGTGTTTGATGGCCTTGGCCAGCCCCAGAGGGATACAGACCCCGTAGACCAGGATCATGGTCAGGATCCCGAAATAGAGCGAGATGGGGATCCGCTGCTTTATCATGTCCCAGACCGGGTCGTAATAGCGGGTGGAAGTGCCCAGGTCACCGGTGAGCACCTTGCCGAGCCATTCCCCGTAGCTGACCAGTACCGGCTTGTCGAACCCGTAGTATTGTTTGAGTTGTTCGATCTGGCTTTCGGAAAGGGGCTGGGAGCCCCGCTCCCCCATGCCGGACGGACCGGCGCCGGAGGCCGACTGCATCTGCTGGGCCTGCTGGATGATCCGCTCGATGGGGCCGCCGGGGACGAACCGGGTGATGGTGAACACCATGATCGTGATCCCAATGAAGGTCGGGATGATGAGCAGGAATCGTCGGATGAAATAGGCGGTCATGGGCTCCCAGGGATCCGGGCGTCATCGTTCATGCCGCAGCGCCGTTCCGGCCGTCGGCACGCTACCAGTCGCATCTTGTGAAAAAGTATATCAGCAAAATCAGCCGACCACAAGCTGCGCATGGGATGTCCCGCCAAAAATGGGGGCCCGGGCAGGACGAGACCTCGGGGCGCGGTGCTAGGGGGTCAGGAGGGATGTCACCGCTTCCGACAGCTTCCGAAGGGGAAACGGTTTCTGCAAAACGATGCCGGTTTCCGGGGATGGATCGGGGTCGCGGCCGGTCTCCTCATGGACAGAAGAGAGGTAGAGCACCTTCACCGGACCCGCCGATTCCGTGATCCGTCGATAGAGCGTCCCGCCGTCCATCTCCGGCAACCGTTGGGGGGTGATGAGAAGGGAGATGCGGTTTCCGTCTTTTTCTGCATTGGTCAGGGCTTCCTGGGCGCTGCACGCGGTTTGGACCTTGTATCCTTCCTTGAGCAGAAAGGCGTAGAGGACGTCCCGTACCATGGCGTCGGTTTCGACGATGAGGAGGGTTTCCGTCCGTTGAGGCCGACGGACCGGTTTGGGGGGCGCGCCGTGCGTCCAGGACCGATGGAGCCGGTCCACCTTCCCCCGGAGTTTCCGGACGCCGGCCAGGATGGCTTCGATCCGATCCCGGCTCGGGCCCGGCGGCAGGTCGCCGCCGAGCAGCCCTTCAGCCGAGGCGATGATGTCGTCGACCAGATCGGACAGCTCATCGGCAACGTGCGGCTCCGAATACTCGAAGGCGTCGCTCATCAGGGATTTTAAATGGGGCGTATCCACGTCGGATGTGTCGGGGGTTTTGCTCATGTGATCCCCTCTCATCCGACCTGTTGGATGGAGGGGGCGTTGAGTTCAAGCACCTCCATCAATTCGACGATGCCGGGATGTTGGGAATCGATAATCAGCAGGCACCGGTTGCCGTGTTGCTCCCTCAGCAGAAGGGATTTTTCATCGGAGGCGGTGTCAAACAATTCGCCGCTCGGGATGATCGGATGGACGACTTCCATAAGGCGCATCGTATTGTTGCTTTCTCGTTTCCTTGTTTTGGGTCAACTAGGGCTCTGCAACGAGCCGCGCCGGCTCCTTTGGGAAGGGGCCAGCGAGGTTTCATCCCAAGCAAATATAATGCCTATGGATGAGGAGTCGTTTATCCTGCTGAATTTTCAATAGATACCATGTGGATTACGATCAAGGACCAGAGAAAACCCTCCGATTTTAAAAGACCCGGGATGGATTGGTCCCCATTATCATCGACACAACTATTCGATAAAATAACCATATTTTGCTTACTATCCGGTTCCGGATACCGATCTCCGGTTTCGGATACTTTCCCCGGGATCTGTCCGCAGGCCCGGCGCAGCCCAAAATACAGTGTTTCCCTTATTGTGAACACCGCCCAACTCTGAAACAATATCCCGGCAAGTTTCCCGGCCCCACGGGCGGGATCGTTCGACCATCACACAGGCGACATGATCCGGAGACGACCTCATGGCAGACTGGTACAAGCTGACGACCAACGATGTATTGAAGGCACTTGACGCCGGCACCGGCGGGTTGAGCCCCTCGGAGGCCCGCCACCGGCTGGACACCCATGGGTTCAATGAGCTGCAAGAGAAGGGGACCCGCAGCCCCTGGCGCATCCTCCTGGAGCAATTCGCCCAGACCATGGTGATCATTCTCATCGTGGCGGCGCTGATCTCTGGCGGGATCGGCGATTATCTCGAAGCCGGGGCCATCCTGGCCATCGTTCTGCTGTTCGCCGTTCTGGGGTTTGTCCAGGATTACCGGGCGGACCGGGCCATGGCGGCGCTCCGGGAGATGGCCGTGCCCGAGGTCCGGGTCCGGCGGGACGGCCGGGACACGGAGGTCTCCGCCAAAGACCTCGTGCCGGGGGACATCGTCTATCTGGAAGCGGGCAACGTCGTGCCGGCCGATCTCCGGCTCATGGCCGCCAACGACCTCAAGGTCGACGAGGCGGCCCTGACCGGCGAATCAGAGGCGGTCACCAAGGCAACGGCGCCCATTGACAGAGAGGATTTGGCCCTGGGGGACCGGAAGAACATGGCGTTCTCCGGCACGGTGGTCAACAGCGGGCGCGGCAAAGGGACCGTGGTGGCCACCGGGATGGGGACCGAAATGGGCCATATCGCCGCCATGATCCAGGCGGGCGAGACCGGCCGGACCCCCATGCAGCGGGAACTGGACAGTGTGGGGAAGATGCTCGCCGCCGGGGGCATCGCGGTCTCCATCATCGTGGGCATGATCGGCTACTTTTTGCTGGATCTGGCCTTGAAGGAGATGTTCCTGGTGGCCGTTTCCCTGGCCGTCGCCGTGGTCCCCGAAGGGCTCCCCGCAGTGGTCACCCTGACCCTTTCCCTCGGGTCCCAGCGGATGCTCTCCAGAAACGCCCTCATCCGAAAGCTCCCGGCCGTGGAAACCCTGGGGTCCGTGACCACCATCTGTACCGACAAGACCGGCACCCTCACCCAGAACCGGATGACGGTCACGGAGGTCTTTGTACCCGAAGAGGGATTCGACCTCTCCCCCCTGGAAGAGCCCCGAATTCCTTCCCTGGAGGACCATGCCCCGGAACAGTTCAAGACCGTTCCCGATCGGGTCCTCCTGCTCCTGGCGGCCGGGGCCCTCTGCAACGACGCCCGGCTTGAGACAAATCCGGAGAGTGCCCGCATCGAAACCAAAGGCGACCCGACCGAAGGGGCCTTGCGGTTGGCCGCCACCCGGGTCGGTCTCAGCTATCCGAAACTGGCAACGCAGCTGCCGCGGACGGATGAACTCTCCTTTGATTCAGAACGGAAGCGGATGACCACGTTCCACGAGCCCCCCCAGGCGTCGGCCGATCTGCCCGACGGGCTGGAAAAGCTGCTGGGAACCGGCCATGGGCATCTCGCCATCACCAAGGGCGCCGCCGATGCGCTGCTGGACATCAGTCCGTCGATACTGACGGCATCGGGGGTCCAGGCGATGGACGACGCCGCGCGGGAGAAAATCCTGTCGAAAAACCAGGCCCTCACCAGGCGGGGCATGAGGGTGCTGGGCCTGGGGATCCGATTCCTGGACGCGGCCCCCGGCGAAGTGGGCGTGGATGCCGAAACGGATCTCGTCTTTGTCGGGCTTTTCGGCCTCATCGACCCGCCCCGTCCCGAAGTGAAGGCGGCGGTGGACAAGTGCAGGACCGCCGGGATCCGGCCCATCATGATCACCGGCGACCATCCCCTGACCGCCCTCAACATCGCCCAGGAACTGGGGATCACCGGCAACGACCACGTCCTGAGCGGGCCGGAAATCGACAGGATGCCTGAACGGGAACTGGCCCAGGCCGTCAAAGACACCGCGGTCTTTGCCCGGGTGTCGCCGGAACACAAGCTCAGGATCGTGGCGGCCCTCCAGCGCAACGGCGAAATCTGTTCCATGACCGGCGACGGGGTCAACGACGCCCCGGCCCTCAAAAACGCCGACATCGGGGTGGCCATGGGGATCACCGGCACGGACGTCTCCAAAGAGGCCGCGGACATGGTGCTGCTGGACGACAACTACGCCACCATTGTGGCCGCCGTGGAAGAAGGGCGGGTCATCGGCGACAACGTCCGCCGGTTCGTCAAATACTCCATCGCCGGGAACATCGGCAAGGTACTCGTCATGATGTGCGCGCCCCTGTTCGGGATCTCCCTGGCCCTCCTCCCCTTGCAGCTCCTCTGGCTCAACCTCATCACCGACGGACTCCTGGGCCTGGGCATGAGCGTGGAACCCCCGGAGCCCAACACCATGAACCGGCCGCCCCGGCGGCCCGACGAGGGGGTCTTCAGCCGGGGCGGGGTCCAGCAGGTTTTTATCGTGGGGGCCGTCATCGGCGCCGTGGCCCTGGGGGTGGGGGCGTGGTACTACCATCACCGGGGCGATCACGAATGGCAGACGATGCTCTTCACCCTCATCGCCTTTCTCCAGATCGGCCAGGCCCTGGCCATGCGATCCGACCGGGAATCCTTCTTCGCCCTCAAGCTCACGGGCAATGCCCTGCTGCTCTGGGTGAGCCTCGGGATACTGGCCCTTCAGGTGGCCATTCTCTACATCCCCTACAGCCAAACGTTCTTCAAAACCGTCCCCCTGACCCTGACCCATCTGGGCGTCTGCGCGGTTTTCGGAACCGCGGCCTTTTTCGCAGTGGAAATCTGGAAGGTATACCGCCGGAGCCGGGAATCCCGGGAGCGCCATTCGATGCAGCAAGAACAATTCGAGGAGCGCCATTGCCGCCAGCTTGACGGCATCGAACGGAAACTGGCCGAACACGAACGGCTGCTCAGCGACATCAAAGACCAACTGGAGGCCCTGGCCGGGCAGCGGGCCGATAGGACGGCCGAACGGGGGGGCGGCGATCCATCAATGGGGCGAAGTATCGGCGGGGATAGGGCCGGAAAAGGGCCATAATACGAACTTTACCCCATTCCCTGTCGACACGAGTTCGTTGGAGGCTTACCTTATGCTACGAGGCGCCGGCGACACGACATACCAACGAAAGGAGTTCGATGATGACCCCAAAAGATGAACGTCAAAAAAAACAAGCTGACAGCGATATCACCAAAGATGCCGACAAAAAATCGACCGAGGGACTGGACTATTGCATCCAGCCCGGCAATTCGGAGGCGGCCCGGCCCGGTGAAGAGACGGACGACGCCTGCGATCCGGGCCGTAGCGGGACCTTTGATGAGAAGCTGTAAGAGGAGGATGCCATGACGATGTCAACACCGGCTGGCAGCAAAATGGTGATGGACCTGGAAAAGATGGGGCAGTTCAACGCCAAGGGATGCCCGGCCTGCGGCCGCAAGTTCGAACTCGGCGAAACGGTCGTAGCGGCCTGCGGTGCCTGGGAGGGCGGCCCCAAATACATTCATGAGAAGGAAGCCGTCTGGGACAATAAGAACAAGCAGTACGTCGAGCAAAAATGTTACCAGGCGGACCGGGCCACCGGAGCGCGGTAATCATGGTCGACGTCTATCCCCCCCTGAAACGAGGACGTCCCGGATCTTCTGCGACAGTGCCGTCATCTTGAAGGGCTTCTGGATAAATCCGTCGCACCCCCGGGCCATCAGCTCGGCGGCCTGACCGTCGAGGCTGTATCCGCTGGACAGGAGCACCTTGACCGCCGGGTCCATGGCCTTGAGCCGGTCAAAGGTCTCGCTCCCGCCCATGCGCGGCATGATCATGTCGAGAACCACCAGATCCACCCCGTCGCCCTTTTCCCCGTAAAGGGCGACGGCCTCTTCCCCGCCGGCGGCGGTCAGCACGCCGTATCCGAGCCGCCGCAGCATCTCCTCGCCGATCTCCCGGATGGTCTGTTCGTCGTCCACCAGGAGAATGGTCCCCTCCCCCGTCAGGAGGTCGCTGCAGGAAAATTCCTCCACGGCAGGGGGCGCCGCCACCGCCGGCAGAAGGATCTCGAACCGGCTCCCCCGCCCCGGTTCGCTGAAAACCCGGATGACGCCCCCATGGTTTGTAACGATACCATAGGTGGAGGCCAGTCCGAGGCCGGTCCCCCGTCCCCGCTCCTTGGTGGTGTAAAACGGTTCGAAGATCCGTTCCCGCACCGCTGCGGTCATTCCCACACCGGTGTCGGCCACCGACAGTTTGACATAGGGGCCGGGCGTTGCGCCCACCTCGGCGGCGTCGCCGTTGTCCAGCCGGACGTTTTCGGTCTCCACGGTCAGGACCCCGCCATCTGGCATGGCTTGCCAGGCATTGATGTAGAGGTTGAGGAGGACCTGCTCCATCTGGTGACGGTCCGCCTCCACGCTCAGGCAGCCTTCGGCGTAGGATTCGCGGATGGTCAGCTCTTTGCGGGCCGCTCCGAACATCCGGGTTTTTTCGCGCACGAGGCGATTGAGGTCGGTGGTCCGCACCTCGTATTTCCCGCCCCGGGCAAACCCGAGGAGTTGACGGGTCAACCCGGCCCCGCTCTCCACGGAGGCTTCGATGTTTTTCAATTTGGCGCAATGGGGATGGTCCGGCGCCAGGTTGAGGAGCATGAGGGAGACATACCCCTGGATCCCCATGAGCAGGTTGTTGACGTCGTGGGCCACCCCGCCGGCCAGGACCCCGATGGCCTCCATCCGCTGGGCCTGGTGGAACTGGTCCTCGAGCCGCTTCTGGGCCGTGATGTCCCGGATGAAATTGAGGGTGGCGGGCGCCCCCTCCCACTGGATCTGGACGGCGCTCACCTGGCCGTATATCTCCCGACCGTCCATGGCGATGATCCGCAGGTCGTAGGGGGTATTGTCCAGTTCCCCCTTGAGCCGCTGCTGATAGGCCGCCAGCACCCCTTCCCGATCCTCGGGGTGGATGAATTCCTGGAAAGGAATTCGCGACAGATCCTCGGGCCGGCAATCGAGGGATTCCCAGGTGCGGGGATTGGCGAAGATGATCCGCCCGTTCTGGATGATAAAGACGGCGTCGTTGGCGTTTTCCACCAGGACCCGGTATTTTTCCTCGGATTCACCGAGGGCTTCCAGGGCGAGTTTCAGTTTCGTGATGTCGAAGGCGGTGCCCAGCATGGCCGGCCCGCCCCTGAACTCGATGAAGGTGGCTGAAAAATCGACCCACCGGGTGGTACCGATCCGGGTGACGACCCTGAACTCGTACTGGGAAGGAACCGGTTCCCGGCGTTGCCGGGCCAGGCCCCGGTTTTTGACGGTCTCCCGGTCCTCTGGATGGACGACGTCCCAGAACTTCATGGTCAACAGGTCCCCGCCGGGGTATTCCAGGATCGCTTCCGTGGCCGGATTGACGTAGACGAATTGCTCGCCCTGGATGATGAAAATGGCCGAGGCGGCGGTCTCGGTGAGGGCCCGGAATTTGGCCTCGCTCTCCTGCAGGGAGGCCATCACCTCCTTTCGGGTCGCCATCTCCCTTTCCAGCCGCCGGTTGGCGGCCGTCAACTCCCGGGTCCGCTCCTCGACCCGCTTCTCCAGGCTGTCGCTGGCCTTTTTGAGGGCCTCCTCCGCGACGAGGTTCCGCAACTGACCCCGATAGAGCACCTGGGAGATGGCCCAGGCCAGGGACACAAGCCCGATCAGGTAGAGGTGCCCGGCAAGGAACGGGCGATCGTTCAGGCCCAGCACCCCCAGGGCGATCCGGAAGGCGGCCAGGCCCATAAAATAGATGAACAGCAGGAGCCAGCCCCGGAGGTAGGCCCCCACCGCGACGGCGAAACCGCCGATAACGAGGGTGGACTCGGCGCTCTCCACCATCTCCTCGACCGCTCCCACCACCCCGCACCAGATCATGACAAAGGACAGAAAGGCGCACAAAAGCGCCGTGTGGGACGGCCGGACGTCCGCCGCGCGGTCCGGATGATGCAGCCGTTCCAGGAGGAAGAAGAGGCTCACGCCCCCGATGAACACGGCATCCAGCCAGTAGAAATGATGGTAGCCCGATATGGTGTCCCAGATCGATTTGTAATACAGATCCGAAAGCACCAGCACAACGGACAGGAAGAAGAGAAAGGGGAAGATGTAGCGCAGGCGGGTGAAATTGATCAGGAGGATCCGTTTCCAGAAGCGGCCATGGTCTTCGGGCGTTATCCCGAGATGGATCCCATCCCGCAGCTTCTCGACTGCTCGGCGTTTTAACCCGTCGGCGTTCACCCCATCGTCTCCTTGCTGGCGGGGAAATCCGGGTCTCCCCACCCTCACATCCTCCGGCCTTCTACCTTCCATACCAGGAGAAAAATCTCAAGGAATTTGATGGCATTTCCATTGAAGAATCTTTCCAGGAAGGATAGATTGGTCCCCATGAAAACCGACGGCACCCCAGAGGCGCAGACCTCCGACGCCCCCCCGGCGCCCGTTCTCCCCGATGATTACCGGGCCCTGCGGGACCGCCTCGCAGCACTGCTGAGGTCCATCCTTTGTTTGGAGACCCTCGACGGTCCCCATCGACGGACATTGTCGGCGGTGCTGACAAAGGTACTGGAGGACCAGTTCCGGTTCGTCCTGGCCGGGGAATTCCAGTGCGGCAAATCGACCACGTTCAATGCGCTGTGCGACGGGCGGGAACTGAGTCCCCGGGGAATGGGGATCAAAACCAGCGGTTGCGTCGTCTCGGCGTCCCACCTGTCCGATCCCCGAACGGCCCCGTTCGCGACGGTGCAATGGCGCACCGCATCGGAACTGGGCCCCGGCATGGCCGGCCCCCTTTATGCCCACCTCCGGCGCTTATCGCCGGCACGGTTCGGCCGCGGACCGGAAGGGAACCGGACGCCCCCCGATCCTGACGATCCCGAGGATCTCCGGCTCCTCAAGGCCGCGGCCCGGGCGGAATGGGCGGCATGGGAACGGGACCGCGCCGGATACGACCCCGATCGTCTGGGGCATCTGGATGTCCTCCGGTGCGCGACCCTGATCGCCCGGTACTGGGCCGACGACCGGCTGACCCGCCTCCGGAACCGGGAGACCTTTTCGCCGTCGGAAACGGCGGCTTTCATGACCTTTCCCGTGGACTGGGAGGAACGGTGGATGGCGGGCGATCCCGACGCTTTTTCCATGGAAGAGGTGATCTTCCTCTTTGTCCGGGCGGTCCGTCTCCACATCCATTCCCCTCACCTGAGCCGGCTGGGGTGCGTGGCCGTCGACTGCCCCGGCCTCTACGCCAGTCGATGGGACACCCAGTCGGCCCGTGCCGCCATGGCGGATGCCGACGCGATTTTGTATGTGTTCGACGGGTCGCGGCCGTTGAAACGGTCCGATCTACGGGCCCTGGAGTTTATCCGCGCCAACGACATGGACCCCAAATTGTTTTATGGGTGCAACCTCCGGGGCCTGTCGGCGGCGGACAGCCATCGGGTTCTCGCGGCCAGTCTGGCCTCGCTGGAAAAGGAGGGGTTTTCCGCGCCGCCGGAACGGGTGGCGGCCTTCCACGCCCGGCTGGGGCTGATCTCCGCCCGGGCGCAGCGGGAATGCCTGGCCCCGGAGGGAAAAACAGACGGCGATGGCGCCGAACTGCTGGCGGCCATTCGAAATACCTTGTCGGCAATGGGGATCGACGCCCCCGAGGGGGCAGACGCCCGATCCGCCGCCGATGCCGTGGCCCTGGCCCGCCGCGCCAGCGGCCTGGACCGCCTGATGGGAATGGCCGAAACCGCCGTTGTCCGCCGGAAGGCCCGCTCGATTCTCGTGGACAACGGCGCGCACATCGGGCTGGACATCCTCCGGGAAGCGGCGGGAACCCTCCTCAACCGGGAGAAGACCGCCCGGCTGGCGACCCGGGCCTTCCAGGACCAGGTGGCGGAAGCGGAAACGGCCCTCCGCCGGTTCGAGGGCCGGTGCCGTCTGGCCGTGGACCGGCTCGACGACGGCGCGCCGGACGCCGCCATGGCCGAGGATCTCTGGGGCCGGTTGATCGCCGCCCGGGAGGAGATGTGCGACCATTGCGCCGGTCGGATCCGGAAAGAGGTGCTGACCCGCCGGAATTTGGCGGCCCTGGTGCTGCGGCGGAAGGTCATCGAGGACGGGATCATCCGCATTCTCCAGTCCGAAATGGAGGAACGGTTCGAGGCCATCATCCACGGCTGGCTGTCGGAGGTGCGGGAAGGCCGCAACCCGGTCTACAATCTCCGGATCGCCCGGCAGGTCGAAACCGTCAGCCAGGAGTTGAAGCGGATCTGGAGCGCATCGGGGCTGGGGGAGATGGAGATGCTCTCGGGCGTGGCCCTGCCCTCTTTTACCGGGGTCCCGGCGGTGGAGCGGGAGCGGCTCTTCCGGGAAATGGCGGACCGGGAAATCCTGAACGACCTGCGGAACCATGCCCTGACCGCTGCCAGCCTGGCCGGCATCTTCACCGCCGCCTCCGGACTTCTGGCCGGCGTCGTGGGGGCCCTTTCCCGGGTTTTCTGGGCGGCCGTCGCCTCGGCGGCGGTCCTGGTGGTCAACGGCCTCATCCTCCTGTTGACCAAAGGGATGATCAAAGAGACCCTCCAATCCGAAATCCGGTCCCGTCTCTCGCCGGCCTTCATCCAGATCTTCGACGACATCCAACCGGAGATCATCGCCGCCTTCACCGACTTTTCCGCCGGCATCCGGACCCTCTACCGCAACGCCTTCATGGCCGCCATCGAAAAGCCCCGTGCCCTGTTCGAAGAACGCCGGCAACGGGCCGAAGCCGATTTCAGACAACACCGCGAAGGGCGGGACGCCGCGGCCAGGGAGGCGCGGCGGATCCGGAAAGAGAAGATTGAGCCGTTGGTGGGACAGCTGGAGGGATTTATCAAAGAAGTGGACTCTCTTTTTGATGAGAACATCATCGCCCAGTCTCATCTCAAGCCAAAATAGAAACGACGACAAACAAGAAACGCTTTTCCGGAACCTGCAACAATGCCAACAGCCTCCCGCTTCTTTTAATCCGTTTTCACGACGCCGCCAGCATTGTTGGCGGCGAAAAACGACTTCGATGCCGGCGCGATATCCCCCATGTGAAACGGGAACTCGCCCCGTTGCCGGTCCCTGAAGTACAGATTCAGGGTTTCACGGATGACGGTGAAGGCCAGTTCGTCCCAGGGGATGCGGTCTTCGGTGAACAGGGCCACGGACAGGCTTTCATCGCCGGCGCCCACGTCCGGGGCGGTCATGGCGCCCCGGAACATGAGATAGATCTGGTTGACGAAGGCAAGGTTGAACAGCGCGTAAGGTTCCATGTCCGCCATCCGGACCCGCGCCTCTTCAAATGCCTCGCGCCGGGCGCCGTCCTCGACGGTTTCGCCGTTTTCAAGATAGCCGGCCGGCAGGGTCCAGTACCCGTACCGGGGCTCGATGGACCGCCGGCAGAGGAGGATCTTGCCTTCCCATTCGGGGATGCACCCCACCACCATTTTCGGGTTCTGGTAATGGACGGCGCCGCAGTGGTCGCACAGGTATCGGTTCCGGTCGTCGCCGGCCGGAACCCCGAGATACACGGGGTGGCCGCAGTTGCTGCAATAGTTCATTGTGAGTTCCATTTTGTTCTTTTACAGCCAGAAAAACGGCGCATCGAAAAGGTCATCCGTACCGAGAAGTTTGATGTTTTTTTCGAGAAGGCTTTCCAGGTCCCCGGGACCGTCCAAAAAGATCCAGTCGTCAATGGATCCTCTGAAACAGTATCGTTCCGCGTTGAATGTTCGTTTTTCCCTGTTGTTCAGGCGAAATCTCATAACGGGGGTATAAGTGCGATCAATGGCGTTGAGAAAGCGCGAACTTTTGTCGTCGGCCCCTTGGCCGGGGAAAAGGCCGCCGACGGTCATGAATTCCTCGAATATGCTTTTCGTCCCTTCAAAATTGACATCCGATTCCCAGATGGTAATCAACTCGTCTTTGCAATCGGACCGATACCGCCTCGGTCGGTTCAATTCGCTTAAATATTTTTCTACGAGCTGTTCCTCCGCCTCCGTTATGAGGCGCGGACGCGCCTTTCTCAAAAATACCTGGGCGTTTTGAGGGTGTTCGTAGATTTCATAGCCTTCGGGGATTCGATCCACCGGTTTTCCTTTGCCCTCCGGCTTGGACGAGAAAAAATACCGGGGTTTTCCCGTCTTGGTTTTTCCTTCCCGAAGATAATAGGTCTTTCCGTTGCGATTGGTGTGTTGTATGGCCATTTATAGTGTTCTTCCTTTTGGTTGCAGGGTTCAAAAAATGCGTCTTTTTCGTTCCTTCCGGCGTTGTCTCTTTTCCCGGATCTTTTTCTTGAGATTTTCAAACCCCTCATACTCCACCGGAATAATCAACAGCGCCAATAGGGTCGCGCTGGACAACCCCGCCACGAAGGCCGTGGCCATGGGCGCCCACGAAATGGATTTCCGGGGGATGCCGATGGCCATGGGGAGCAGTCCCAGCATGGTGGTGACGGTGGTGATGAGCACCGGCCGCATCCGGGCGGCGCAGGATTCGATCACCGCATCCCGGAGGGGGCGGCCCCGCTTGAACCGGACGTTCATGAAGTCGATGAGGAGCAGGGAGTCGTTGACCGCCACCCCGGCCAGGCCCACGATGGCCAGGAAGGAGCCGATGGTGAACGTCGTCCGGGTGACGAACAGCCCCAGGACCACGCCGATGAGGGCGAAGGCGACCGCCGTGATGATGATCATGGGCTGGAAGTAGTCGTTGAACTGAGAGGCCAGGACCGTGTAGATCCCCAGCAGGGCGATGAAAAAGGCGAAGGTCAGCGAGGTGTAGGACCGGCTGGTGGATTCGAATTCGCCGCCAAAGGAGAGGGTCGCGCCGGAAAAGGCCGCGCGGTTGTCCCGGAAAAACCGGCTCACCAGCACCTGGACCCGGGCCGGCGACAATTGGGACCCGGCCGCGATGCCGGCGGTGATGGTGACGGTGGGACGGCCCTTGTACCGGTTCCGGACGTTGGGTTCGGCGGCGTAGGTCGCCCGGACCAGATCCCGGAGGAGCACGGGCGCCGCGCTGTGTTCGATGACCGGCACGTCCAGGATGTCCAAAGGTCCCGACAGGCCGGCGGCCGCCGGATTGACGGCGTCGGATTTCCGGGCCAGCCGGACCATCAGGTCCACTTCCTCGTCCACGGTCCGGAAATTCCCCGCCTTCCGGCCGTTGAGGGCCCCGGCCACCATGGCGGTGACGTCCCCGGGCATCAGGCCGTACTCGAAGACGGCTTCGGGCCGGGGTTCGAACCGGACGATCCGGAGCCGTTCCGGCCGGTCGTCCCCCAGGTCCACCAGCCCGTCCAGCTCGGGCGTCGATTCCAGAAACCCGGTGATCCGGTCGGCGGCGGACAGCGCCGTGTCCTTGTCCGCGGCGGTCACCCGGATGTTGACCGGCTTGCCCGTGGGCGGGCCGTCGCTTTCCTCGAACAGGCGCACCTCGGGCCGGCGTTCCCCCTCCGGGTATTGCGCCGCCACGTACCGGGCGAGCCGGTCCCGCATAAAGGCCAGGTGCCGGATGGGGTCGTCGTCCGGGTTTTCCGGGAAGTTCCGGTTCCGCTCTTCGGGAAGCGTCACCACGATCTGGGCGAAGTGGCTGCCGCTGTGCCGCTGATAATCCTCGTCTTCGTAAAATCCGGCCGACGCCGAGGCCGACTGGGCCTGACCCGGCCCCAGGGACATGATGAACCGCGAGAGGTCCCGGATCATGGCGTCCGTCTCTTCGATGGGCGTGCCCGCGGGCATGGCGGCGGTGACGTGGTACCGGAAATAATTGCCGGGGAAAAACTTGACCTTGATCAGCGGCATGATCCCGGTGATGGACAGGACGAGGATCCCCAGGCAGGCCGCGAACAGCCCGCCGATGCCCAGGAAGGTGAGCCGTTTGTGGTCCAGGAGCCGCTGGAGGATCCAGCGGTAGACCTTCCAGAAAAAGGAAAAAGGGCCGGATTTGAGGTGGTGAAAGGGATCGGCCTCTTCATCCACGACGTCGTGGGCCGGCCGCTTTGGCCCCCAGTCCAGGACGTGGATGGGCAGGATGAACAGGGCTTCCAGCAGGGAGGCGATCAGGGCGTAGGTGACGGTTTTGGGGATCTGGGCGAAGAATTCGCCGGTGGAGCCGGTCATGATGAGCATGGGCAGAAAGGCCAGCATGGTGGTAAGGGCCGACGAGATCACCGGCAGCATGACCTCGGCCGCGCCGTCCACCACCGCGTCCTTCCGGGATTTGCCCATCTGGATGTGGCGGAAGATGTTCTCCACGATGATGACGGCGTCGTCCACCATGATGCCGGTCACCAGCACGAAGGCGAAGAGGCTGATGGTGTTGAGGGAGACCCCGGCCGCTTTCATGATGATGATGGAGCAGAGAAAGGCGAAGGGGATGCCCACGGCGGTGATGAGGGCGTTCCGGAACCCCAGGGTGAGCCAGAGGACCAGGGTCACCAGGGAGAGCCCCAGGATGAGGTTGCCCCCCAGGGTCTTGACGGAATCGTTGATCTCGATGGTGGAATCGTTGGTGAAGACCACCGAAATCCCCTCCCCGGCGTGGGCCGCCTGGAAGGCCCGGGAAAGTTCCTTGACCTGCCCGGAGATGGCCACGGCGTTGCCCGATTCGCTTTTGACGACCCGGAGCCGGAGGGCGTCCCGGCCGTTGACCGAGGGGATGGTGGTGGGGTCCCGGTGGCTGATGCGGGCGCTGGTGACGAGGTCCCGGACCCGGACGAAATTCCCGTCCCCGTCCCGCCGGACGATGACGTCCAGCACCGCCGCCTGCTCGGAAAAGGTGCGGCCGGCGTCCAGCATGAATTCCCGGTCCGCCTGACGGAACCGGCCGGTGGGGATTTTGGTGTTGGCGGACGCGATGGCCCGGGCCGCCTGGTCGAAGGTGACGCCGTGGCGGCGCAGTTTGGCGGGGTCCACCGAGACGTGGAATTCCTTGTCGTACTCGCCGGTGATCTCCACGTTCTCCACCCCGGCCACGTCCAAAAGCTGGGTCTTGAGTTCGTCGGCCAGGAGCTTGAGACTCCGCTGGGGGATGTCGCCGGTGAGGTTGACCACCACCACGGGCAGCCAGATGTGGGTGTCGGCGTAGAAGAAGGTGGGCTCGTCGGCGCCGTCGGGCAGCTTGTCCTTGATGTTGAGGGTCCGGAACCGGAGTTCGTCGTAGAGGTCCTGGTAATCGGTGTCGTCGATGAATTTGACCAGGACCGAGGAAAAATTCCGGTAGGATTCGGACTGGACGTACTCCACGCTCTCCAGCCCGTCCAGGGCGTCCTCCACCTCCACGGTGACGAGCTGCTCCACATCGTCGGCCGAGGCCCCGTAATAAACGGTGTTGATGAAGACCTTGCCGATGTCGACGTTGGGCATGTTCTCCAGGGGGATGGTGTAGAGGCTGAACAGCCCGGCGATCACCAGCATGATGAAGACCACGTTGATGAAGACGGTCTGGCCGATGGAGTAGCGGACGACGGATCTCACGGCAGGGCCAGCGCCGTTCCCACGGCGAGCCGGCCGTCGGCGCCCGGCGCGATGATGAGGTGGTCGTTGCTCTCGCCCAGGACCATGATGTTGACGGTTTCGCCGGATTCGGCGAGGCGGACCCGGGGGTTGTCGTACCGGCTGATGACGGCCCGTTTGGGGACCCACAGCCCTTCGGCCGCCACCTGGAGGGGCAGGGAGAAGCGGAGGCCGCCCCGGCGCTCGCCGTTGTAATCCACCAGTTTCAGCTCGATGGCCAGCTTCCGGGTGTCTTCGTTGAATTCGGGGTTGATCCAGGCGACTTGGGCCTTGACGGGGGCGTCTTCGAGCCGGGCGTCGAAAACCGGGGGTTTGGCCTGAATGGCGGCCAGTTCTTCGCCGGACACAGCCAGGGGGATGGCCAGGTTTTGGAAGTCCGCCACACGGGCCAGGGGGACGTTAGGGGCGATGATCTCGCCGGGTTCGGCCATCCGGGCCACGACGATCCAGCCCTCCGGGGCGTGGATTTGGTGACGGTGCTTCCGCTCCTGGAGTTCCGCCAGGGTCACTTCCAGCCCGGCCTTTTCCGCGGC
>CAYPCE010000043.1:0-21657 GCA_964409085.1 uncultured Desulfobacteraceae bacterium | reverse complement strand
CTGGCCGTCCCCGAAGACCACGAACTTGGTGGTGGTCAGCTCCTCGATGCCCATGGGGCCGAAGGCATGGAGCTTGGTGGTGGAGATCCCGATCTCCGCGCCCAGACCCAGCTGACCGCCGTCGTTGAACCGGGTGGCGGCGTTGACCAGGACCACCGAGGAATCCACCTCCCGGACGAACCGCCGGGCCCGGGCGTAATCCGCCGTCACGATGGTTTCGGTGTGGGCCGATCCGTAGCGGGCCATGTGATCGATGGCCCCGCCCATGTCCGAGACCACTTTCACCGCCAGTCGAAGATCCAGGTACTCCTCGGGCCAGTCCGCTTCGGTCGCCTCCCGAACGTCGGGCAGGATGCGCCGGGTTTCGGGGCAACCCCGCAGCTCCACCCCCGCCTCGGCGAACCGCCGGGCCATGGGGGGCAGGAACGTCCCGGCCGCGTTCCGGTGGACCAACATCGTCTCCATGGCGTTGCAGACGCCGGGCCGCTGGACCTTGGAGTTGAAGCAGATCTCCTGGGCCATGTCCAGGTCCGCCCCTTCGTCCACGTAGACGTGACAGACGCCCTTGTAGTGCTTCAGCACCGGAATCTTCGACTGTTCCACCACGAACCGGATGAGCCCTTCCCCGCCCCGGGGAATGATCAGGTCGATGCATTCCTCCTGGCGCAGGAGGATGTTGACCGCCTCCCGGTCCCGCACCGGCACCACCTGGACCGCCGTTTCCGGCAGCCCCGTGTCGACCAGGGCGTCCCGGACCACCGCCGCCAGGGCACGGTTGGAATGGAGGGCCTCCGATCCGCCCCGGAGGATGACCGCATTGCCGGCCTTGAAACACAATCCAGCGGCGTCGATGGTGACGTTGGGCCGGGACTCATAGATAATGCCGATGACGCCAAGGGGGATCCGCATCCGCGACACCTGGAGGCCGTTGGGCCGCCGCCAGGTCCGTGTGATCGCCCCGACGGGATCTTCCAGGGCCGCCACTTCCCGGAGCCCACCGGCCATGGACGCGATGGTGGCGTCCTTGATCGTCAGCCGGTCGATCATGGCCGCCGTCAGCCCCTTTTCCCGGGCCAGCGCCACATCCCTGGCGTTTTCGGCCTGGATGTCGGCGGCTTCCGCCTCCAGCCCCTCCGCGATCCGGTAGAGGGCGGCATCCTTCTTCCCGGTCGGGCACCGCGCCATCTCCTGGGATGCGGCCCGGCCCTTTTTGGCCATGTCTGTGATGGTGGCTTCGATTGTCATGTTGCGTTCCTAAATCCCGTGCTTCCCCCGGATCGCCTGGATCCGTTCCCATACCTTGGGGCTTACGTCCCCCTCCTTGACCCTGCTGAAGATGTTGCCCAGCACCCGCTTTTCCTCCGCGTCGATCTGCTGGTCCCGGAGCGCGATGCCCATGAGGAAGTTGAGTTCCTCCATGTCGAGGGTCCCGTCGTCCGCAAATACCGGAATGGACGAATAGGCCAGTTCGATGTAGCTCGATTCCGTTGCCATAAGGCGCCTCCTTTTGGTTGATTGGGTCGTTACCCTTCGCCGGTGATTGTCAGGTTGTCCCGGTGGATCACTTCATCGTAGGGCTTTTCCCCCAGCACCTGCCGGATGCGGTCGGTCTTGAGCCCCATGATTTTGCGGATGTCGGCGGCGCTGTAATTGACCAGCCCGGTGCCGAGGATCTCGTCGTCACCGTTTTTGAAGGCCACCGGCGCCCCCACGCCGAACTCCCCCTCCACATCGACGATGCCGCTGGGCAGGAGGCTCTTGCCCCGCTCCAGGATGGCCCGGGTGGCTCCCCCGTCGATCCGCAGCGTCCCCTTGGGCTTCAGGGTGAACCCGATCCAGCATTTCCGGTTGGCCAGTTTTTCTTCCCTGGGGGTGAAAAAAGAGCCATGGGATTCGCCGGAAAAGAGTTTAAGAAGGATGTCGGGTTTGTCTCCCCGGGCGATGATCATGGGGATGCCGGCGGTGGTCACCTTCCGGGCGGCCCGGATCTTGCCGAGCATCCCCCCGGTCCCCAGGGCGCCGGGGATGTCGCCGGCGAATTTTTCGATGTTCTTCCGGATGACCGGCACCTCCGGGATCAGGCGGGCATCGGCCTCCGTCCGCGGGTCCTTGTCGTAGAGGCCGTCGATATCGGTGAGGTTGACCACCAGGTCCGCATCCATCAGCAGGGCGATCATGGCCGCGAGGTTGTCGTTGTCACCGAACTTGATCTCTTCCACCGAAACCGTATCGTTCTCGTTGATGATGGGGATCACGCCCCAGGACAGGAGCGTGTGGAGCGTATTCCGGGCGTTGAGGTACCGCAGGCGGTGGGTCAGGCCGTCCCCGGTCAGGAGGATCTGGGCCACCTGGCGACCGAACCGGCCGAAGGCTTTTTCATATTGCCGGATCAGACCGGCCTGGCCCACCGCCGAGACGGCCTGCCGCTTTGGGATCTCGTCGGGACGGCCGTTCAAGCGGAGTTTCCGGACCCCGGCCGCCATGGCCCCGGAAGAGACCAGGAGTACCTCGACACCGTCGTCGATGAGCCGGCAGATCTGGCGGCTGATGGCGGCGAGCACCTTCAGGTTGAGGCCGTTGTCCAGGGTCAGGACGTTGCTGCCCACCTTGACCACCACCCGTCGGACCCCGCCGAAAAACGCGCGCCGGTCGGTTGTCCTGTCTTCAGTCATATGCCTCCGGCGGCGGCCATGCCGTCTGCCGGGGCTTCGGCATCCAGCCGTTCGACGAGCCGCGCGATCAGCGTCTCCAGTCCCTGTCCCGTGGCCGCCGAGACCGCAAGGACCTCCATGTCGCCGGCTGCCTCCCGGAAGAGTTCCGCCGCCACGTCGGCACCGGAAATATCCATCTTGTTGAGCACAACGAGTTGGCGCTTTCGGGCCAGGCCCTCCTTGTACAGGGCCAGTTCCCGGTTGACCGCGCGATACACCGACAGGGGGTCGTCCGGATCGATCTCCGGTGCGTCGATGAGGTGGACCAGAATCCGGGTCCGTTCGATGTGGCGGAGAAACCGGATCCCCAGCCCCGCCCCTTCGTGGGCCCCTTCGATGAGACCGGGGATGTCGGCCATGACAAAGGGGTCGGACCAGGAGGTCTTGACCACGCCGAGGTTGGGAGAAAGGGTGGTGAAGGGGTAATCGGCAATCTTGGGGGTGGCGGCGGTGACGGCTTGGATGAGGGTCGATTTACCGGCATTGGGCAGGCCGATCAGCCCCACGTCGGCGATGAGCTTGAGTTCCAGATGGAGGGTGAGGGACCCGCCGGGTTCCCCCGGCTGGGCAAAGCGGGGGGTCCGGTGGGTGGAGGTGGCGAACCGCTTGTTTCCCTGTCCGCCCCGGCCGCCCGCTGCGACCACATGGGCGATGTCGGGTTCGGCGAGATCCACCACGACGGCCCCGGTTTCCGCATCGCGGACCACGGTGCCGGCCGGTACGTCAATGACGATGTCGTGGCCGTTCCGGCCGGTTTTCTGCTGCCCGGCGCCGGGCCGGCCGTTTTCGGCGGCAAAATGGCGTTTGTAGCGGAAATCATAGAGGGTCCGCTTCCGGTCGCTGGTCTTCAGGACGACATCGCCCCCTTTCCCGCCATCGCCGCCGTCCGGGCCGCCGCGCGGGACAAACCGTTCCCGCCGGAAACTGACGCAGCCGGCGCCGCCGTTTCCGGCCTGAACGGTGATGGTCGCTTCGTCAATGAATTTCACTCGGCATAAACGCTCGCCTGCTTGCGGGACCTTCCCACCCGTTCATAGGCGACGACCCCGTCGACCTTGGCGAAAAGGGTGTAGTCCTTTCCCACGCCGACGTTTTCGCCGGGATGGATCTTGGTGCCCAACTGACGAACCAAAATGCCCCCGGCCTTGATCCGCTGGCCCCCGTAAACTTTGATCCCGCGGCGCTGGCCGTTGCTGTCCCGGCCGTTTTTCGAACTGCCGCCTGCTTTTTTATGTGCCATACGTTTGTCTCCTTATTCGCTTTCGGGCTTTGGCGCCTCGGTTTCGTCGCCCGGTGCCGGCGTCTCTTCCACCGCATCATCGACGCCCGCTGCTTCCGCCGCCGGAGCGGCCGGCTCCTCGGCAACGGGGTCGCTTGCTTCCGCAGCCGGGGCTTCTTCCTCGGCAACATCGGCGGGGTCGCCGATCCGGTCGATCTTCACCGCCGTGTACGGCTGACGGTGGCCCAGTTTCCGGCGATACCGCTTGCGGCGCTTGTATTTGAACACAATCACTTTCCGGGACTTGTCCTGCTCCACGATCCGCCCCTGGACGGCGACATCCGGCACCACCGGCTGCCCCACCTGTACCGTCTCCCCGTCGGAAAACAGCAGCACCCGGTCAAAAGAGACCGGGCTGCCCACCTCGCCGGGGAGCTTTTCAAAGCGGCAGACCTGCCCCTTCTGGACCTTGTACTGTTTTCCGCCTGTATTTACAACCGCATACATTCTGATATCCTCCTTTGACCGCAGTATTATACGTCATTGTGCAAAAATAGGGAATAATAAATGATCAGCGGGCAATGTCAAGGAGAAAATCAGCCTGCCGGGCGCTCCATCCAAACTGCTTGACAAACATTCCATAGAGGTTATAATCTGCTCATGGTCTGTGAAGTCGAATACACTGATGAATTCGGCGATTGGTGGAACCGTCTGAGCGAAGCTGAACAGATAGACATTGATGCATCCGTCAGGCTTCTTGAACAGAAAGGACCGAACCTTCCGTTTCCTTACAGCTCAGGGGTTAAAGGTTCCAAACACGGGCATATGCGAGAACTCCGGATTCAACACGCCGGCAGACCCTACCGGGTTTTGTATGCATTCGATCCGCGGCGGGTGGCGATATTGCTGATCGGCGGGGATAAAACCGGCGACGGCAATTGGTATAAGCGGACTCTGCCCGTCGCAGACGCCCTTTATGATGCACATTTGGCAGAAACATCATAACGACCCTGTACGCAAACAGAGAAAGAGTCTATTATGGCCAAATCGTTTCGGACGCTTCGGGACAAAATGAGCCCGGAGGCGAAAGCCAAAGCGAGCGCCAAGGCGAAAATCATGATGCAGGAGATGCCCCTGTCCGAACTTCGGCAGGCAAGAAAACTGTCTCAGCAAGAGATTGCGTCGTCCCTGCATGTTAAACAAGCGGCCGTGTCCAAGCTCGAGCGCCGCACGGACATGTACATCTCCACCCTCCGAAAATATCTGAGGGCCATGGGAGGAGATCTGGAAATCACGGCCCGATTCCCGGACGGCGCCGTCAAAATCGGTCAATTTGAAGGCATTGACGAGAACATCGAATCTCAAGCATGACGCATTAGCCCATTTCCCGGACCCATCATCCGGCGTTTGACGCCACCACCTCGACAATCTTCGGCAGCACCTCCCCGGCCTTCCCCTCGATGCGCACGTCGGCCCGGTCGTCCATGGGCGTTTCGGACAGGTTGACGATGGCCAGGAAGGCGCCGCTCTGTTTGGCGAACTGGGGCATGCTGGCGGCCGGCTGGACCAGCAGGGTCGAGCCGACGGTCAGGAACACGTCGCAGGCTTCGGAGAGGCGGACCGCCCGCTCCACTTCGGCGGCCGGCATGGCCTGGCCGAAAGAGATGGTGTCGGGCTTGAGGTACCCCCCGCAATGGCATTCCGGGGCCGGGTCGCCGGCCGAGATCCTTTCCTGGGCCGCCGCCTCGGACGACATCTCGCCGCAGGTCATGCACCGGATCCGCCGGGTGTTGCCGTGGAGTTCGATCACCAATTCTTCGGGAAGGCCCGCCATCTGGTGGAGGCCGTCGATGTTCTGGGTGATCACCACCGTCAGCAGCCCCAATTCATGGAGACGGGCGATGGCCGTGTGAGCGGCGTTGGGCGTGGCCTTGACCAGGTCGTGGTACATCTCGGTCTTCTGCCGCCAGTATTCGATCCGGGAGTCCCGGGAACTCATGAATTCGTCGAAATAGACCGGCCGGAACCGGTCCCAGATCCCGCCTTTGCTCCGGTAGTCGGGGATCCCGCTCTCGGTGGAGATGCCGGCCCCGGTAAACACGATGTTGCGGCCGCCCCGGGCGATCCGGTCCGCGATCCGTTCGATGTCATCCATCCGCGTTCCCTCCTTTTGCCGGCGGCGTCGGCTCGGCCGCCGCCTTGTATTCGACCCCCTTGCGCCGCAGGATGTCGTAATAGACCATGATCCGTTCCACATATCGGACCGGTTCGGCCCCCCGGCAATAACCGTAGATGGCGTCCTTGTAGTAGGCTTCTTCGGACAGCAGGGGGAGCATCTCGGAAAGCACCGCCCAGTTGTCCGGGTCCAGGTCCCGGTCCCGGGCCAGGTTCCGGGCGTCCAAAATATGCCCCTGACCCACGTTGTACGCCGCCATGGCAATGAACAACCGGTTCCGGCCGGTGGCCTTGTTGAAAAAATTGTAGAGTTTCCGGAGATGCTGGATCCCCGCCGCCAGATTGGCCGCCGGGTCGTAGAGTTCCCGGACACCGTAGCTCCGGGCGGTCCGGCGGGTCAACTGCATGAGCCCGTAAGCCCCGGCCGGGCTCCGGGCCCGGGGGTCCAGATGGGATTCCTGATAGGCCATGGCCGCGATCAACCGCCAGTCGAACCCGTATCGGACCGAGAGGCGGCGCAATGATTCCAGGTAGCGGGGCAGCCGGGTCTCCAGCCGCCGGTGGAAGGCCCGAAGATCCACGTAATCAAACCGTTCCAGATCGGCATAATATCGCTCCTGGAGCTTGCCCAACCGGTTTGTGGCCTTCATGGCCCGGAAAAACCGATTGATCCGGTCCCGGAGTGTGGCGGATTCCGGCGCCACGGCCCATCCGAGGTATTCCGTTTCGCTGATGGCTCCGGCCACGCGGATCTGAGGAAAATAACGCCGGTTGAGCAGGGCGACATTGCTGTCGGCAATCGTCGCCGTGATCCGCTTTTCCGACACCCAACGGATCAGCGTCTCCGTGGCAATGTCCGCATGGGTCGCCACATCGATTTCCAGCCCCGTTTCCTGCAACCGCTCCAGCCGTTTTTCGTAGGTGGTGCCGGCACGGACGTGGACGGTTTCCCCCGCCAGGTCCGCGACCGTTCGGACGGACCGGTTGTCGCGGTGCACGACGATATGCTGCTGCACCGGCATGTAACCATCGCTGAAAGCCACCCGGTCCCGCCGGTCATCGGTGATGGTCATGCTGGCGGCGATCAGGTCGCCCTTGCCGTCCAGGAGATGATCGATCATCTCGTCCCACCTGGAATCGATCGTGATCCGTAACGATACCCCCAAATAGTCGGCAAACGCCCGGACCAGATCGTATTCAAACCCCATCTCCTGCCCCCGGTAGTGATAATAACAGTGGGCATTGTTCCGGGTGATGACCGTGATCTCGCCCGACTCCAGGATGCGGCGCAATCGGGTCCGGGCGTGCTGTTCGGGCCGGTCGGAGAGGGAGGCGGCGAGGGCGAGGCAGAGGACGAGCATCGGGATGCACCACCGGCGCCATCCCGCTTTCCCCGGCGGGGGCGTCAAATCAGAACGCCCCCAGCTGGCAGGGTTTGATCTTGATCCCCAATCCTTCGCAGGCCCCGGCGACGCGGAGTTTGGGGACATCGACCCGGGCCGCGATCTCCCAGGCGTCCCGGCAGGCCAGCCGCCCATCCGTTTCCGCGGCCGATAGGGCCGACCGGAGCGGCTCGGGCGGGTCCGGCAGGGGGGAAACCAGTTTCTGCCGGTCCCCGTATCCAAAAAGCCCCAACTGGCATTTGACCAGCCGGTACTCCATGAGATCCAGTGCCCGCCCGACCGCCGCCGGAGCGACGTCCAGTTCCGATGCGATCTTGAAGGCCAGGGCGCAGGGAAGGGTGGCGTCCGTCGCCCGCTGTTGCACCGCCTCCGCTATCGCCGGATCCAGCGTCGCCCCGGCACCGTGTTTTTCTGAGAATTTCTTTCCGGCCGAGCCCATCCACGTCTCCTTTCACCGATTCATTGGTTCCTCTCCTTTTTTTATATCGTATTTCTACTGAAAACTCAAATCGACCCCACGGACGGTACCGCCCCGCCAAGAGACTATTCTGGTTGAAAAAATAGCCGATATTTGATACATATGGAGGCTCGGGATGTGGTGTTTCCAGTGGGTCCGTCGGGAATACTCCTTCTTTTCTTTCCGGAAGTCCATCATCGAGCGTCAGCAATCCGAAGGCCCCGCGGCCTTCAACCGGAATTCCTATTCTATGGAACCGCTCATCAATCGAAAAAAGACCCGCCAGATCTTCGTGGGCGACGTGCCGGTGGGAGGCGACGCGCCGGTGGCGGTCCAGTCCATGACCAACACCTTCACCGACGACGTGGCGGCCACGGTGGCCCAAATCCAGCGGCTGACGGCCGCCGGCTGCGAGATCGTCCGGGTGGCGGTCCCCGATCCGGCCGCGGCGGCGGCCATCGCCGATATCCGGAAGGAGGTCACGGTCCCCATCATCGCCGACATCCATTTCGACTACCGGCTGGCCATCGCCGCCGCCCGTGCCGGGGCCGACGGTCTGCGCATCAACCCCGGCAATATCGGGAAAGGCGACGGGCTCCGCCGGGTCATCGACATCGCCGGCGACCGCGGGCTGGCGATCCGCATCGGCGTCAACGCGGGGTCCCTGGAAAAGGATCTGCTGGAAAAATACCAGGGCGTAACGGCCCAGGGGATGGTGGAGAGCGCGCTGCGCCACATCGACCGCCTGGCGGCCATGGATTTTCATGACATCAAGGTTTCCCTCAAGGCCTCGGACGTGGGCCGGACCCTGGCCGCCTACCGTCTGATCTCCCAACAGAGCGACCTCCCCCTCCACCTGGGGGTGACCGAAGCCGGGGGATTGTATGCCGGAATCGTCAAGTCCAGCCTGGGCATCGGCATGCTGCTGGCCGAGGGGATCGGCGACACCTTCCGGGTCTCCCTGACCCGGGACCCGGTGGAAGAGGTCCGGGTCGCCTACGAAATCCTGAGAGCCTTGAACATCCGGCGCCGCGGTCCGGAGATCATCTCCTGCCCGACCTGCGGCCGCTGCCGTATCGATCTTTTCCGAATCGTGGAAGAAGTGGAAGCGGCCCTTCTCGCCAGCACGGCGGACATCAAACTGGCCATCATGGGCTGCGTGGTCAACGGGCCCGGCGAAGCCCGGGAGGCCGACATCGGCATCGCCGGGGGAGACGGCACCGGAATCCTCTTTGAAAAAGGAACGGTGGTCCGGAAATTTCCCCAGGAAGAACTGGTACCGGTGCTCCTGGAGGCGGTGGCGGCCCTGGACCGGAACACCGATCCGGCCACCCCGCGGGCGGAGGACCGCGCGCATCAACATGATCCGAATCGAAACCAGAAAGGACAGTAATGGGAAAACAGGCCAAGACAGCGATCTCGCCGACAAGGGAGGAAAACTACGCGGAATGGTATCAACAAGTGGTCCGGGCATCGGACATGGCCGAACGGTCCCCGGTCCGGGGCTGCATGGTCATCAAGCCCTGGGGCTATGCCCTCTGGGAAAACCTGGTGCGGGAACTGGACGATCTGTTCAAGGCCACCGGCGTTCAGAACGCTTATTTTCCCCTCTTTATCCCCTTGAGCTTTTTGGAAAAGGAAGCCCAGCACGTGGAGGGGTTCGCCAAGGAATGCGCCGTGGTCACCCACCACCGCCTCGAAAAGGAGGCCGGTGGCGGCCTCGTTCCGGCCGGTGAACTGACCGAACCCCTGGTGGTCCGCCCCACATCGGAGACGATCATCGGGGAGGCGTTTTCCAAATGGATCGGCTCCTACCGGGACCTGCCCCTGCTCATCAATCAGTGGGCCAACGTGGTCCGGTGGGAGATGCGGACTCGGATTTTTCTGCGCACCAGCGAATTCTTATGGCAGGAGGGACATACGGCCCACGCCACCGACACCGAGGCCCTGGAGCGGACCCGGATGATGCTCGACGTCTACGCGGACCTGTCGGAAAACTATCTGGCCATGCCGGTGATCAAGGGACGCAAATCCCCGGCGGAACGGTTTCCCGGCGCGGTGGACACCCTCTGTATCGAGGCCATGATGCAGGACCGGAAAGCCCTCCAGGCCGGCACCTCCCATTTTCTCGGCCAGAACTTCGCCAAGGCCTCGGGCATCCGGTTCCAGACCGCCCAGGAGATGGAAGAATACGCATGGACGACCTCCTGGGGCGTCTCCACGCGACTCATCGGCGGTCTGATCATGAGCCACGGCGACGATGACGGCGTGATCCTGCCGCCCAAGGTGGCCTCGTCCCACATGGTCCTGCTCCCCATCGTGATGAAGGATGAAGAGGCGGCCACGGTGAAAGAATACACGGAGCGGCTCCAGCACGCCCTCCGGAGCGTCCGGTACAACGGCCGGCCGGTCCGGGTGGCGGTGGACGACCGGAACATCGGCGGGGCCCGCAACTGGGACTGGATCAAAAAGGGCATCCCCCTGCGGGTGGAAATCGGCCCCCGGGACATCGCCAACGACGCGGTCTTTGTCGGCCGGCGGGACAAAGGCCACCGGGACAAGGTCTCCATGAAGCGGGAGGAGTTCATCGAGCGGCTCCCGGAACTGCTGGATGAAATCCAGATCGCCCTTTACGACCGGGCCCTCTCCTTCCAGAAGGCCCATACCATGACCATCGATGACAGCGGCGAATTCAACGCTTTTTTTACGCCCCGAGACCCCGAAGACCCGGAGATCCACGGCGGGTTCGTTCAGTCCCACTGGTGTGGATCGGCCGATTGCGAAGAACGGATCAAAGACGAGTTGGGGGTGACCATTCGCTGCATCCCCTTTGAAAACGAGCCGGTGGAAGGGCGGTGTATCCGATGCGGCCAGCCCAGCGGGGAACGGGTGATCTTCGCAAAGGCCTACTGATCATGATCCGGATCAATGACATCATCGACCGGATTCTGGAGATCAATCCGGAAGCGGATGTGGCCATTGTGGACCGCGCCTATATTTTCTCCGCCCGGGTCCACCATGGCCAGACCCGGCTGTCGGGGGAGCCCTACCTTTCCCACCCCCTGGAAGTGGCCTACATCCTGGCGGACATGAACCTCGATCCCGTCAGCGTCGCCGCCGGTCTGCTCCATGATGTCATTGAAGACACCCATGCCACCGACGAGGAAATCCGGGAGGTCTTCGGCCAGGACGTTCTCCATATCGTCTCCGGGGTCACCAAGATGAGCAAGCTCTCCTTCGGCTCCGCCCAGGCGCGGCAGGCCGAGAGTATCCGGAAGATGCTGCTGGCCATGGCCGACGACATCCGGGTCATCCTCATCAAGCTGGCCGACCGGCTCCACAACATGCGGACCCTCAAATATCACCAGAAAGAGTCCAAAAAACGGCAGATCTCCCGGGAAACCCTAGACATATATGCCCCCATTTCCTCCCGGCTCGGGATCTACTGGATGAAAAAAGAGCTGGAAGACACCTCCTTCATGTACCTCATGCCCGAGGTCTACGAGGAAATCCGACAACGGGTCAGCAAGGACAAAGTGGCCCGGGAAAGCTACATCGAGACGGTCACCTCCCTCATCCGCAATGAGATGGAGAAGGCGGGGATGAAATGCGAGATCATGGGACGGTACAAGCATTTCTACAGCATCAATCAGAAGATGGTGACCCAGAACCTCGATTTTGAGGACATCTACGACATCATCGCCTTTCGGATCATCCTCGACACCAAATACCAGTGCTACGAGGCGCTGGGCCATCTCCACGCCCTCTGGAAGCCCATCGACATCAAGTTCAAGGATTATATCGGTCGCCCCAAGCCCAATATGTACCAATCCCTTCACACCACGGTGATCGGACCGGACGGGGTCCGGATCGAAATCCAGATCCGGACCCACGAAATGGATCGGGTCGCCAAATCCGGGATCGCGGCCCATTGGGGATACAAGGAGGGCAAACGGCTGGACTCGGATGCCACCCAGCGGTTTTCATGGCTTCAGAGCCTCATCGAAAACCAGGAGAATATCAAGGACCCGGACGAGTTTCTGGAAAACGTCCGCATCGATCTCTTCCCCGACGAGGTCTATGTCTTCACCCCCCAGGGGGAGATCAAAACCCTGCCCCGTGGGGCGACCCCGGTGGATTTCGCCTACCTGATCCATACGGAAGTGGGAAATCAGTGTGTGGGGGCCAAGGTCAACCGGCGCATGGTGCCGTTGAAGTACGAATTACAGACCGGGGACGTGGTGGAGATCGTTACCCAGAAAAACCATCAGCCCAGCAAGGACTGGCTCGGCTTCGTCAAAACCGTCAAGGCCCGTTCCCGGATCCGTCAGTGGATCAAGACCCAGGACAAAAACCGGAGCATCACGCTGGGCCGCGAGATGTGCGAGAAAGCCTTCCGGAAGCACAAGCTCAATTTCAATGTCCTGCTCCGTTCAGATGAAATGGAAAGCGTCGTCACCCATTTCGGATTGAAAAGCGTCGACGATCTCATGGCCAGCGTCGGTTACGGCAAAATCACGCCCCTCCAGGTGGTCCGCAAAATCCTGCCGAAAACCGAAGAGGCCGCGGAAGAGGTGGAGGAGGAAGCCCTTCTCAATAAGATCGTCGAGCGGGGCCGAACAAAAAAGCCCCGGACCGACGGCGTGACGGTCAAGGGGCTCAACGATATTCTCATTCGATTCGGACGGTGCTGTCAGCCGGTGCCGGGCGATCCCATCATCGGGTATATTACCCGGGGCCAGGGGGTGACGGTTCACCGAAAAAACTGCGTCAATGCGCTGAAGTTGAACCCGGAACGTCGGATCGATGTGGAATGGAACCAGGACACATCGGAAACCTTCCCGGCCAAAATCTACATACGCTCATACGACCGGGTCGGGCTGCTGGCCGACCTGGCGGTCAATATCAGCAAGAACGGCGCCAATATCATTTCCGCCAACAGCGAAATCCGGGACAACAAGACCGTGGACAGCGTCTTCACCCTGGCGGTCAAGGACACCGGTCAACTGGAAAAGGTCTTGTCGGATATCAAACAGCTGAAGATGATCCTGGAGGTGAAGCGGATCAGCTTGTGATACGGTCTTGAAATCGCTAAGGGGCCTTGATGACGTGGCCGGATTTGATGCAGGTGGTACAAACCATCATCCGTTTCACCTGGCCGTTCCGGACGGTTTTGACCCGCTGAAGGTTTGGATTGAAACGACGTTTATTGACGTTATGGGCATGGCTGACATGGTTGCCGACCATGGGCTTTTTTCCGCACAGTTCACACATCTTCGACATGGGGTTCTCTCCTCCGTCCATCACGTTTACATGAAAATCACAAGCGGCGTACTATACGCTTCTCCCCCTGGATTGTAAAGAAAATTTTTCAATTTTCCCCGTTCTCATCCATCTGCTCTTTCGAGAGGGCGATATACTTGCGCGCCTTCCATCGGAGATCCCCCACCGTGGGGTAGTCATCGAGGACGGTCTGGAACCGGTCGAGGGCCGTTTTGTAGTGTTTGCTCTTGTAATAGAACATCCCCACATAGAACTCGTGCCCCGCCAACCGCTCATAACACTCTTTCACATGGCTTTCCGCCTTCATGCTATAGGCGCTCTTGGGAAAGGCCTGCCGGAGCCGCTGGAAGGTATCCAGCGCTTTCCGCGTAGCGGTCTGATCCCGGTCGATGCTCTCCATCTGTTCGTAGTAACATCGACCGATCTGATAGATCACATAAGGGATGGCCTCGTTGCGGGGGTGGAGGCTCTCGAAGGCCTCATAGGCATAAACAGCCTCTTCGTATTCCTCCAGATGGTAGTAGGCATCCGCCGTTTTCAGCTCCGCCAGGCTCGCGTATTTGCTGAACGGATACCAGTCCCGCAGCGTTTCAAAGGATTCGATGGCCCGGCGGTATTTCCCCCGTTCAAATGCCGCCATGCCCGCCTGCGCCAACTCATTGGCGGTCATTTCCTCCTGGGTCTCGAACAGGGCGCATCCTCCGAAAAGGACCCCCATCAGGAGGCAGAGAACAACAAACCGATTCATGGGTAATTTTGGTTTCATGGGCCTTCTGCTGAACGATTAATCTCCCAGCACTTTTTTGATCGTGTCCTCCAGTTTGGATTTGGCGACCATGCCGGTGATCTGCTCGGCCACTTCGCCGTCCTTGAAAAAAATGAGCGTCGGAATGGCCTTGATCCCGTATTTTCCGGGGGTGACCGGATTATCATCCACGTTGCATTTCGAGAATTTGATCCTGTCCCCGAAGGTACCGGCCAGTTCCTCCACGACCGGTCCGATGGCTTTGCACGGACCGCACCACGGGGCCCAGAAATCCACCATCACCGGTTTGCCGGCCTTTAGTACCTCATTGTCAAAACTGCTGTCATCAATTTCCATGACACCTGCTGCCATTTTCATCCATCCTTTCTTTTCTGTATCGCGGATCGCCCCCAAATCCATGCGGCCCGCGCCACCTCGGTTCAGGGGGCATTTTCCGGCCTCTCCACGCGTTCGGGAGCTTGGCATATCCTAAACAATATAACGAGATGAAGGCGCCCTGTCAACCAGAGCGCCTTCATGTACTTCAGGTTACGGGGCGGTCATGATCCGCCCCATTTCTCGGATCGCGTTAGTAGATCGGATGGATCTCTACGCGGCGGTTCTTCTGCCGTCCCGCCGGTGTGGTGTTCGGCGCCACCGGCCTCGAGAACCAGTACCCCTTCACCGTCAGCCGATCCTTGGCGATGCCGTGGCGGATGAGGTAATTGGCCACGGATTTGGCGCGCCTCAGGGAGAGCGGCAGGTTGTAGTTCTTGGAGCCGACGTTGTCCGTGTGGCCCTGGATCTCCACCTGCATGGACGGATTGCGCTTCAGCACCCGCGCGACCTGATCCAGGTCGGAGTAGTATTGCGGACGGATCTCCGCCTTGTCATAGTCGAAGAGCAGGTTTCCGACCACCCAGCAGCCGACTTCGTTGACCACTGCGCCTTGGGGCGTGCCCGGGCATTGATCCCGATTGTCATACACGCCGTCTCCGTCGGAATCCATCATGGCCGGCTTTTCGCCGGCTTTCAGCGGGCAGCCCTGGGCATCGACCATGACGCCCTTCTCCGTGTTGGGGCAGCGGTCCAGATAATCGGCCACACCGTCCCCGTCACTATCCAGCGGACATCCCCTGCTGTCTACCTGCACGCCTCTCGGGGTATTGGGGCACTGGTCGCGGTTGTTCGGTACCCCGTCGCCGTCATTATCCCCGGGACCGGCCTCCATGGGTTGTTCGCAGAGTTCATATGCATTGAGAATCCCATCGAACACATCGGGACTGTAGGCGGTGCCGACCGTCCCGAAGTCGATTTTGCCGTCCTGCACCGTCGCATAGCTGGCGGGAACGCCGCCGCTGGTCACGGCGGAGGGTTCCAGGCAGAGGCCGTAGGCCGTCAGAATTTCGTGCATGAGATCCGGGCTGTAAGCGGTCGGCGCTCTTCCGAACACGACCTTGCCGTCGCTGACCCGGGCATAGTCGGTCGGACCTTCCAGACCGCGGGCCGCTTCCGGCGTCAGGGAAACGCCGTAGGCGTTCAGCACCATATCCAGCTGGTCGGGGCTGTAGGCGGTCGCCGTCGTGTCGAACACCACCTTGCCGTCACTGACGCTGGCATAGTTGGCCGGATCGTTCAGGTTTCTCGCTGCTTCAGGCGTCAATTGCACCGCAAAGGCCGGCAGACTGACCACCAGGGAGACGGCCACGCACAGGGCCGTCCACACAAAAACGCTTCTCTTCATCATCTCTTTCCTCCTTTAGTGATTTATAGTTAGAATCAACCCTTTATCAAAAGGTCCTCTCCCCTATGCCATCGCCACACCCCCTTCCGTGCCATCTCATGTTTTTTCGACAAAACAAAATCTACCCATAGAACCCTACCCGTTTATCCCATATTCTGTAGCATGTCTTCAAGAAAACCGCAATATTATAAAAAATTCAAAATTTCAAGCGTTAGATGCCGATCCCACTGCGGTTTTTTCGATAGTACAGGGGCGGCGGGCCATCGTCTACTGGCCGAACGGCAGCTTTTTGATGAAATCCGATACATTTTCCTCCGGGGTCGACGGTGACCGCCCATCCTTTTTTTCGGACTTCTGTCCGCCCAGCAAGGTGCCGAGCTGCCCTTTTTTCTCCTCCAACAGCTTCTTGGCGGCTGCTTTTTTTTCCGTCACCCCCTTTTCGATCGCCTCCCTGGCTTCGTCGACCGTTTCGGGGAGGTCCTGAACCTGTTGGAGCAGGGCCACAGGGTCCGGGCGCACCTTCGGATCCTCGAAGGTGCCGGTAATCAACAGCGGCACTTCGATCCCCGACCGCCGGGCCGTATCCCCCTTTCCTTTGAGGGTCGCCACCAGCTTGGGCACCGCTTTCAGATCAAGGGTCTGGTCGGTCAAATCGGCCGTTCCCCGACCCGCGAACCGCATCAGGGGCGCGACCAACCGGGAGTCGGAGACGGTGACCAGGCCGTCGCGGATGGTGAGCTTCGACGTGAACTCCGAAAAGTCGGTCCGGCCCGCCAGGGGTGGCTGTTTCTCCAAGGTCAGAAGCGTCTTGGCGTTCTGCACGATCCGGGTCAGATCGACCCCCTGGATCGCCCCATCGGTGAACAGCAGTTCCCCCTGGCCGTTCAAGTGACGCTTGACGGCCGCCGGGGTGTCACCGGCGGTTCGGAGGTCGATGCGCCCGTTGCCGGTTCCCGTCAGGATCTCCGTTTTCGCGAAATCGGTCAGGAACGGCCCCATATCGACCGCGTCCATCGAAACCTGGACCCGTGTTTCGGGGACGTCGCCTTTGACGTCAGCCACAGCGGTTCCCTGGAGGGTGCCACCATAAAGGGAAAGACCCATTGGATCGACGGTGAACCGACCGTCCTTCGCCGTCAGGGTCATCCGGATGTCGCGAAGGGTGCCGCCCGACACCGTCAGATGACCGATTCCAATGGTTCCCGACAGCAACAGGCGGCGAAGGGCCGAGCGATCCGATGGTCCCGGAGCCGGCGATGCAGGGGTGTCGGATGCAGGGGGCTCGTCGCCCCCGGGCGGAAGATACCGGTCAACATCGATGGTGTCCAACTGGAGAGCGAACCGGACATCCGGCGGATCGAACCGCTTCACATCCAGGGAAAAATCGAGGGTGGATTCATCCACCGTCAGTCGGCCATCCGACAGGGTCAGCGACGAGGGACTCGCCGTGATATCCCCCTGGAATGCCACTTTTTCCAGCGCATCGGGATCGGTGGTCTCCAGGGGTTGCCCCACGCGATCGGCCAGTTTTCTTAAAGAAAAAGGGGCCACGTCGATGGACGCCTGCACCGAGGGGGCCGCCGCTGGACGATCCACCTTGCCCTCCAGATGGACCGTCAGCAAGGCCAGGGCGGACGCGGTCAGGTCCATGTGGATGGTGCCGGTTCCCGGCGGGTTGCCGACGGGTCCCACCGTCCCCTGGATGGAGACCGGTTCGCCGTCCACCTGGGCCGAAAAGGCCAGCCGGATCGGCGAATCCAGGGAGATGTCTTCCAGTTTCAGATCCACATCGGCAACCGTCTTCCGCTCGCCGGTGGATCTGTCGATCCATCGCACCCGACCGTCGGATACGGCGATTTCCTCCACCCGGAAGGCCGCCACCGTTGGCCCGGATGCGGGCGGCGTCGTTTCCGCTGTCGGCGCACTGTCCGGTGATCCGCCCAGGTCCGCCCAGTTGGATCGCCCCTCCTCGGTGGTCTCGAGCACCAGTCGGGGGGACATCAACCGGACATAGCGGACCTGGATCTCTTTGGAGAAAAGGGGAACGAGGGCCACTTGGATGTCGAAGGAGTCGACCGTCAGGAAATGGGATTCGGAAAACCCCGGAGGGTTCATCATTTCGAATCCAGAAATCGAAAAGCCGGTCCAGGGAAAGACCGACAATTCGATATCGCCGCTCAGTCGGACGGGACGGCCGGCGGCGTTGGAGAGCATCGTTTGGATACGGGGTTTGAAATCCTCTGCATCAAAGAATACCGGGATGAGCAGGATCGCCGATGCCATCAGCACGACCATCCCGGCGCCGATGATAAAACCCCATTTAAGCAATCGTTTCATGGCGGGTGCCTTTTTCGGGTCGGATGGGGGGCGCGGAGGGGTGGATTCTCCCCCGCGCCCTTCAGGATAGTGCGGATTCAGGCCGGTACGGCACCGCTATTTGACCGGTTCGAACTCCACCCGCCGGTTCAGTTCACGGCCCTCTTCGGTCTGGTTGGTGGCGGTGGGTCGGTGGAATCCGAATCCCTCCACCGAGATTCGGTTCGACCCGATACCGCGCTTGAGCATATAATCGGACACCGAAATGGCCCGGTTGTAAGACAGCTTCATGTTGTATTTCTCGGAAGCGATGGTACAGGTATGGCCCTGAACCTTGATCTTGAGATCGGGGTTGAGCTTCATCACCCGGATGACCTCGTCAATAATGGGATAATACTGAGAACGGATGTCGTATCGGTCGATAATGAACTGGACCTTACCGATGTCCCAGCAGCCCCGGGCATCCACCTTGGCCCCCCGCGGCGTATCGGGGCAGGCATCCTGATCGTCGCACACGCCGTCGCCGTCGGCATCCGGGCACGGTCCCCGGTCCACAACCCGCGGCGTCGGCCGGAGGCTCTTTCGGCGGTTGAAGATGTCGTCCACCCATTTGTCCATGTTGCTGTCCGGAATCAGGTCGTCGGCGGTGATGAAATAGCCGCACCTTCCGACCTCGGCGATCCGCTGAAGGAGCTTCCGGCCGAAAGGGAGGTCGCCGACCTGGGCGGTGTAGATGCACAGTCGTTCCCCGTAACGGTCCTTCATCCGCTGGGCCGCCGCCACGGGATCGCCCCGGTAGATTTTGCCGTCGCTGATGATCACCAGTGCCATGAGACCGGTCACCGTCGACAGGTCCTCATTGGCGGCATCGATGGCCAATGCCAGCGGGCTTTTGCCCCCGGCCCAGCGAACGGTTTCAATGGCATCGCCGTATGCCGGCCGTGAATAGGGACCGACCCCGAACAAAAGTTCGGTTTTCTCGGTAAATGCCCCGGCTTCAAACCCGTACCGCCGCAACGCGCCGGTCAGCGGCCGGGACGGTACCCGCTGATTGAAGCGACGGGCGATGTCCTTGGCGATCTTGAGTTTGATCTGACCATTGTACGGGAGGTATTTGGAACCCGATGCATCCAAAATGACCAGAAAATTGTCAACGATTTCCATGTACTCATCGAGGGGCGGGCCCTCGGCGGTGGCCTCGGTGGCCATGGCCATCCCCTCCTCCGCAGGTGGTGGAACGGAGGCAGCGGCATCGGACGCCTGTGCAGCGTCGGGCGCCGGGGTCTGCTGTTGTTTCTTCGCGCCGCAACCCATGAGTAGCGCGCCGAGCACTAGAACAAAAAACGCCGTTAAACATTTCCTTGCCATCCTGACACCTCCTGCAGACAGTTGCGTTTTGGGTTCACATCCAGATCCCTTTTAACATCATCGAATCACAGGATAAAGGATAATATTATAATTATCTCCGATTTTCAACCGAAGACGCCATTATCAGGAAGCGTTTTCGGGACCGTTATTCGCGCTGAAAGAGGGCCTTTTTCTAAATTACTGTGATATAGAACCACTTGCAAGCATAATATTGGGTTGCCCTCGCCAAATCACGGGATCTTTCGGTTGGGTTTCGGCTTGCGTTGAAGGGAATTGAGGTGGCGGGTGCGGAAGGGGGCGATCGCCAGCAGAAGCCATCCACCGATCAGGAGGGCGCCGCCAAAAGGGGTGAACGTCGTGATCCATTCCGCCCCGGCGAGCGCATGAACATAGAGGCTTCCGGAAAACAACACCACGCCGGCAATGAAACAAACGCCCGAGAGTTGAACGGCAGCTCCGGGCCACCGGTCAACGGCCCCGGACACGGCAAGGAGGGCCAACGCGTGAATGGCATGGTATCGCACGCCGGTGTCGAAAATGGCCGCGGCATCGCCCTGCGGGTATCGCCCCAGTTGATGAGCGCCGTAAGCCCCGGCGACAACAGCCAGTCCACCGAGCACCGCGCCCAGGATGAAATAAACCCGGTTCATCGCCCACCTGCTTCGCTCTTTGTGCCAAGACAATCCGGTAGCAGCGCGGGACTCGCGGTAGCATAGCGCGCTGTGGGGCTATCCTATATAGAAGAGGGGAAAAATGCCAGCATTATTTTAGGGGGATTACATCTTCCGGCGTCCCTGGGCCGGACCATATCCGTATTAAATGGAGAGTCTCTGGCCGAAGACCGACTCCCACAGGGAGATCATCCCGCCCAGATCCCAAGTGGAGATCACCTGCTTTTCGGCCGGCCGGAATCGGATACACTCATCGCATCCGAACACCTTGTTTTCCAGCGCAGCCCTGTTGAGGCAGGCGTCGTAGTACCGGCAGAGATAATTCCGGGTTACCGGCTTGGTGGTAAAAGTGATGAACCGCTCCAGGTCGGACGCCGTGACCCAATAGCACCGGCCCTCCTTGGACGCATTCAAGGTCCCCTGTTTGATGTGCTTTCTCAACTCCCTCAAACTCATATCAAATTCCTGACTGAGTTCCTTCAGCGTATACCGGGCTTCTTTCATTTCGCCCCCCTCTCCCGCAGCCCACGGGATCTGAAAGTTGGGTATGAAAGCGATGATTCCTCTGTCCTGGATTCCATATTTCACAAAAAGTGACAAGAAATCAATGGGATGATAACGGTATTCAGGGGATGAGGATTTCCTACCCGTCGGTGGTGTTTTTTCGGTATGGACGGCGTCCCAGGGCGCCCCGAGGGCGGGAGGAATGTCGCCTACGGGAACCATCCGCCCTGAAATTCGAATCGGTTAGATCATCGCGCCCAAAACCGGTTTGGGCGCAAGCAGCGTGGGAATGGCGGATCAACGAAGGGGGAAAACGCCGGCAGGCCGGTGAGGGGAACGGCGGGGGGCCGGAACCGTCAGCGACGCCAGAATTCCGGGACCACCAGGACGATGACGGTATAGATTTCCAGACGCCCCAGCAGCATGCACCAGATCAGGAGCCATTTGCCCGCCTCCGGGATCATCGCGAAATTCTCCACCGGTCCCACCGTGCCGAATCCCGGCCCGATATTCCCGATGGTGGCGGCGACGGCCCCGAAGGCCGTTACGAAATCGACCCCCATGCCCGCCAACACCACCGCGCAGATCGCGAAGAGAAGGATGTAGAGGCACAAAAACCCGAGCACGCTTCGCATCACGTCCTCGGGAATCGCTTTGCCGGCGATCTTCAGGCGCATGACCCCATGGGGATGGATGAGGTGGAAAAGCTCCTTGTAGCAGAATTTGAGGCATAGCATGACCCGGAGGCATTTCATGCCCCCGCCTGTGGAGCCGGCCGATGCCCCCACGAACATGCAAATGAGGAGAATGACCTGGGACATGGCCGGCCAGGATTCGTAATCCGCGGTAGCGTACCCCGTGGTGGTGACGATGGAGACTACCTGAAATGACGCGTACCGGAGGGCTTCGCCAACCGTCGTGTACACGGCATGCCACCAGGTTTCCACTGTCACCGTGGCGGTCAGGACGATCACAAGCCCCACGAAAAACCGGCATTCGGCGTCCCGCCAGAAAGCCAGAGGTTTACCCCGGAGCATCTGATAATGGAGGGAAAAATTGAC
>CAYPCE010000042.1:0-21731 GCA_964409085.1 uncultured Desulfobacteraceae bacterium | reverse complement strand
GCCAGACAGATAACCAGTGCCTTCCTGAGATGTTTCATGCTTCTTTTTTCCTCCTTTTTTTGTTAACATGATAACTTACGTCCACGGTACAGTGGCGTTCGGCAACCTGCCGACGCCTTGTTGGAAGGGAATATAGGGGGCGATTGTTAGAGAATTGTTAGCGCTGCAAAAAAAAATAAAAAAAAATCGACTCCACGCAATAAATCCCGTTATATCGGTTGCTTTTGCTGCGATTATTTTTTTCCCCCAGGTCTTTGTTCGCGCCGGGACCGTTTCCATCCATGATGTGCAGGGGGAGGGAGAATCCAGCCCCCTCACCGGACAAACCCTCACGGTCCGCGGCGTTGTGGTAGGCGATTTCCAGGGCGCGGACGAACTGGGGGGCTTTTTCCTCCAGGAAGAATCCCCCGATGGCAAGTCAACGACTTCGGAAGGGATCTTCGTCTACCACGACCGGACCGATGTCCGGGTCGGCGACCGGGTCGAACTGACCGGTGACGTGACGGAATACCATGGGTTGACCGAGATCACGAACGTCCGGGACCTCCAGATTCAACACCAGGGCGCGGATCTGCCCCCGCCGACGGAGATAAGACTGAAGCTGCCGCCCGATCTCCCCTTGGAACAGTTTGAAGGGATGCGCGTCGTATTGCCCCAGACGCTGACCGTATCGGATATCGGGTCCCTTGTGGCCTATGGGTCGGTTGTCCTGTCCAATGGCCGCCCCATGCAGCCGACGGCCGCAGCGGAGCCTGGAGAAGAAGCCCGGGCCATCGCGGAAGCGAACACCCGAAACCGTCTCATCCTCGACGACGGCAGCACCGCCGTGGACCCGGTCCCGATTCCCTATCCGACCCCGGGGATGACCGCCGACACCCCCCTGCGCACCGGCTACACGGTCACCGGGTTGAGCGGGGTCATCGGTTTCAGCTTCGGTGCGTACCGGTTCCACCCTACCCGGCCGGCCGTTTTCGACCCGACGGCCAATCCCCGCACCCACCACCCGATGGTAACCGGACGACTCCGGCTGGCGGGATTCAATCTTCGCAATTATTTCAACGGGCCGACTTTCCCAACCCCCCGGGGCGCGGCCTCGCCGGAGGCCTTCCAGCGGCAACATGCCAAGATCGTCGCCGCCCTCGCCGGCATGGCCGCCGATGTTGTCGGCCTGATGGAGGTGGAAAACGACGGCTACGGACCGGAGAGCGCCATTGCCGGTCTGACGGCGGGGTTGAACGGCGCTTCGGCGGAAGGGGTCTCCTACGATTATATCCGCCCGGACGGCGACCGCCTGGGAAACGACGCCATCGCCAACGCCCTCCTTTACCGGAGGGAAACCCTGGCACCGGAAGGGCCGGCGGCAGCCTTGACCACCGGGGCCTTCGCCGGGACCAGCCGGCCGCCGCTGGCCCAATCCTTCCGGGAAAGGGCCACCGGCGAGACCTTCACCGTGGTGGTCAATCATTTCCGGTCCCGGTCCACGCCCTGTGAAGACGACCCGGAACCGGCGGGCGAGCAGGGATACTGCAATCGTGAACGGACCCGGGCCGCCGGAGAACTGATCGCCTGGCTGGAGACCGCCCCCTGGGGCGGCGATGATCCGGATGTCCTGGTCATCGGCGACCTGAACGCCTATGCCCGGGAAGACCCGCTTGTCGCCCTCCGGATGGCGGGGTATATCGATCTTATGCAGACCCGCATCGGACCGTCCGCCTATACCTATCTTTTCGACGGCGCGGCCGGGGCCCTGGATCATGCCCTGGCCTCGCCGGCCATGGCGTCCCAGGTCCACGACGTCGCGGCGTGGCACATCAACGCCGACGAACCCGCCCTCCTCGATTATACCGTGGAAAAGCGGGCGGCTGACGGCACGGGCCTCTATGCACCGGATCCCTTCCGGTCCTCGGACCATGATCCGGTGATCGTCGGCATCGATCCGGGCGGCCTCCGGTTCCGCCTGGAGGATGCGCTGACCGCCCTTGAACTCCTGGCCGGATTCCCCTTCGACCGGCGGTTTCCGGTCCTGGACATCGACAAGGACGGCCGGATCGATCTCTCCGACGCGGTGGGCCTGCTGCGGGCCGCAGGGACCGGGTAAGGGCGGTATTCCCTTCTTGATATGACCGCCGGGGATGGGATATACAGAAACGGCAGGCCCAGAATCGTGGTGATCGGCGGCCCCACGGGCGTGGGCAAGACGGCCGCGGCCATCACGGTCGCCGAGGGGTTCGGCGGCGAGATCGTGGGGGCCGATTCCATGCAGATCTACCGGTACATGGACATCGGCACGGCCAAACCGACCCCGGCGGAACAGGGCCGGGTCCGGCATCATCTGATCGACATCCTGGACCCGGACGAACCCTTTGACGCGGCCCGGTATACGGAGACGGCGGGCCGGATCGTGACGCGGCTCCACGAAAAGGGAATTCTTCCGCTGGTCGTGGGCGGTACCGGGCTCTATGTCAAGGCGCTGGTCCACGGCATTTTTCCGGCCCGGCCAACCGACCCGGCGGTCCGGGAGCGGCTGAAAAAGGAGGTGGAAAGCCTTGGATCGACCCAACTGCACGAACGACTCCGCCGGCAGGATCCGGAAACGGCCCGACGGCTCCATCCCAACGATGCCTTCCGGATCATCCGGGCGCTGGAAGTTTGCGAAACCACGGGCAGACCGATTTCGGCGCATCACCAGGGCCATCGGTTTGGAAAAACCCGTTTTGACGTTCTTAACATCGGATTGACGCTTCCCCGGAACGCACTCTACAACCGGATCAACCACCGAGTTGATATAATGATCGCAAAAGGGTTTCTGGGGGAGGTGAAAAAGCTGCTGGCAATGGGATACGGCCCTGACCTCAAATCGATGCAATCCATCGGCTACCGTCACATGACCGCCTATCTGGCGGGCGATTTGACCTGGGAGGAAGCCGTCCGCACCCTGAAGCGCGACACCCGGCGGTACGCCAAACGGCAGCTCACCTGGTTCCGGGCCGATCCCGACATGACGTGGCATTTGCCGACGGAGACGGCCGCCATAACGAACCGCGTGGCGAAGTTTCTGGAAGGATCGACGGTTTGACGGAACCGAAACGGCGTAAAGTCCTCCGGTGGAGCCTCCGGCTGCTGGTCGCCACGGCCGGTGTCCTGGTCCTGTTCCTGCTAGTGGTGGCCTGTACCGTGGCCCTGCTGCCCACCTTGCTCTCCACGCCGTGGCTCAAGGGACTGGCGGAGGTACGGATGAGCCAGGCCGTCCAACGGGATGTCCGGATCGAGACGGTGCTCTGGACCTGGGCCGGCGGCATCCTCATCGAAGGCGTGGAGGTGGCCGATGACCCCGAGTTTTCCGACACGCCCATGGCCGCCATCCGGAAGATCCGGATCCGTACGAACATCCGGTCCCTGTTCGAGGACCGCCTGGTGTTCGATTTCGTGGTGGACGGCCTGTCGGTGCACCTCGTCCGGAAAACAGACGGGACCACCAATCTCGGGAAACTCCTGGCCGATTTGGGGCCGGGCGCCCCCCCTGCCGCGGAGGAAGAGGAGACGGAACCCCCTTCCCAAGCGGCGGTGACCCTGCCCATGGATGTCCAGGCCCGGGTCCATCTCCGGGAAATGGCGCTCCTCGCCGAGGACCGGTCCCTGCCCACCCGGCTGGCCCTGACCCACGGGGAGATCCGTCTCGACATCCCCTCCATCGTCGGCCGGCCCGTGACCCTGAGGGTTCGGTCCGACCTGGCCCTGGACGGCCGGGAGCTGGATCCCCTCTCGGTGAATGTCCGGGTGACGGACCTCTTCGGGGCGGAGCGGAAATTGACCCCCAATCGGATGCAGGCGGAAGCATGGGGCAACTTCCCGGGGGCGCGCCTGAACGTCTCCGGCGACATGGCCGCCGACCGGACGGGGGTAAAGGGCCGGGTGTCCGTGGATCTACCGATCCTTTTCAGCGTGGCCCGCCCTTTGCTGCCCGGATCCCTGTCCGGTTTCCGGCCCGAAGGCGACCTCTCGCTCACCCTGGACGCCTCCCGGAGCACCCGGAAACCCGTCGCCGCTTCACCGACCGACCCCTCGCGACTGGCCCTGGATGTTTCCCTGACGGGCCGGGAACTCGCGTTCGATGGGCTGCCGCCGGACGGCAAAGCACTCGGCCCGTTCAGTTTTTCTTTCCAGCATCGCGGAACGATCGACATGGCGGGCGGCGATGTCCATGTGGAAAAAGGCGCGTTCCGGCTGCTCGACGGAACGGACATCGCCTGGAAGGGCGACATCGAAAACGCATTCGACGGCGATCCGACCCTGGATTTCAGCATCGGGCCGCTCTCGCTGGATCTCCGCGAGGTCCTGGGGCTGGGCGCCCCTTTTTTGCCGGCCGGCCTGGAAATGGATATCGGGGATAATGCCTCGGAACCGCCCCGGCTGAAGCTGACCGCCCTGGATCTCGATGGTACCCCGGGGGCGGGGCCCCTGGCCATCGTCGCCAGGGATCTGGACCTGACGGTTCCCCGGTTCACCATGGGTCCGGCAGATGCCGGAATGACCCTGGAGGGCGGCGCTGTCGTCGTCCCGACCCTCCGGATCCTTCTGACGGATGGATTTCCCGGGACCCTCTCCTTTTCCGCCCGGCTCGGGGCCGAGGCCTTTCGACAGGGCAAGGGCGGGGTCGCGGTTTCCGGACTGGAGGTGACGACAATCGCCGTGGACGGCGAGACCGTGCGGCCTTCCGAAAAGAATCTCCTGGGGATCGCCGGCCGCTTCCGGATCGCCGCCGATGTGACGGCGGGGCGGTGCGAGCTTCCCGGCGCCGGGTCCCTGGGGCAAACCGCCCTTTCGCTGGCGGCGACGGCCGAACCCGACGCCGGCGGGGCCGTGGGTCTCCGGCTGGACAAGGCCGATCTGACGGTCGCCGATCTCCGGCTGCGGGACCCCGGGCTCAGGAGCCGTCTGTCGTTCGGGGTTGGGGGCGGGATTCGGATCCGGGGAAACGATGCCGCCTCGGTCTCCCTGGACGGTCTCGATTGCCGTCTGGATCTCGGGGACATCGCTTCTCTTCGCCTGAATGCCGACGGGAAGCCCTACGAGCGAATGGATGCAGCGGCGAACCTGGCCCTGGATTTGACCCGTCTTCAAAAGGCCCTGCCCAGACTCATGGGGCGACAAACCGTCGGCGGGCGGACCCAGATCCGGGCCGCCCTGGACGGACGGGTTCCCGAACCGGCCGAGATCACGGCGCTGTCGGATCTGTCCGGCTTCGATCTCCGGAAACGGCTGGCGTTTCTCCGGCATCTAACGGTATCCGCGGATCTGGACGGGGTGACCGTGGCCATGGCGCCCGCCGGCGGCAAGCGACTGACGGTCGGGCCCCTGCAAACAGCGGAGCCCCTTTCCTATACGCTGTCCACGGCTTCGGGAAAAGGCGTGTTGACGACGGCCATGACGGTTGAGGGCGTACGGGGGGTCTCCTCCGCTATGGAGGGGGTCGCGCGGAAACTGCCCGCTCAACTGGCCCTGTCCATCCAGCATGACGGGGTGGAATCACTTCAGGTCCGGCAGGGGCTCCGGATCCGGTCTCTTCCCCTGGACCAGGAGTTGACCATCGCCCTCGGCGGCCTCAACCGGGTGCTCAACACGGGGCTGGACGGGCCGCCGGCCCGTTGGCTCAAGATGCTCGGCGGCACGATGGATGCAAAGGTTCGGCTCGGTCCGGGGCTGAAGGGCGATGGCCTGCTCCCGGACCTGGATGTGGGAGGTGAACTGACGGCGGGAGTCCGGGCGGTGCTGGAGACCGGAAAACGGGTCTCCGCGGGGATGTCCCTCCGGAGCGACGGCCTGTCCCTCGATATGGAGGACAGCGCTTCGGTGGCAGGGTTGCGAACCCGTCTGGAGCTGGAAAAAGCGTATCGGCTGGGATTCGATGCAAAACAGGTCCCCAAAACACCGGACAGCCTGCCGCTGTCGGCGGCGGTAATGGGTGCCGATCCGGGGGGCGGCCCCGCACCGGCCGGCGGCGGCGCGGGCCGGTTCATGGACCGGCTGCGGCGGCGGTACACCGCCGAGCATCCCCTCTCTTTCGACCGCGCCCTGGTGGGGGCGACGCCCGGCCAGCCGCCACTGGCCATTGAAAACGGGGTGGCGGACATCGGGCTGAAGGGCGGGCTGCCGGGGAGCGAATTTTTCCAGGCCGATCTCCTGGGGGGCACGGTGATGGGTGCTCTGGGACTGGCCAAGGATCCGGGCGGATTTTACCTCCGGACGGGCATCGCCTTCACCGGCATCGACAGCCGCCGGATGCTGCCCGGCGGTGCGTTCGGGGTCTCCCGGCGCGATGCCGAGATCGGCGGCGAACTGGCGCTGCGGCTGCCGCTGACCCCCCGGATGGCCGCCTTTATGTCCGGCCTCCGGTTGACCGTGACCCTCAGCCCCATCGGGTCCCGGGCCCTGGAACGGTTTCTCTACGCCCTGGACCCGTACGAGTCCAATGAGTCCATCGTGGCCCAGCGGCGGCTCCTGCGGCGGGGAACCCCGCGCTGGGTCAAGGTCCACATTCAAAACGGGGCCCTGTCCCTGACCGGCGAGGTGTCGGTAGGCGGGGCCCGGATCGCCATTCCCCCCATCGACCGGCTCAACATCGAAAACATCGGAGGATTGGGCCGCTATGAATCCGTTCTCGCCGGCATGGGGCCGGTGATCGATCTGCTGGAGACGCTCTCCGCTGAAACCCTGGCCGTGGATGGAAACGGGGCGGTCCGTTTCAAATAATGGGCCGGGGAACGGCGGCGGCATGAAGACGGATAAGGAGACGATTATGAGAAGGTGGATCGCGCTGGTATTGACGGCCCTGTGCGGCTGCACCCTGGCGGATGTCAAGGTGGACGTGGTGAGCGAGCGGACGACCCTGGAAAATCAGGTGCTGGGCACCTACAACGCCCTGGACCGGGAGATGCTGCTGGTGGCCTCGGTCCGGGGAGTGGACGCCCGGGGCGAGATCCGGGAGGCGCCGCGCCACAGCCAGGAACACCGGGATGCCATCACCGCCATGCAGGTGCTGGCCTTCCACGCCGACGACCTCCAGGCTTTCAAACGTCTGGGATGGGTCGGGGAGAACAACGAGGGACTCTTGACCCCCTTCGGGATGGAAACGGAGATGCCGCCCCCGGACCTGGCGGAATTCGCCCAGCGGTACAGCGGAGAGGAGTTCGAGTCGGTGGTGTCCCAGTCCAACGAGGCCCGGGAGGTGGTGATGCGGCGGGTGATCGAGACCAACGAGAACCTGACGGAAGACCAGTTGCCCGAGGTGCGGCGGATCTTCGGCCGGCTCAATGCGGAAAATGCCCTGCCCGGAGAGAAGATCCAGGGCCCCGGAGGCGAATGGCGGGTCAAATAGGGGCCAAACGGTTTTCGCCCGGCGCCGTCAACGCCGGCATCGGGCCGGATTGTGTTAGGCGGGCAGGAAGCCGGGGCGGAGGATGTTTCGCCCCTACTGGTTCCCGAACCCGTTCCACTGCCCGCAGTCGGGGCATTTCCAGGTGATGCCGTTGCAGGACATCCCCCAGAAATTCTCCAGCATGCATTCCTGGCAGATGGCGAACCCGCAGCGGCAGCGCCAGCAAAACGGCAGGACAGCGTTGCAGCAGTGGCAGACGATCTCTTTTTTTCGGCGGCTTCTGACGCGGCTCATGGGGGGCGCCGGCTCCTGCTTGTGGTTTTGGATGAAGGATGATAGTCTCTCGCGGGAACTGCCGGTCCGGAGATCGGTTGATACCGGTTTGTGGCGGATTTGTCAACGCCGCCGCCCTGAACGATTCTTCCATATGCGGACAGAAAGAAAATGACAGAAGGCCAATCGACCCGACCGAGGGTCTATCTCATTGACGGAACCGCCTACATCCACCGGGCCTACCATGCCATCCGCGGCCTGACCAATTCCAAGGGGCTGCCCACCAACGCGGTCTTCGGCTTCACCCGGATGCTCATCAAACTCATGGCGGAAAAAACCCCCGAATACGCCGCCGTCTTCTTCGACGCCAAAGGCCCCACCTTCCGCCACGAGATCTATGAAGACTACAAGGCCAACCGCCCCCCCATGCCCAAGGACATGGCAGAGCAGATCCCCTTCATCCACCGGGTCGTGGAGGGATTTCGGATCCCGCTGATCCAGAAAACCGGATTCGAAGCGGACGATCTGATCGGGACCTTGTCCGAACGGGCGTTGTCCGAAGGATTCGCCGTGGTCATGGTGACGGGGGACAAGGATTTCGTCCAGCTGGTGCGGGAGGACGCCATTCTCTGGGACCCCATGAAGGACAAGATCACGGATATCGAGACGGTACGGGAATCCTTCGGCATCGCGCCGGAACGGATGGCCGACGTGCTGGGGCTCGCGGGCGATGCATCGGACAACATCCCGGGCGTGCCCGGCATCGGCCAGAAGACGGCCGTGGCGCTGATCCGGCAATTCGGCTCCATGGAGGGGATCTACGAAAACATCGAGGCCATCACGAAAAAGAAGCAGAAAGAGAACCTGGTCGCCCATCGGGACAGGGCCTTCCTGAGCCGCCGGCTGGCCACCATCGAGACCCGTGTGGACCTGCCGCCTGAAGAGAGCCGGGTCGATACCTTCCGGTGTACGGCGCCGGACAAGGAAAAGCTCTTCGGGCTGTTCAAGACCCTGGAGTTCAGTCAGCTCCAGCGGGAATTCCCCGACGAGGCCCTGCCGCCGGTCGAGAGGGACTACCGGACGGTGTTCACCATGGCGGACCTGGACGACCTCGTTTCCACGCTGCGCGCCGCCGGGCGGTTCGCCGTGGATACCGAAACCACGTCGGAAAACCCCATGGAGGCTGATTTGGTGGGGCTCTCCTTTTCCTGCGAACCCCACAAGGCCCTGTACATCCCCTGCGGCCACCACTATATGGGCGTCCCCGAGCAGCTTCCCTGCGAAAGGGTGCTGGAAACCCTCAAGCCGATCCTCGAAGATCCGGATCTCAAAAAGGTGGGACAGAACATCAAATACGACTGGGTCGTCCTGTCCCGCTGCGGGGTCGATCTGGCCGGCGTCGATTTCGACACCATGGTGGCGTCCTATCTGGTCAATCCCTCCAAGCGGAACCACAACCTGGATCAGATCGCCCTTGATTTCCTGAATCACAAGACCACCACCTACGCGGAGGTAACGGGCGGTGGCAAAAAGGGAGGGTGTTTCAGCGGTGTGGAGATCGGGAAAGCGACGGATTACGCCTGTGAAGACGCCGACGTCACCTTCCGGGCCTATGAAATCCTCAGGGAACGGCTGAAGGAGATCGGGGTGGACCGGCTCATGGAGACGGTGGAGATGCCCCTCGTCCCCGTGCTCATGAAGATGGAGCGGCGGGGCATCTGCGTGGACCGGGAACGACTCAGGGCCCTGTCGCGATCCTTCGAGGACGAATTGAAACGGCTCGAAGAAACCATCTACGAAAAGGCGGGGGAGCGGTTCAACATCAAATCGTCCCAGCAGCTGGGCGTGATCCTCTTCGAGCGGTTGGGGCTCCCGGTGCAGAAAAAGACCAAGAAAAAAACCGGCTATTCCACGGATGTGGAGGTCCTCACCCTGCTGGCGGCCCAGCACGAGCTACCGGCCCTGGTCCTTCGCCACCGGACCCTCGCCAAGCTCAAATCGACCTACGCCGACGCCCTGCTGGAGATATGCGACCGAAAGACGGGCCGGATCCATACCTCCTTCAACCAGACCGTTACGGCCACCGGCCGGCTGAGTTCCTCCGACCCCAATCTCCAGAACATCCCGGTCCGGGACGAGGAGGGCCGCCGGATCCGCAGCGCCTTTATTCCGCGGAAGGGGTGGCGGCTGATGGCGGCCGATTACTCCCAGATCGAACTCCGGATTCTGGCCCATTATTCCGAAGACCCGATCCTCACCGAATCCTTCGCCAGGGAAGAGGATATCCACGCCCGGACCGCCGCCGAGGTCTTCGGCGTGGCCCCCGAAGCGGTCTCACCGGAGCTGCGGCGCCAGGCCAAGGCCATCAATTTCGGCATCATCTACGGCATGAGCGCCTACGGCCTGTCCCGGGACCTGGGCATCAGCCGGAAGATGGCCGGGACCTATATCGACCATTATTTCCACCGGTATCAAGGGGTCAAAGCCTTCATGGACCGCGCCGTCGCGGATGCCCGGAAAACCCGGCGGACGAGCACCCTGCTGGGCCGGATCCGGCTGCTGCCCGAAATCGACAACGCCAACCGCAATGTCCGCCAGTTCGCCGAACGGATCGCCCTCAACACCCCGATCCAGGGCACCGCCGCCGATCTCCTGAAGCTGGCCATGATCCGGGTCGAGGACACCATCGCCCAGGAGGGGCATCAAGCGGCCATGCTCCTGACCGTCCACGACGAACTGATCTTCGAGGCCCCGCCGGAGGAACTGGACAGCCTGCAAACCCGGGTCAGGGGCATCATGGAAGGGGTCTGGGATCTCCGGGTGCCGCTGAAAGTGAACGTGGGCGTCGGCGACAACTGGACGGAGGCCCATTGACACCATGACCGTATCCCTTTACTGGCTCCAATGCGGCGGCTGCGGCGGCGACACATGGTCGCTCTTCAACGCGCGGACACCCCATCTGCCCGAGCTGTTTGACATGCTCGATATCGACCTGCTGTGGCATCCGTCCATTTCCGCCCAGTCACTGGCGGAACAGGAGCGGTTGCTGGCGGACCTGACATCGGACCGGCGGCCCCTGGATGTCCTCTGCATCGAGGGGTCGGTCATCCGGGGCCCCGGCGGGACCGGCATGTATGACGAGGCCTACGGACGGCCCAAAAAGGATCTGGTGGCGGCGCTGGCCGGGAAGGCCCGGACGGTCGTGGCTGTCGGCACCTGCGCCAGTTTCGGCGGCATCGGGGCCGACGGGGAAATCGAGGCCACCGGGGTCCAGTACCACAAATGGGAAAAGGGCGGTTTTCTGGGGCCGGATTTTACGGGGATCGACGGGATGCCGGTCATCAATCTGCCGGGATGCCCCTGCCATTGCGATGTCGTGACCGGGACCCTTTCCCACCTGGCCGCCGGCAGCCCCATAGAGCTGGGGGAGTACGCCATGCCCCTGGAATGGTACGGCATGATGGTCCACCAGGGATGCACCCGGAACGAATACCATGAATACCGGATCGAGGAAAAACGGTTCGGGGAAAAAGGGTGCATGTTCTTTTATCTCGGCTGCCATGGGCCGCTGGTGCAGGGCCCGTGCAACAAGATCCTCTGGAATGGCCGGTCCTCCAAAACCCGGGTGGGCGTCCCCTGTTTCGGTTGCACCCGGCCCGATTTTCCCCAGCAATACCCCTTTTTCAAGACCCGGAACATCGAGGGGATCCCCATCGACCTGCCCGACGGGGTGGGTCGGGCCCACTATCTGGCCTACAAAGGCATGGCGGCCGCCGCCGCGCCCCAACGGCTGAAAAAACGCGAAACCGGGATTTAACAGAGGATGCCGACAGAAAAGGCGCATACCCGAATTTTTCCGGTCAACCGGGTCGAAGGGGACCTGAAGGTCCATCTCTGCATCGAGGAGGGCGTTGTCCGGGACGCCTGGACCTCGGGCACCATGTACCGCGGTTTCGAAAACATTCTCGTGGGCAGGGGGTTCCTGGACGGGCTGGTGATCACCCCGCGGATCTGCGGCATCTGTACCACGGCCCATTTGACCGCCGCGGCCCGGGCGTTGGACGGGGTCTGTGGGGTCCGGGTGCCGGGAAATGCCGTCCGGGTCCGGAACATCGCCCTCATGGCGGAGATGATCCAGAACGATGTCCGCCATGCCGTGCAACTGTTCATGGCCGATTTCACCCGGCCGGCCTTTTCGGCGCACCCGCTTTACAAAGAGGCCCGGCGCCGGTATGATCCCATGAAGGGGGAAAGCGTCCTCCGGGCGGTTTCCGAAAGCCGTTCCCTGCTGGAAATCATCGCCATCCTGGGGGGGCAGTGGCCCCATTCCTCTTTCATGGTGCCCGGCGGCGTGGTCTGCCTCCCCAGCGCCAACGACATCAGTCAATGCCGGCATCTGGTCCGCCATTACCGGCGATGGTATGAAACGCAGGTGCTCGGGTGTTCCCTAGCGGAGTGGTCCCAGGTCAGCTGCCGGGCGGATTTCAAGGAATGGCTGGCGGCATCCGATGCCCATCGGAGGAGCGACCTGGGGCTGTTCATCCGGTTCGCCAGAGCGGCGGGGCTCCACAAGATGGGCGCTGGCCACGGCCATTTTATCGGTTTCGGCGGACTGGCCATCCCCGATGACAGCCAAGTCGGGTCCCTGGGGAAGGACGGTGAACTGTTCCCGCCGGGATTCTTCCGACAGGGGCGGGACCAGATGGTCCCCCTGGACCAGGCATTGATCACCGAGGCCATCGACTGCTCCTGGTTCGCCGGCTATCGGGCCCCGCGCCACCCCTTTGAGGGGATGACCCGCCCCTATGCGACGGGCAACGAAAACCGGCAGTATTCTTGGGCCAAAGCCCCCCGGTACGACGGGTTGCCGGCCGAAACCGGCCCCCTGGCCCAGATGCTCCTGGCCGGCGATCCCCTGTTCACGTCCCTGCTCCGGGAGGAGGGGCCATCGGTTTTCCTCCGGCAACTGGCGCGGATCGTTCGGTCGGCCCGGACCCTCCAGGCCCTGGAAGCCTGGCTCCGGGAACTGGGTCAGGGGACAGGGGCGTACTATGCCGACGCCCCGGAACCGGAAACTGGGAAAGGCGTCGGTCTGGTGGAAGCCCCGCGGGGGTCCCTGGGCCACTGGGTCGTTATCGAAGACGGCCGCATCCGATCCTATCAGGTGATCACCCCCACGACCTGGAACGGTTCCCCCCGGGACCGCGGCGGTGTCCGGGGTCCCATGGAAGAAGCCCTTATCGGCACCCCGGTCCGGGATCCGGACGACCCGCTGGAAGCCGAACTCGTCATCCGATCGTTCGACCCCTGTCTGGTATGCACCGTTCACTGACCACCGCTGTTTCGCAGGCAACGCCCCGAGACATCAGCCGCCTGGATCCCGAGGCCCTGAAGGACCTGCTGGCGGAAAATCGGCTGCTTCGGGAGGAGATCCGTGTGGCCCGGGAGGCCGCCGAGATCACCGCCTCGCTGGTGGTCCAGCAGTTCGAAGAGACCGAGCGGATTCTCCACCGGTTTCAATCCGCCAATGCCCAGCGGAAGGCCGTGCTCAATTCCGCTGCCCAGATTTCCATCATCGCGGCCGATCGGGACGGGGTGATCTCCGTTTTCAACACCGGAGCCGAAAACCTGCTGGGGTACCGGGCCGACGAGGTCATCGGCCGTCAAACGCCCGAGATCTTCCATGCGGAATCCGAACTGACCCGCCGGGGCCAGATCCTCGGCGTTCCGGCCCATGCCCTGCTCCAGGAATATGCGGTGCGCGATATGTCCGAGGGGTCTTTATGGACCTATGTCCGGCGCGACGGCATCCATTTTCCGGTCAACATGACCATCAATGCCCTCCGGGAACCGGAAGGGACGATCAGCGGGTATCTGTGCATCGCCATGGACATCACGGAGCGAAAGCAGGCCGAAGAGGCCCTGCGGCAGGCCCATGATCAGCTCGAATACCGGGTGATGGAGCGGACCCGGGAACTTGCCGAGGCCAACGAGGAACTGCAGAACGAAATCCGGGAACGGCGGCAGATCGAAGGCAGCCTCCGGGAACATCAGGCCGAACTGGCCGGAATCATGGATTCCATCACCGACCGGATGAGCATGATCGACGAGGGGTTGACCATCGTGTGGGCCAACGACATCGCCAAGCGGCTCTTCGGACAGGAGATGATCGGGGAGAAGTGCTACGATGTCTACCGCCGCCGGACCGAGCCCTGTGAAAACTGCATCGCCCTGCGCACTTTCGCGGACGGAAAGATCCATGAGCATGAGACCGATGCCATTTCCGTGGATGGGGAACGGCTGACCTTCTGGTGCACCACCAGCGTGACCGCCTGGTATCCGGACGGCCGGCCGAAGATGGTCGTGGAAAACTCCCGGGACATCACCGCCCGGAAAAAAGCCGAAGAGGCATTGCGGGCCTCGGAGGAAAATTACCGGTCCATCTTTGAAAACGCCACCGAGGGCATCTTCCAGACGACCCCGGCGGGGCGTTTTCTCGCGGTCAACCCGGCGTTTATCCGCATCGTCGGATATGATTCCGAAGCGGAGCTGTTCGACCGGGTCACCGATCTTCGGAAACAGCTCTACGTCAACCCGGAAAGACGCGACGAATTCAAGCGGCTCATGGCCCGTGACGGTTCCGTCCGCAATTTCGAAACCCGGTTTTACCGAAAGGACGGCGCGATCATCCACATTTCCCTCAATGCCCATGCCGTGCAGGACCCGGACGGGGAAATTCTCTACTACGAGGGGATTCTGGAGGACATCACTCAGCGGAAACGGGCCGAAGAACTCAAAATCGCCAAGGATACCGCCGAAGCCGCGACGCAGGCCAAGAGCGATTTTCTGGCCAACATGAGCCACGAGATCCGGACGCCCCTGAATGCCATCATCGGTCTGACCGACCTGAGCCTCCGGACCGACCTGTCCCCGAAACAGCGGGATTACCTGCAAAAGATCAGCACCTCGGGCCACACCCTGCTGGAAATCATCAACGATATTCTGGATTTTTCCAAAATCGAGGCCGGCCGGATGGAACTCGAAAACACCGAGTTCGATCTCCAGGACAAGCTGGAGAACCTGGCGGACATGCTGTCCGGCCGGGCCGGCGAAAAAGGGATCGAACTGGTGATGGCGGTGGACGACGATGTCCCGCGGGCCCTCATCGGCGACCCCTTGCGGCTGACCCAGGTGTTGACGAACCTGACCAACAACGCCATCAAGTTCACCGACAGCGGGGAAGTCACGGTTCGGGTCTCCCTTGTGCAACGGGATGCCGAGCAGGTACGCCTCCGCTTCACGGTCAAGGACAGCGGCATCGGCATCGACCGGGAAGTGATCCAGAACCTGTTCACTCCCTTTACCCAGGCCGACGGCTCAACGACGCGGAAATACGGCGGAACCGGTTTGGGATTGGCCATCTCCAAACGGCTGGTGGAGATGATGCACGGCGAAATCAGGGCGTTGAGCGAAGGCGGAAACGGCGCGACCTTTTTGTTCACGGGCCGGTTCCAGCTGCCGGAGCGCGGCGAGGAAAAGAAGCCCGAAGCCCCCCGGCACCTGAGCGGGAAACGGATTCTCGTGGTGGACGACAATGCGGCGGCCCGGGAGATCATCCAGCACAATCTGCGATCCTTTGGATTCCGGGCGGAAGGCGTGGCGTCGGGGGAGGCGGCCATCGAGACCCTCCAGGGAAGGGCAGGGGAGGGCGGTTTCGACCTCCTGATCCTGGACTGGATGATGCCGGAGATGGACGGCATCGATACGCTGAAACGCATCCAGGGGGATCCGGATCTGCCGACCCCCATGGTGTTGATGATGACCGCCTTCGGACGGGAAGAAGTGATCCAGCAGGCGGGGCACCTCGGGGTGGACGGGTTCCTGATCAAACCGATCAAGCTGTCGGTGCTCTTCGATACCCTCATGGGCCTTTTCGGCGGGAATGGAGGGACGCCGGAGCGTGGGGCGGCGGCGGAGGCGGTGATGGAAACCGACACCGTCCGGGGGGCCACGGTCTTGCTGGTCGAAGACAATCTCATCAACCGGCAGGTGGCGACGGAAATCCTGACGGGTGTCGGGTTGACGGTGGAGACGGCTGAAAACGGCCGGGATGCGGTGGCGGCCGTCCAGGAGCGCGATTACGATGCGGTGTTGATGGATATCCAGATGCCGGAGATGGACGGGTATCAGGCCACCCGCACCATCCGTCACGACCTGTCCCGCCATGACCTGCCGATCATCGCCATGACCGCCCATGCGCTCAAGGGGGACCGGGAAAAATGTCTGGCCGCCGGCATGAACGATTATGTGACCAAACCCATCCGCACGGAAGATCTCCTGGCCGCATTGTCCCAGTGGATCTCCGGGGCTTCCGGTACAGGGGAGGGCGGGGCCCCGGCGGCCGGTGCGGAGACGGTTCCCCCGTCACAGGTGGAAACCCTCCCTGCCGGATGGCCGGTGCTGGAGGGGATCGATGTGGGGGCCGGCATCCGGCGGGTCAGCGGCAAGCGATCCCTTTTCCTCAACCTTCTGTCTTCCTTCGCCAGGGACTACGCAACCGTCGGCTCATCCGTGCAGGAGGCGCTCCGCCGCGGCGATGTGGACGGGGCGGTCCACCAGGTGCATACGGTCAAAGGCGTGGCCGCCAACATCTCCGCGGAGCGCCTGGCCGGCGCCGCCGCGCGGCTGGAAAAAGAGCTTCGGAACACCGGCGCCGCCGGTCCGGAGCGTCTGGCCGCTTTTGGAGCGGCGGTACAACAGGTGATGGTAGAGATCGCGGAATTGGAAGAGATGACGGACGGTCCCCCCGGACCGGATGGGGCCGAAGCGGAGCGGGCCGGTGACGGTGGTGAGGGCACACCGGAGAAAGCATCCCCGGACAACCTGCACGGGCGGATGGTGATGCTGGATCGGCTGTTGACGGCCAATGATCTGGAGGCTGAAGAGGTCCTGGAGGAGTTGCGGGCATCCCTGGGGACATCGTCGGAAGGAGGGAAGGCGTTGGGTCGGGTCGCGGACAGTATCGACCGCCTCGATTTTTATGGGGCCAGGAAAGCGCTGGCGGCGGCGGCCGGTGCGTTGTCTCTGCCGTGGGAGGATGACCGGCATGGCGAATGAGAGCCGCAAGCAGCGGGTATTGATCGTGGACGATGCCCGGGAGAACATCCGGGTCCTGGCCCAGGCGCTGAAACCCATGTGCAAGGTCAGTTTTGCGATGACCGGGGAAGAAGCGCTGGACCTCGCCCTCTCGGGTGATCCTGTCGATCTTGTCCTCCTGGACATTATGATGCCGGGAATGGATGGATACGAAGTGTGCCGTCGGCTCAAAGCGGCCGACCGGACCCGCAACATCCCGGTGATCTTTATCACCGCCATGGATGAAGAGAAAGACGAGACCACCGGCCTGGAACTCGGGGCCGTGGATTACATCACGAAACCTTTCAGCGAAGCCATTGTCAAGGCCCGGGTCCGGACCCACCTGGAACTCAAACGCCACCGGGATACCCTGGAAAACCTGTCGTCCCTCGACGGATTGACCGGAATCCCCAACCGGCGACGGTTTGATGAGTTTATCCGGGCGGAATGGCGGAACGGGATTCGGGAGGGGAGCCCGTTGTCCCTGATCATGATCGATATCGATTATTTCGGGGCCTACAACAATACGTACAACCACCTGGCCGGGGATGATTGCCTGAAACGCGTGGCCGCCGTTCTGTGGGGATGCCTCCACCGGCCGGCCGATTTTGTCGCCCGGTTCGGCGGGGAAGAATTCTCGGCCATCCTCCCCAAAACCGATCTGGCGGGCGGGCTACATATGGCGGAAACCATGAGGGACCGGGTGGAAGCCCTGCAGATTGTCCATGAATCGTCCCCCATATCCGACTGGGTGACCATCAGTCTGGGCGTCGCCAGTATTCTCCCGTTTCGGGATGGCGAGGTCAGTGTGTTGATCAACGGGAGCGACAACGTCCTCTTCGATGCCAAAAGAGCGGGCAGGAATCAGGTCAAAAGCATCCAGCTGTAGGACCGACCGCGGGGAGGCGGGGGCTTATAAAACCCCCCAATATGATTATATTGGGGGGTTTTATGTCAGGGACAGATGGCAATGGGAGGCACTGTGTCGGCAAAAGCCAGCATGACCCTACACGAAGCGGTCGAGGCCCATCTGGCCGAAAAACAGGCCCTGGGGCAACTGAGCGACGCCACGGTCTATAACCGGCGTTATGAGCTGACGCGGTTCGCGGATTACTGCGAACTCCGGAATATCCGCCATCCGGATGAGATCGACAAGCGGACGATCCTGGGGTATTTGAAAATCCAGAAGGTGAAAAAAAGCTCGAAGACGACGCTCATGTACGGACTCAACAGCTTTATGCAGTTTTTGCTGGATGAAGGTCTGGTGGCGGAAAACGTGGCCGGCGACCTGGAGAAGCCGAAATTCTATCTTCCCAAAACCGATTACCTCACCCTCGACGAATTAGACCGGCTGGTGGTCTCCGAAAGGAACAAAAAGAACCGGAAAACCGTCGCCCGGAATCTGCTCCTGTTCAGTCTGTTCACCGACATCTGCCTCCGGGTGTCGGAGGTCGTCAACCTGAAACTGACCGATATCCGGCCCGAAGAAAAAGAGATCTGGGTGACCCGGAAACGGGGGAAGGAAGAAAAAATCCCATTAAATGAGGATCTTATACAAAAATATCATGACTGGCTGGCGATCCGGCCCACTTACAAGGGCAGCCGTCAGGACTGGGTCTTTTTGTCGAGCCATGGAACGCAGCTGACGCGCCGGCAGGTCCACGACATCACCTGTTCGGCGTTGAAGAGAGCGGGCATCGCCAAACGCAAGCAGGGCCCCCACCTCCTGCGCCACTCCGGCGCGAGCCTCAAGGCGCGGTCGGGCGAAAACCTGATCATCATCCAGTACCTGTTGGGTCACGAAAACCTGAACACCACCCGGCGGTATCTCCACTTCGACTGGCAGGAATTGAAGGAGATGGTGGACCGGAGCCCCCGTCTGGGGGAATAAGAGCCGGGGTTACTCAAAGGGGCAGGTTGGCGCCCCCTCCCCTTTCGCCGCCCCATCCGCCGGGTTTTCTGCTTTGTTGGGGGGCGAACCCTGTTTCGTCCCTGACGGCTTGTCGGGTTCTTCCGGAATTTCCGGCGGCGTGGCGGAATGGATCTTCAAGGGCGGGGTGTTGACCGTGTAGGGGAGATCCTTCAGTTCGTCGCTCATCAATTGGGCTTCGCGGATCGTGAGGACGGCTTCGGCCGGGGCCTCAACGGTGGCGTTGATTTGGAATTCCAGGGTCAGGATCGGAAAATCATCCCCCTTGATGCCCCGGGCGGCGGCCATGACCGCAATGAGGATTCCGGGCTTTTTGTCATTCACGATGTGCATCATGGAATTGGTGAACGTCGTCTTGTCCGCCCGGGAAAACGTGAGCAACTTCGGGTCGTAGGTCATCACCAGCTTGACGCCGGCCAGGTTGTCCACGTGGTCCAGCATCACCGGAATGGTCACCGTGTTCCCCGGCGTCGCCTTAAGGGCCGGGATGGAAATTTCCGCGGCCCGGGCCGCTCCGGCCATTGTCAATATCACGGCAAGCACCGTCAGCGCTTTCCAGCCCATCGAACAGATCCTCATTCGCTTCATCTCTCACCCGCATTCATTGTCGATTCAAACGGTATCCCGGTTCTTTCAGCAACCTGTCCTAAATGCCATGAATGGATTTTTTTTTCAATATCCCCGCCAAAATTTTTCTCCGCAAGGGACGGATTGACATATATGGCCCCATATCTTAAAAAAATATGGAATTTGAAGGTCGATCGGGATCGATGGACGACGGAGGAAAAGCGGAAAACCGGACAGATGCGGATCGGAACAGGATATGATATCCACCGGCTGGTCGCCGGCCGGAAACTGATACTGGGGGGCGTGGAAATCCCCTTCGAGAAGGGGCTGCTGGGCCATTCGGATGCGGACGTCCTCCTCCATGCGGTGTGCGACGCCCTTCTCGGGGCCGCCGGTATGGGGGACATCGGACGCCATTTTCCCGATACCGATCCCCGGTTTGAGGGCATCGACAGCATGAAACTGCTGTCCCGGACGGTGACGATGGTCCGGGAACGGGGGTACGCCATCGTCAATGCGGACGTCACCGTCTTTGCCCAGGCCCCCAGGCTGGCGCCCTACCGGGACCGCATCCGGGCCAACGTGGCCCGCGGCCTTGAAATCGAACCGGATCGGGTCAATATTAAAGCCACCACCACCGAGGGCCTGGGCCCCATGGGCCGGGGCGAAGGCATCGGGGCCATGTGCGCGGCGCTGATCGAAAAACAACGGATATAATTTGGAGATAAAGGGAATAACGAACCATGACCATTCGGATTTACAACACCATGAGCAGAACCAAGGAGACCTTCGAACCCATGGCGCCGGGCAAGGTGAGCGTCTATGTCTGCGGCCCCACCGTCTATGATTCCTGCCATGTGGGGCACGCGCGGTCGGTCGTGGTGTTCGACGTTATCGTCCGGTATCTGCGTCAGAGGGGTTTCGAGGTGATGTACATCCGGAATTTCACGGATGTAGACGACAAGATCATCGATCGCGGGAACCAGTTGGGGGTGGACCCCATGGAGATTTCCGAAAAATACATCCAGGAATTCTATGAGGACATGGACGCCCTCTACGTGCTCCGGGCCGACCATGAGCCCCGGGTGACCCAGTACATGGACGACATCAAGGCTTTTGTCGAAAAACTCGTTGAAAACGACATGGCCTACCGGATGGACGGAGACGTCTATTACTCGGTGGAATCCTTCTCCGGATATGGAAAACTGTCGGGCCGCAAACTCGACGACATGGAGGCCGGGGCCCGGGTGGGGATCAACGCCAAAAAACGGAATCCTTTCGACTTCGCCCTCTGGAAATCGGCCAAGCCGGGGGAGCCGGCCTGGGACAGCCCCTGGGGCCCGGGGCGGCCGGGATGGCACATCGAATGCTCGGCCATGGCCTGGCGGCATCTGGGGGAGACCTTCGACATCCACGGCGGCGGCAAGGACCTTATCTTTCCTCACCATGAAAACGAGGTGGCCCAGTCCGAGGGTGCCTTCGGCAAGCCCTTCGCCCGCTACTGGGTCCACAACGGCTTCGTCAACATCGATCAGGAGAAGATGTCCAAATCCCTCGGCAACTTCCTGATGATCAAGGACGTGCGGCGACAATACCACCCCGAGACCATCCGGTTCTTTCTCCTCTCCAACCACTACCGCAGCCCCGTGGATTTCACCGACAAGGCCATGGACGAAGCCCGGGCCGGGCTGGACCGGATCTACACCTTTCTGGAACGGGCCGAAGCCCAGGCGGGCCCCCCCGCCGGATCGATGGAAGCACCGGGCGAGCATTGGCGGCGGTTTTGCGAGGCCATGGACGACGACTTCAACACGGCCCTGGGCATCGGGGTCCTCTTCGAAGGGGTCCGGGCCGCCAACGGGTTGATGGACACGGGTTCCGAAGACGCCCTGCCCCGGATCCGGACCATCCGGGACGACATCCGCCGCATGGGGGAGGTGCTCGGGATCCTCAACGAGACCCCGGCGGCCTACTTCACCGGCCGCCGCGCCGGCGTTCTGGAGTCCGAAGCCATCGACGCGGCGGAGATCGAGGCCCTCATCCGGGAGCGGGCCGAGGCCCGGAAAGCCAAAAATTTCGCCCGGGCCGACGCCATCCGGGACGAACTGGCCGAAAAGAACATCGTCCTGGAGGACCGCCCCGACGGCACGATCTGGAAGGTCGGCGGATAACCATGGCCGGTTTCAGTCTGGTCACCGACTATACCCCCACCGGGGACCAACCCGCAGCCATCGAAGGGCTGACGCGGTCCATCCGGTCGGGGGCGCGCCACAACGTCATGCTGGGGGTGACGGGCTCGGGCAAGACCTTCACCATGGCCAACGTGGTGGCGGCGCTGAACCGCCCGACCCTGGTCATCGCCCCCAACAAGACCCTGGCGGCCCAGCTCTACCACGAGTTCCGGGGCCTTTTCCCGGACAACGCGGTGGAGTATTTCGTCTCCTATTACGA
>CAYPCE010000041.1:0-21936 GCA_964409085.1 uncultured Desulfobacteraceae bacterium | reverse complement strand
CGCTTTCGACGGCGTTACGCGACCGGGCGGCCAAATCAAGGAGAAAAGTTATGAAGTCACGAAAAAAAACAAGATTGCAACCCATCGCAAAATTCCTGATCATCGCCCTCTGGCTATGGGCCCTTCCCACCCCGCCGCTCCTGGCCGCCACCGGCAACATCGACCCTGTCGACAAATTTGCCTGGTCCGAAAACGCGGGCTGGCAAAACTTCCGCCCTGCGGACGGCGGCGTAACCGTCTATTCGGACCACCTGGAAGGCTTCGCCTGGTCGGAAAACCTCGGCTGGATCAAGCTCGGTTCCAGCACCGCCGGCGGAACCCTGACCTACGCCAACACCAGCGCATCGGACTGGGGCGTCAACCGGGACAACGCCGGGAACCTGTCCGGGTTCGCCTGGAGCGAAACGGCCGGGTGGATCAATTTCAATCCCGCAGACAGCCAGGTGACCATTGATCCGGCCACGGGGGATTTCAACGGGTACGCCTGGTCTGAAAACGTGGGCTGGATTCACTTTCAAAACACCTCTCCGGCTTACAAAGTCTCCCTCAACGGCGTCAACCTATCGGTCAGTGCCAATACCGGCGCGGAAGCCGACGCCCCCGCGATCACCGTCACCGCTGCGGCCTCCGGCGCCGTCAGCGGAACACAGACCGTTGACCTTACGGTTTCCGGAACCGGCATTACAACCGGCGATTACACCCTTTCCAACGCCACCATCACCATCCCCGACGGCGCGAGTTCCGGGTCGGAAACCTTCACAATCGTTGACGACAACCTGTACGAAGGCCCGGAAACCGCCATCCTCGCCATTTCAAACCCCTCCGACGGCATCTCCCTGGGGGCCGAAACGACCCAGAGCATCGCCATCACGGACAACGATCCCCAGCCGGCCGTTACCCTCACCCTGGCCGGGAGCCCCTTTGCGGAAAACAGCGGGACGGCGACCGTGACCGCCGCCCTGAGCAACCCCTCGGTCCAGGATGTGACCGTCAGCCTCCTTTTCAGCGGGACCGCGACGGGCGACCTGGTGGATTACGCGGCATCCGGCACATCCATCCTTATCACCGCAGGGACCACGTCGGGCGCCGTCACCCTGACCGGCATCGACGACGCCCTGGATGAAACCGACGAAACGGTGGTCATCGACATCAACGGTGTGACCAACGGAACCGAAAGCGGAACCCAGCAGGTTTCCGCGTCCATCACCGACGACGACGCCCCCCCGACGGTCCAGTTCGCCGCAGCCAGCCAGAGCAGCCCCGAAGACGCGGGCGCCATGACCGTCAACGTCGTCCTGTCCGCCCCGTCCGGGCTGGACGCGACGATCCCGTTCACCGTATCGGGAACCGCGACCGGCGGCGGAACCGATTACGCCGTCACTCCAGGCCCGGTTGTCATCCCCGCCGGCGCCGCCGGGGGAACCATCACCATCACCCCGACCGCGGAAACCCTTCTGGAGGCCGACGAGACCGTGATCCTCACCCTGGGGACCCCGGCGAATGCAACCGTTTCCGGAATCGCCACCCACACGGCCACCATCGCCAATGACGACGCCCCGCCCGTCATCGCCCAGGGAGACGCCGTCTCGGCGGCCATGGACGAGGACGGCGCGCCCACGCCGTGGAGCCCCCCAACGGTCTCCGCAACCGACGCGGACGGCGATCCCCTCACCTGGAGCCTCAAGACCGGCCCGGCCAAGGGCGTCGCGGTCGTCGGCGGAACCGGCCCGTCGCCGACCACCTTCACCTATACGCCCGATCCGGAATACAACGGCCCCGACAGTTTCGAAATCCAGACGACTGACGGCAACGGCGGCGTGGACGCCATAACCGTCAATGTGACCGTCAACCCGGTCAACGACCCGCCCACCATCGTCGGCGCGCCCCAGACCACGGTATTGCAGGGCCAGCCCTACAGCTTCACCCCCATCGCTGGCGACGTGGACGCCGATCCGCTGACCTTTTCCATCGTCAACAAGCCGGCGTGGGCGAATTTCTCCTCCGCTTCCGGCGCGCTGACCGGAACCCCCGGGCCCGAGCACATGGGGACCACGACCGGCATCACCATAACAGTTTCTGATAACAAAGACGCCTCCGCCAGCCTTCCGCCCTTCACCATCACCGTCACCAACGTCAATGACGCGCCGGTGCTGGACAACAGCGGCGACCTGGCCCTGAACAGTATTCCCGAAGATGCGACGGAAGCCGACAACCCCGGAACGCTCACCAGCGAAATGCTCGCGAGCGGATCGGTTCCCGACCCCATCACCGACGCGGACCCGAGCGCCCAGGAAGGCATTGCCGTCATCAGCGCCGCGGACGCCAACGGCCAGTGGCAGTACGACCTCGGCGCGGGCTTCACGAGCTTCCCGCCCGTCTCCGAAACCGCAGCCCTGCTGCTGTCGGACGCGGCGATGATCCGGTTCGTTCCGGACGCGAATTTCAACGGCCCCATCGACCCGGCCATCACCTTCCGGGCCTGGGACCGGACCGCCGGCACCCAGGGAGCGACGGCGGACGTGACGGTCAACGGCGGCGGCACGGCTTACAGCACCGGAACCGAAATGGCCCGGATCGTCGTTGAAGCGGTCAACGATGCGCCGTCATTGACCGCCGCCGACCCGCCTCCGGTTCCGGAAGATGCCGGCCTCCAGACCATTTCCGGCTGGGCGGCTTTCTCGCCCGGCCCCCCGGACGAGGCTGCCCAGACCCCTGTTTACACCATTGAAACGGTCAGCGATCCATCCTTTTTTGCCTCGGATCCTTTTGTGGGGACGGACGGTTCGCTCACCTACACCCCAGCGCCCGGCATGAACGGGAGCGCCCGGTTCACCGTTTTTGTCGAAGACAGCGGCGGCACGGCGAACGGGGGCGTTGACAAGTCCGATACGCAAGAATTCGTCATCACCGTCAATCCGGTCAACGATCCCCCTGTCGCCCAACCGGACGCCTACGTTCTTGCGGAGGACGCCCAATTTGAAGCGCCGGCGCCCGGCGTTCTCGCCAATGACGCCGACCCGGACGGCGACAGCTTGACCGCCGTCAAATTGACCGAGCCCGCCAACGGGGAGATATCCTTCAACAGCGACGGATCGTTTGTTTACACGCCCGGCCCGGGATTCAACGGCGAAGTCGCCTTCACCTACAACGCCAACGACGGCCAGGCCGATTCCGAACCGGCAACCGTAATCCTGACGGTGCGCGCGGTGGCCGACGCGCCGGCCGCGGCCGACGATGCCTATGCCACCCAGGAGGACACGGCCCTGACGGTCGATGCGCCCGGTGTTCTGTCCAACGATTTCGACGCGGAGGGCGATCCCATGACCGCCGAGCTAGTGACGAGGCCGACCCATGGGGAACTGTCCCTTTTCGCAACCGGCGGTTTTCAGTACACGCCCGCGGATCATTTCAACGGCGGCGACGCTTTCACTTACAAGGCCGGAGACGCCAACGACGACGCGCTGAAGTCGAACACCGCCACCGTGGCCATCCGCGTGGCCGCGGTCAACGACGCGCCGACGGCCGCTCCGGACGCCTATTCGGTGGCCGAGGACGATACCCTTTCCGAAGCCGCGCCCGGCGTCCTGCAAAACGACGCGGACGTGGAGGGGGACGCCCTGTCGGCCGTCCTGGTGAGTCCGCCGGCCCACGGCGAGGTGACGCTCAACAGCGACGGGTCCTTCACCTACCGGCCGTCTCCCGGATTTTCCGGCGGCGACGCGTTTTCCTACAAAGCCGACGACGGCGGCCTCGCCTCGTCCCCCGTCCGGGCGTCCATCTCCGTCGAAGGGCAAAACCACGCACCGGTCCTCGACAACAGCGGGGCCCCGGCGCTGGACCCCATCGATGAGGACGTGCCGCCGGCGGACAATCCCGGCACGACGGTGGCCCGGATCCTCGCCAGCGATCCGGATGTGGCCGACACCATCACCGATCCGGATCCCGGCGCCCTGGAAGGCATCGCCATCATCGAGGCCGACACCGAAAACGGGCAGTGGCAGTACGACACCGGCGCCGGCTGGACCACGGTTCCGCCGGTCTCCGAGACCGCCGCCCTGCTGTTGTCCGATGATGCAATCCTCCGGTTCGTCCCGGACCCCGATTTCAACGGCCCCGTCGATCCCGGCATCGGTTTCCGGGCCTGGGACCGGACCGCCGGGGCCGAAGGGGAGACGGCGGACGCTACGGAGAACGGCGGCGGGACCGCCTTCAGCGCGGAGACGGAAACCGCGTCCATCCGGGTACGGCCGGTCGATGATCCGCTTCTGGAACCCCCGTCCATCGTCTATCCGGAAAACGGCGCCGCGCTCCCGGAGGAGACCGTGGCGTTCCAGGGCTCGGCGTTCGCCGGTCCCGAAGGTCACACTCACACGGAAAGCCTTTGGCAGATCCGGGAAGCGGGGCGCGGTTACGGGTGTCCCACCTATCCCGAGGCCTTCGACGGGCGGAAAACCACAGGCGACCTCACGACCTACGAGGCGGCCGGGTTCCACAGCGGGCGGCAATATTACGCCAGGGTGGGGTATGTCGACGATACCGGCCAGACCCTCTGGTCGGAAGAGGTCGGTTTCCGGGCCGGCGTGGTTCCGGCGGACGAAATCCTTTCGATCCCGCCCGGAGACGAGGCGGCGGATTTCGACATGGTCTCCGTCTCCCTCCAGCCCCGGCCGGCGCTGGCGGCGTCTCTCCTTGGCGATGCCGTGGGCGAGTACGACCCGCTCCACTTCCTCATCGGCGGGTATGACCCGATGGGTGGAGACTATGTCCAGTTCGGCGACGGCCTGAAGATTGAACCGGGCCGGGCCTACTGGTTCTTCGCCCGGGACGGGGCGGATGTCCCCCTGAGCGGCAGCGCCGTGAGCCGGACCCATCCCATCGAGGTCCCGCTCCGTTACAACGCCGATACGCAAAACGGCTGGAACATGACGGCGCCCCCCAACGGCGTCGACTACGGTTGGGCCGCCGTGGAGGTGGTGGTCTACGCGGAAACCGGCGGCGGTGAAATGGCGTGCGACACGGTGTTCGGCCCCGTGCCCGTCGCCGGACTATCGCCGGACAACCCCTATCTCGATCTCCGCCTATGGCGGTGGGAATCGGGCGGCTACCCGTCCGACACGGAGATCATGCGGGCAGGCCGGGGCTATTGGGTGAAGGCCCGTGGGCCCAATGTGTTTCTCCGGTTCACGCCATCCGCGCAAATCTCCGGAGAAGGGCTGGAGGTCCGGCGCCTTCTCAAAACGGTCCTGGGCCGGATCATGGATCATTTGTCCCCCCGCCGGGCCATCGCGGATGCCGGGAACGCTCCCCCCGCGCCGCCGTCCGGGTTCGGAGAAGCGGCCCGGAGCGCCGGCGTGGATAGCGGGGGCGGCGGCTGTTTCATCGACGGCGCCACGTCCCGGTGATCCGCCGGAAAGATCCGTATGATGGATCGCAACGAAAAAGATTGAAGAATTATACGGGATATAGAACAATACGATTATCGACATGGAACCGAGACCTTTTCTCAGGAACAGGAGTCCGAACATGACCCGATCCATCGCAGCCGCCATTTGTTTTGCCGTTCTGACGTTCCATTGCTCTTTTGCCGCGGCCCAGGCGCCCGATCAGGGGGTCTACTACGATTTAGGCGTGTTTGCCTATGAAGCCGGTGACTACGAAGAGGCGTTGACCCATTTCGAACGGGCCCTGGAAGCCAGGCCGAAGGACCCCTATGTGCATCATTTTCTGGGGAAAACCTGCATGGCGCTGGGCCGCGACGACGAGGCGAAGTCCCATCTGGAAACCGCATCCGGCATCGACCCGGAGATCCCGGAACTCCAATACGACATGGGGATGCTCTATGCCGAGATGGAGGATTATGAGCGGGCCGCCGAGACGTTCAACGGGATCGTCGCATCGGAGCCCGGCAATGTCCGGGCCCGCTACCAGGCCGGCATCAACCAGTTCCGGTCTGAGCGGTTCCGCCAGGCGGTGGACCATTTCATCGTTGCCGGGGAAAACAGCCCCACCCTGACCGACAACAGCTTTTATTACGCCGGGGTCTGCTATTACAAGCTCAAGGAACTGGACAAGGCCGCGGCGAAGTTCGCGTACGTCCGGGACAACGCCGCTTCCCAGCTGCTGCGGGGAAACGCGCGGGTATGGCTGCAAAACATCAACCGGCGGCGCCAGAGCCTGAAGCGCTTCCGGCTGTTTTTCAAGGTCGGCCGCCAGTGGGACGACAATGTCCGCCTGGAACCGCTGGACTTGAACCTGTTTTCAGACGAATCGGATTTTCTCACGCTGGCCTATCTATCCGGGTCCTACAACCGCCGGTTCGGGAAAGAGGACCATGTGGCGGTCCGGGCCGGGTACAGCCATTACCAGACCCTGCACGACGACCTGGACGAATACGACCTCACCGCCAGCCTGGCGGATGTTGCGGGGGAATACCGGTTCGACCGGCTCTCCTTCGGGCTGGCCTATTCCCCGTCCTACTACTGGCTGGACGGCGACGGCTACCTTCTGCGCCACCTCATCACGCCGCGCATGAGCTGGCGGATTTCAGAGAACCTGACCGCCAACGCCTCGGCCGGGGTGGGCAGCGACCATTACATCGAGGAAGACGCCCGGGACGGATGGAGCGGTATTCCCCGGATCGGGTTCATATACGGGATGCCGGACCTGGAAATCCGCCTTTTGGGCCACCTGGCCTATGAATTCAAGGACGCCGACGCGTCCCATGAATCCTACGACCGTTTTCAGACAGAGGTCGGGCTGACCTGGAAGATGTTCTGGGACATCGACTGCGCGTTCAGCCTGAGTTACGAGGACCGGAAATACGGCGACGACCACCCCTTTTTCGGCGTTGTCCGGAACGACGACAAATTCGGGGTCGACCTGTCCCTGTCGAGGACCCTGTTTTACGACTGGCTGGGGGTGAGCGCCGAGGTGGATTTCACGAAAAACGATTCCAATATCAAAGACAACCAGTACGAACGGACCGTGGCGGGGATTTCGGTCTTTGTGGTGTACTAAGGGCATTTCGCATCGGAGGAAACATGATGAAACGCAAGAGATGGCCAATTTTGATGCTCGCGGCATCCATTGTGCTGCTGATCGGCACCTTTCCCGCCGCCGGCGAGGAAACGGTCCGGGATGTGGAAATCCGGGAGGGGTTCGCGCCGGGAGTCGGCGACCCCATCGGTGAAGTGACGCGGATCCGGGGGAAAATCCTGATCGTTCACAAGGGGGCCAACATCGGTTACTGGGCGGCGAAAGACCTGCCCCTTTTCGGCGGAGACGATTTGTTCAGCCGGGAGCGCGCCCGGGCCAGACTGAGTTTCACGGACGGCAGCCGCATCACCATGGGCGCGGAGAGCAACATGACGCTGACCCGGAATATCTACGACCCCAAAAAGAAGCACCGGAGCGGATTCGTCAAAATGGGCGTCGGCAAGATCCGGTTTACCATCCGGAAACTGAATGATTTCAAAAACTCCGAGTATACAATCAAAACCGAGAACTCCGTCATCGGGGTCCGGGGGTCGGATTTCCTCGTCGTGGTGACCCGGGAAGACGGCGATCTCGTCACCCGCATCACCACCTTCGAAGATACGGAACTGGAGGTCCGCGGGCTTCTGGACCCCGAGAACGCGGTGATCATCTATGAGAACATGGAAATGACGGTGATGGCGGACGCCCGCCTGGAGCTGCCGGAACGCGTGCGGCTGGACCTCATCGATCGGTTGAAAAGGGATTTGTCCATGGGTGCGGATGGGGAGGACGCCGGGGTCCGGGATGAACCGGTTGTTGACGACCGGCCCGAAACCGCGCCGGATGGGGGGGGGACGGGTGATTTGGATGCGGGGACCCGGGAGGGGCCGGAATCCGCCGCGCCCCAACCCGCCGCCGTGCCGGAGGAAAATGGCGGCACGGAAGAAGGATCCTCGGAAGCGCCGGATTCGACCGGCGGCCAACCGGAAGAGGGCGCGGCTGGTGACACGGCGGGCGAGGGGGTGAAGGTTCCGGAAAATGAAGTGGTCCAGCCCAATGACATCACGCCCATCAGCGCGGGGGACAGCCTCGTGATTCCGGATGTGAATTTCGACAGCGGCGATATCGCCCGGACGGTGGAAAGGAGCCGGGAAGAGATCGTGGAGACCGTCCATGAGCAGCAGATGGAAGAACTCCGGCCCTTTGTGTTTCCCGATCCGCCGAGGGATTGATGGAAGACGCCGTTTTTTTTAAAATTTTTCAAATCGAATCATCATAAATGGAATAAGCGTAACCATGACCACCCGACAAACCCATCTCAAAATTTTCGCTTGTTGTGTTTTGTTCATCTTTTTTTCCTGTTCACCCGCCCATGCCAACATAAAATGGAACACATTCGTGGGCGGACCAGGAGATGATCAATCGACCAGCATGACCACTGATGCAGCCGGAAATATTTATCTGGCGGGAACAAGCGACGCGGACTGGGGATGGGGGACGCCGGTCAGAGCATATTCCGGCGGCATTGACGGTGTGGCGGCAAAATTTGACAGCGACGGCAACTACCTATGGCATACTTTCTTGGGGGGAACAGGGGATGACGTATGCGGATGGGCCGGAATTGCCGTTGACGGAAGCGGCACGCTCTATTTGTCAGGAAGCAGTACGGTGGGATGGACTGCGCCTGTTACAGTCAATTCTCACAACAGCGATGGATTCAAAGATGGGTTTGTCGCAGTGCTTGACAACGGCGGAAATCTTCAATGGAACACATTTATGGGATGTAGTGGTGATGATGACAATGCCGCAGCCATCACGTTTGACGCAAGCGGCAATATTTATGTATCCGGTGCTTCCAACGGCGCCTGGGGCGGGCCGACCGTGGATATTTATTCCGGCGGTTCAGACGGTTTTGCAGCGAAACTCGGCAGCGGCGGCGCTTTGATTTGGAATACGTTTATGGGGTCGGCGGCATATGATGAGGGTGGCGGCAAAATCTCTGTAGATGGCTCCGGAAATGTATATGTGGGAGGGAGTGGCCAGGGTGACTGGGGAACAACGCCGGCGCCGATTATTCCCTACAGCGGCGCTATCGGTAATAATGAAGCATTTGCCTTAAAACTGAACAGCAGCGGCATCCGCCAATGGCACACCTTCATGGGAGGCGCCACAACGACCGAGCATTCAACAGACATGGTTCTGGATGGGAGCGGGAATGTTTACATGGCCATTCAAAGCGGCACCGCAACATGGAATCTGGGCGGCAACCCGCCTGTCAATCCGTCTTCCAACGGATGGGATTGCGTTGTCGTTAAATTGAACAACAGCGGGGTGTACCAGTGGCACACGTTCATCGGTTCGTCAGCAGGAGACCGTAATCCTTTCATTGCTGTTGACGGGGATGAAAATGTCTATTTAACAGGTTCATTCGATAGAACATGGGGAACACCGATCAACGCATTTTCCGGTGGGACCACTGACAGCCTGGTTGCAAAATTGGATAACACCGGGAATCTGATATGGCATACCTTTCTGGGCGGGACAGGCGCCGATCCAAGCAGGGAAATCGGCCTTGATGCAACCGGAGATTTAATTGTTGCCGGATTCAGCGACACGGCGTGGGGAACGACGCCGGTTCACGGCTTTACCGGCGGATTAAATGACGCCTTTGCCGCAAAATTGCCGAACTACGCCGAAGAACCCACCAGTCAGGCATCCAACATCACATTCTCATCCGTCACCGGCGCCTCCATGACCGTCAACTGGACGCGAGGCGGCGGCGCAAATTGTATCGTGCTGATGAAAGCCGCAAGCGCGGTGAATTCCAATCCGGCGGGCGGAACAAGTTATGCGGCCAGTTCCGTTTTTGGTTCCGGAGACCAGGTCGGAACCGGCAACTATGCAGTCTATAACGGGACCGGCAGTTCCGTGGCCATCACCGGATTGACGCCGGGCGAAACCTTTCATTTCGCCGTGTATGAATTCAACGGAACGGGCGGGTCTGAAAATTATCTGACTACATCCCCGGCAGCCGGAAACCAACTCACTCCCATGCCCCCGCCCGGCAACGCCATGGATTTTGACGGAGTGGATGATTATGTGGAAATTCCAGACGCTCCTGAATTGAATTTTGGTCCAAATGATAATTTCACGGTATCTCTTTGGGTTAAAATTCCGGCAACTCAGAACGATTTGGGGACTAATTATAACACGATTATCGATAAATGGGGATCGAATGGTTATCCATTTGTTGTCCGATACGCCAATATTGGCGGTATAATTTCTTGCGCGCGCTGGGACAATGCCACCAGTCCGACGGTAACGTCATCAGCGGCAGTAAATGATAATCAATGGCATCACATTGCCTTTATAAAAGACGGCCCAACCCTTTATCTTTATATAAACGGCGTGTTAAATGACACACAAGCGGATACAACCATCAACCCCATGACCAGTCCAGCGTCATTGTCCATTGGTTGCCAGACAATAGGGCCTGAATGGTTCTTTACCGGGAGAGTTGATGAAGTCCGCATCTGGAACATCGCCCGCTCTCAGACCGAGATTCAAACCAACATGCGCAACATTATTGATCCGGGAACAACCGGTCTTGTTGCCTATTACCGCTTCGATCAGGGAAGCAACTGCGGCGACAATACAGACGTAACAACGCTCTATGATCTAACATCCAACAGTAATGACGGAACGCTTACAAATTTTTTTCTGACATCGCCGGATTGCGTCTCAAACTGGACAACCGCTGACTGGAATTACGGGTATCCCTATGTCATAACCGATCCCGCAACCAATATTACGGATGCAACCGCCGACAGCGGGGTTCAAATTATTGACCCCGGCGATTCAGCGGTTACGGTCAGCGGCGTATGTTGGGACGCGTCTCCAAACCCCGACACAACCCTTGCCACAAAAACCATTGACGGAACCGGCGCCATGACCGGACTGTCGCCCAACACAACCTATTATGTCCGGGCCTATGGAACCAACGCCTCGGGCACAAGCTACGGAGTGCAGGAAACCTTCAATACCATCGAAGCCGAACCCACCGTTCAGGCATCGGCTGTAAACTTCGCGTCCGTAACTGACACCGCCATGACCGTCAACTGGACGGATGGCGACGGTTCCAACCGGCTTGTTCTGATGAAAGCCGGCGGCGCGGTGGATGCCGGCCCGATTGACGGCGCCACTTACACGGCAAACGCCGAGTTCGGAGGCGGGACGCAGATCGGAACCGGCAACTATGTCGTCTATAATGGAACCGGCAACTCCATGACCGTCACCGGATTGAGCCCCGGCGTCACTTATCACGTGGCCGTGTATGAATTCAACGGCGCCGGCGGGACCGAGGATTATCTGACGATATCGCCGGCCCTGGGAAGCCAGATCGCACGGGTCTTTGTCCAGTTCACGACCGCCGCCCAGAGCGGTGCGGAAAACGGCGGCGTCATGACCATCACCTGCCAGTTGTCCGTCACGTCGGGTTCTGACGTAGTCCTCCCCTTCACCCTTTCCGGAACCGCGGTCCAGACCACGGATTACACGGTGGATCCCAGTCCGGTCACGATTCCGGCCGGCGTCCTGGCAGCCGATATCAATGTCACCCCCGCGGACGATGATCTGATCGAACCGGATGAAACGGTGATCCTCACCCTGGGGACGCCGATCAACGCGACGGCGTCCGGGACAACCACCCACACGACGACGATCCTCAACGACGATTATCCCCCCGTCATCGATCAGGGAACGTCGGTTTCCACTGCCATGGACGAAGACGGCGCCCCGACCCCGTGGACTCCCCCGGCCGTTTCCGCCGTAGACGTTAACGGCGATACCCTCACGTGGAGCACAATCAGCGGCCCGACCAACGGAATTGCCACCGTCGGCGGAACGGGCGCATCCCCGACCACGTTCACCTACGTCCCCAACCCGGATTTCAACGGAACCGACAGCTTCGTCATCCAGGTCGCAGACGGCAACGGCGGGACCGACACCATCACTGTCAATGTGACCGTCAACCCGGTCAACGACGCCCCCGAAATTGCCGGATCGCCCCCGGCCACCGTCGCCGAAGGGGCCCTTTACAGCTTCACGCCCGCGGCGACCGATCCCGACGGCGACGCGCTGGCCTTTTCCATCGCCAACAAACCGGTCTGGGCCGTATTTGACGCTGCAACCGGCGGGCTGTTCGGCACCCCGGGCAGCGGCCAGGTGGGGACGTTCGCCGGCGTGGAAATCCGGGTCTCGGACGGTTCGGAAACGGCGATTCTCCCCGCCTTCGACATCGCCGTGACCAACGTCAACAACGCCCCGGTTCTGGACAATAGCGGCGTGATGGCCCTGGCCGGCATCCTTGAAGACGCGACCGACGCAGACAACCCCGGAACGATTGTGGCCGACCTGCTGTCGAGCGGATCGGCGGTCGATCCCATCATGGATGAGGATGCCGACGCGCTGGAAGGGATCGCCATCGTCGGCGCGGATGGGGCAAACGGGCAGTGGCAGTATGATGCCGGCGCGGGCTTCACCACGTTTCCAACGGTGTCGGAAACCGCCGCCCTGCTGTTGTCCGACGCGGCGATCGTCCGGTTCGTCCCGGACCCGGATGTCAACGGTCTTGTCGATCCCGGCCTGACGTTCCGGGCCTGGGACCGGACGTCGGGCGTGGCGGGCGAAACCGCCGACGCTTCCATCAACGGCGGGAATTCGGCCTTCAGCGCCGGAACCGAAACGGCGCGAATCAACGTGGCGCCGGTCAACGACGCGCCGTCCTTCACGGCGGCCGATCCGCCGGCGGTGACCGAAGACGCCGGCGCCCGGACCATCCCCGGATGGGCGGTGTTCGATCCCGGCCCGGCGGACGAAGCCGGTCAGACGGCCGTCTACACGGTGAGCGACGTCAGTGATCCCGGTTTTTTCGCGTCGCCGCCCTCGGTGGCCTCCGATGGGACGCTGTTTTACGCCGTCAGAGACGGGGAAAACGGCAGCGCGTCGTTTGGGGTGATGGTCCGGGACAACGGCGGTATCGGAAACGGTGGCGAGGACACCTCGGCCCCCCAACCCTTTACGATCAGCGTCACGCCGGTCAACGATCCGCCGGTCGCCGAACCCGACAGCTATGTTCTCGCGGAAAACGCGGCGCTCACGGTCCCGGCGCCCGGATTGCTGGGCAATGACGGCGACCCCGACGGAGACGCCCTGGCCGTTGTTAAGCTGACCGATCCCCAGAACGGCGTCATTTTGTCGTTTGGCGGGGACGGATCTTTCACTTACGCTCCCGACGACAATTTCAACGGCGTCGATTCCTTCACCTACAAGGCCAGCGACGGGCAGTCCGAATCCGCAGAAGTCCTCGTCAGCCTCACGGTGACGGCGGTGGCCGACGCCCCGGCGGCGGCCGACGACGGTTACACGACCCGGGAAGACACGCCGCTGAATGTCGTGGCCCCCGGCGTTCTGTCCAACGATTTCGACGCCGAAGGCGATCTTTTGTCCGCTATTCTCGTGTCGGAACCCGCCAAGGGGACGCTGTCTCTTTCCGGCAACGGCGCGTTCCTTTACACGCCGGCGGACAATTTCAACGGAACGGACGCGTTCACCTACAACGCCAGCGACGACGCGCTGAGTTCCAACATCGCCACCGTGACCATAATGGTAACGGCGGTCAATGACGCGCCCGTGGCCCTGGCCGACGCCTACGACACGGACGAGGAAACGCCCCTGACCATCGCGGCGCCCGGCGTCCTGTCCAACGATTCGGACGTGGAAAACGACCCCCTTTCGGCCGTCCTGTTGAATCAGCCGGCCAACGGCGCCCTGACGCTGAACGGGGACGGATCTTTCACCTACACGCCGTCTCCCGGATTTTCCGGCGGGGACGCGTTTACGTACAAAGCCGGCGATGGCGTCTTGTCGTCGTCTTCCGCGACCGCGTCCATTTCCGTCGCGCCCCGGAACGACGCCCCGGCGCTGGACAACACGGGCTCTCCGAAACTGGACGGTACTCCCGAAGACGTTTCAGACGCATCCAATGGCGGGACGTCCATTGCCCGGCTCCTGTCCAGCGACGCCGCGGTGGCGGACATGATCGCCGACCCCGACCCCGAACCCCTGGAAGGCATCGCCGTCATCGGTATGGAAACCGCCCAAGGCCGGTGGCAATATGACACTGGCGGCGGATTTACGGACTTCCCGGACGTTTCGGAAACCGCCGCCCTGCTCCTGCCCGACGACGCGGTCATCCGGTTCGTCCCGGACGCGGATGCCAACGGCCTTATCGATCCGGGGATCACTTTCCGGGCCTGGGACCGGACCTCGGGCGCGGCGGGCGACACCGTCGATGTTTCGGTCAACGGCGGCGGTTCGGCCTTCAGCGCCGAAACGGAAACCGCCCGGATCAACATAACACCGGTCAACGATGCGCCGTCGTTCACCGCAGCCGATCCGCCGGCGGTGGCGGAAGACGCCGGCCTTCAGACGGTGCCGGGATGGGCCGTTTTTGCCCCCGGCCCTGCCAATGAAGCGGATCAGACGGCGGTATATGTCATTGAAACGATATCCGATCCATCGCTTTTCGCCGTCCCGCCGTCCGTGGATGAAACCGGGACCCTGACCTACGCCCCGGCGTCGGGACGGTCCGGAACGGCGACGTTCGGCGTATGGGTGCGAGACAGCGGCGGGGTGGTAAACGGCGGCGTTGACGCATCCCCGGTTCAGACGTTTTCCATCGGGGTCGGCGCGGTCAATGACGCCCCCGTCATCGACCAGAGCGACGCGGTATCGGTGACGATGGACGAAGACGGCGCCCCGACGGCGTGGGCCCCGCCCGCAGTCTCCGCCTCGGATGAGGATGGCGATGTATTGACCTGGCGCCTGTTCACCGCCCCGGCCATCGGAACCGCCGAAGTCGGCGGGACGGGGGCGTCGCCTGCGACGTTTATTTACGCGCCGGACCCGGACTTCAACGGGGCCGACCGCTTCGCGATTCAGGTCGCCGACGGAAATGGCGGGACCGATGAAATCGCCGTGGCCGTGACCGTCGATCCGGTCAACGACGCCCCGGTCATTTCAGGAACGCCCCAGACCCGCGTCGCGGAAGGCGTGGCCTACCGCTTCACCCCGGCGGCGGCCGACGTGGACGGCGATCCGTTGACTTTCTCCATAGTGAACAAACCGCCGTGGGCCGCCTTTGACGACCTCACCGGCGCGTTGACGGGAACCCCTGAAAACCGCCACGTCGGCGTTTCATCCGGGGTGGAAATCCGGGTTTCCGACGGCGCCGAAACGGCCGTCCTGCCCGCTTTCGACATCACCGTGACCAACGTCAACAACGCCCCGGTCCTGGACAACACCGGGGACCCCGCCCTGGACGACATCCCGGAGGACGCGTCTGACGCGGACAATCCCGGAACGGAGGTCGGCGATCTGCTGGCCCATGGCGCCTCGGGGCGCATCGTCTCGGACGAGGACCCCGACGCCCTGTCGGGCATCGCCATCTTTGCCGCCGACGCCGCGAACGGGCAGTGGCAATACGATGTTGGGGACGGCTGGACGACCTTCCCGGTTGTCGCCGAAATCGCGGCCCTTCTCCTGTCGGATACGGCCAAAATCCGGTTCGTTCCGGACGCGGATTTCAACGGTTCCGTCGATCCCGGCATCGGGTTCCGGGCCTGGGACCGGACGACCGGCGCCGAAGGGGAGACGGCGGACGTGTCGGCAAACGGCGGCGCGACCGCCTTCAGCGCGGAGACGGAAACGGCGGCCGTTCAGGTGCTGCCAGTCGATGATCCGCCCCTGGAATCCCCGTCCCTTGTCTATCCGGAAGACGGTGCCGCGCTTTCGGAGGAAACCGTCGTGTTCCAGGGATCGGCATTCACCGGCGCCGATGGCCCCGCCTTTGCGGAAAGCCTGTGGCAAATCCGGGAAGAGGGGCGTGGCTACGGGTGTCCCACCTATCCCGACGACTTTAACGGGTTGAAAAAAACGGGCGACCTCACGACCTACGAGGCGGCCGGATTCCACAGCGGCCGGCAATATTATGCCAGGGTGGGCTACGTCGGTGAAACGGGCGATCCGCCCGCCTGGTCGGAGGAGATTTCGTTCCGGGCCGGGGTGATCGCCGCCGCCGAGACCGTAATCATACCGCCCGGCGACGCGGCGGCGGATTTCGATATGGTTTCCTGCACCCTCCGACCCCGGCCCGCATCCGCGGCGTCGCTGTTCGGCGAACGGGTGGGCGATTACGATCCGACCGAGTTTCTGATTGGCGGATACGACCCCATCGCGGGCGATTACGTCGAGTTCGGCGGCGGGCTGGCCATCGAACCCGGCCGGGCTTACTGGTTTTTCGCCAGAAACGGGGCGGACATCCGAATGGACGGCGATGCGATCAGCATGGACCATCCGATCGAGATTCCGCTGAGGTACAACCCGGAAACAGCCAACGGCTGGAACATGACGGCGCCGCCCAACGGCGCCGACTACGACTGGTCCGCCGTGCAGGTGGTCGTCTACGAGGAAACCGGAGACGGGGAAACGCCCTGCGACGTCCGCTCCGGACCCACGCCCGTCGCCGAACTGGCCGCGGACAACCCCTATCTCGACCCCCGGCTCTGGCGGTGGGAAGGGGGCGCGTACCATACCGGCGTCCAGATGTTGCAGGCCCATCGAGGGTACTGGGTCAAGGCCCGGGGGCCGAATGTGTTTCTCCGGTTTCCGCCGGAGGCCCAGATCCCGGGGGGCGGGATCATGGTCCGCAACCGCCTGAAAGACGGGATCGGATGGGTCACGGACCGTCTCCGCCCCCGCCAGGCCGTTGCGGAAACCGGGGACCATCCCCCGGCGCCACCCTCCGGTTTTGCCGACGCGGCCCGGGAGGCCGGCGTCGATTCCGGCGGCGGCGGGTGCTTTATCGAGAACGCCGTGCCCTAGCCATCGTCAGCCATCCCCAGGCGGCGCTCCGGGGTTTCCGGAGCGCCGCTTTGTTTTCCGCCGGCATTTCCCGCCTCTTTTTTTTAAGCCTCCAGACAAATGAATCCCGACGGTCTCTCGCCACCGTTCCCTGTTATCGTCCAGTCGAAACATCGCCGGTCCCCCCCTTTCGAATCGATTTTCGTGTTATTTGAAGTCGCCAAAAGTTAATATAAGAATTTATAACAAATTGATATAAATATAAATTGACATATATCAACCGATTGTTGTACGGAAAGGCGGCTCTGAACGACGGGCGACGCGCCTTTCGGAGCACGAAACAGAATAACTCATTCTAAAGGCAGGCACATGCGACCAGCGACACTTCCGATCCCGACGCCTCTTTATCCTGAAAAGAACCCGTGCGGTCCTTCCAAACGTCCCCTTATCGCCCGCTTTATCGGTATTTTTTCGTTGCTTTCCGTTTTTTTCTGTTTCTTTCTTCAAACCGCTTGGGCGGAGCGCATCTTTTTCGCCGGCTACAAAGGCGGGTTTTACATCCGGTCGGAAGAAGAGGGCGGGATGGAGTTGCGGCTGGGCGGGGCGTTCCAGTCCGATTATCGTCATTATGAAGACAGCAGCCGGGCCGACAACGGGTTCGACATCCGCCGGGCGCGGATGGTGTTCAACGGGCAGTTGACCCAGTGGTTCCGGTTCGGTCTGGAATACGAATTCGAGGGGAACGAAACCCGGAATCTCGTCGACGCTTACGGGGAACTGGTTTACAACGGCCTCCACGCCCTCCGTTTCGGCCAGTTCAAGGAACCCTTCAGTTTCGAATGGCAGACCCGGGACAAGGGGACCTATTTCGCCGAGCGGTCCATCGGCTATTCCCTGACCCCCAAGCGGGATATCGGCGCCATGCTCCACGGGTCGTTTTACCACGACGCCGTCAACTACGCGGTGGGCCTGTTCAACGGCGACGGGGTGGACGGCTCCAGCGGCGGCGACCGGGACGACCCCGAATTCGCGGCCCGGGTGGCGGTCCGGCCCTTCAAGCCTTTTTCCACCGGCTGGCTCGACAATTTTCAAATCGGGGTGTCGGCCACCTATGGAAAAATCAGCCTGTCCAATGTGGACCTGGAGGTGAAATCCACCGGGATGTTCGGGACCGACCGGAATCTCTATACTTTGAAACAGAACACCAAATTCGGCGTGCTGCAGGACGCGGAAGACCGGATGCGGGCCGGGCTGGAAGCGGCCTGGGCATGGAACGCCTTCGCGGCCATGGGGGAGTACATCCACCTGCAATACACCGATTTAAAGCCGTCCGGCGGATCGGTCCGGGATGCGGAATTCTCATCGGCTTATATCAGCCTGCTCTATTCCCTCACCGGAGAACCCTTCATCATCTCCGAGGGCGTGATGAAGCCCTTTTACCCGCAGGATTTTTTCAACCCGTCGGAGGGACGATGGGGCGGTTTTGTGGTCGGGCTCCGCGGCGAACATTTCGAGGGGGATGAGGACTGGGTCATGCCCGATGCATTCGTGTCGGTGGACGAAGCGGACGCCGTCAGCGCCACACTGAACTGGATCCCGTATCCCATGCTGCGGATGATCCTGGACTATACGTATACGGACTTTTCAGATCCCATCCGGGTGCGGGTCGACCCGGACGGCTCTGTGGATTATGTGAATAAGGAAAGCGTGTTGACCGTTCGGTTGAGTATGGATTTTTAATGGTAAGGAGGGAAAGCATGAAAACACGTACCGGTATTGTGGGGTTTCTGGTGATCCTGCTGGCGATCTCGTCGGCGGTGTTTGCGGCGTATCACCATGAAGGCGAGATGGATTCGGACAAATTCCTGGCCGCCTATCCGGAAAAAGCGGGCACAAAGCTGGATCACTGCGCCCTGTGCCATTCCGGGGGGTCGTATGAACGGTACCCGGGTGCGGATCCGACGACCCTGGGCAGCTGTCAGTGGTGCCATTATTCCTACGGGTACGACGGCAGCGGCAACATCGTCGAGACCTTGAACCCGTACGGGAAAGATTATTTCGCCGCGGGCCGGGACCAACAGGCGGTCATCGACATTCAGGGAAACGACTCCGACGGGGACGGATACACCAACCTCGATGAAATTCAGGCCAACCGCTTTCCCGGCAATGCCGACGACGACCCGGGCAAGCAGCCGGCCCCCTACAAAGTTTACAGCCGCGCCCAACTGGAAGCGCTGCCTCAGCACACCCAGTTTCTGCTGATGAACACGTCCCGGTCCGGCGATTTTTACGCCCAGTACACCGGCGTGCCGGTGGAGGATCTGCTGGCGGATGCCGGCATGCTGGAATCCGCCACGGGCATCACCGTATATGCGCCCGATGGATGGTCCCAGTATCATCCCATCGAGCCGGACGAGACCCCTGAAATGTATCACATCAACGATGTGGAAAACGGCTATAAACCGGCGCAATTCTATTATGACCCGGAAGCGGAACAATGGTGCGATTACAGTGCCCCCTCCGCAGCCGGCAGAAATTACGGCGAACCCATTTATGTGGAAGATGGGCTAAAGGCCATCCTCGCCTACGAGCGGGAAGGCGTCGACCTGGACCCCGGCGTATTGACGGATGAGAACAAGCTGGACGGGGAAGGCCCCTATCGCCTGGTCGTGCCCCAGAAAGAGCCGTCACCGCCGGATCAATCCAGCAAATCGGACAACCAGGACGTGATCTGGCCCTATACCGAAGACTGGGACCACAATGCGGGGGCCTGCACCCGGTCGGTCACCATCATCCGGGTGGAACCGCTGCCGGAGGGCACCACCGACATCGATGTGCTGGAAGCCGGATGGGATTACATCGACGAAGAGAAAGTGGTGGTCTACGGCGCCATCGCCGGAGAGGAACTTCTCGAAATCGAGGAAACCCAGGCCATCGACACCCATGAGGCCCGAAGCTGGGAAAGCTTTGAGATCGATGGAACCCCGTATCTCGCCGCCGCCAACCAGGTGGCCCCGTCCGCCATCTATCAATGGAATGGCACCAAATTTGTCGAGATCCAGCAGATCGATATTCCGTGGGTGGAGGTTTTCGAGAGCTTCGTCATCGACGGCGAGACCTATCTGGCCATGGCCCTCAACCGGAACGAGGACGATACCAGCCGCCTGACCGATTCCATCATCTATCGGTGGGACGGGCAGATGTTCGAGGTATTCCAACGAATTCCGTCCAAAGGCGCCCGGGATTGGGAAAGCGTTGCCATCGACGGCGTCATGTATCTGGCCCTGGCCAACGAGCGAAACGATGACACGCGGAATATCGATTCGATGATTTACCGCTGGGACGAGGATCAGGCGGCGTTCGTCGAAGCCCAGGCCATCCCCACCAAAGGGGCGCGGGACTGGGAAAGCTTCGTCATCGACGGCGACACCTATCTCGCGGTGGCCAACCAGGAAGACAGCGACAAAGCCGACCACAAGCGGGACATCGAATCGGTCATCTACAAATGGAACGGCGACGACCGCGAAAGGGCTGCGGCGGGATCCCCGTTTGGCGAGTTCCAGCGCATCCTGACCCACAGCGCACGGGACTGGGAGGCGGTCTCCATCGACGGGAAAATGTACCTGGCGGTGGCGAACAACCAGATGGACGGCTCCCGGGTAACCGAATCCGTCATCTATGAATGGGATGAAACCGATCCCGCCGCACCCCGCTTCACGGAACTCCAGTCCGTTGTGACCTACGGGGCCCACGACTGGAACAGCTTTGTGGCGGACGGCGAGACCTACCTGGCCGTGGCCAACAACAAAAACGACGTGACGCCCACGGTGTCGTCCGACATCCTGAAATGGAACGGATCCACCTTCGCCGAGGCCCAGTCCATTCCGACCCAGGGCGTCCGGGATTTCGAATCTTTCACCATCGGCGGCCGAACCTACCTGGCGGCCGCCAACGACGACAGTGAATACGGAGAGGACGTCAATATCGTCTCCCGCATCTATGCACTGGGAGAAGCACCGGCAGAGGAACCGCCGGCTGGACCGGGCGACGAAGACAGTGATGATGACGATGATGACGGCGACGACAACGGAACCTGTTTTATTCAGTCGGTCTTCCGGTAACGGAATCCGGCGCCGTCCTCAATGAAATGATCAACCTTCCCCTTCCTGGGTACCCGGAGAGAGGGGAAGGTTGACCCCGCCCCATTATGTGGTATGATTGACGCGTCCGGATACATCCATCGCCGATGGGTGCGATCCGTCCATTTCAGGGGAGACGCTGAAAAATGATACCGCATGACAAACTCCTGCACGCCGACGAACTGGGCATCCGCCTGGAAATCATCGGCGGACTGCCCCTCTGGGAACCCCAACCGCTCTACCGCCACCAGAAACACGTGGACCGGATCCGGTCCAGCATCGAACCGGTTGAAAACAGCGATATTCCCAACTGCGCCTGCATTCATGTGTCGGACGTCTACATCCAATTCCCCAACGGGTTGAAGCGGCCCGATATATCCATCTTCTGCCGGGAACCCGACGAGTCGGAACAGGACGGGGCGCTGACCCTGATCCCGGAAGCCGTCATCGAAGTCGTGAGCAGGGGATTCGAGGCCAAGGATCTGGAAATCGGGCCGCCGTTCTATCTTTCCCAGGGCGTAAAGGATGTGGTGGTGTTCGATCCCACCACCCTGCTGGTGCTCCATGTGCGGAAGGACCGGACCGAACGGAAAACGTCGCCGGCGGAGGTCGTTTTGGAATGCGGATGCCGGGTTGTGACGTAAGCCTCCAATCATCCCTATCTTTGAACTCACATCCAAAGACTTGAAAAATCTGGACATGTCTTGTATGGTTCGCCTGGTGTTGAACTGTGAGGTTGTGTTGTGCGTCAGATGAACCCCCTCATACCTTGATCGATGAATATGGACTTACCCTGCTGCTTTTTGAAGAGACGCAATGAACATGTCCAATTATAACTTCGCGCCCGGGGCGAGGATCGTGGTTCGGGATGCGGAATGGCTGGTCCGGCGGGTGGACCGGA
>CAYPCE010000040.1:0-21988 GCA_964409085.1 uncultured Desulfobacteraceae bacterium | reverse complement strand
GCCCACCACCAGCATCACGTCGCACCGGGCCGACAACTCCTGCGACCGGGTCAGGGCCTCGGGCGGAATCATCTCACCGAAAAAAATCACCTCGGGCCGGTAAATGCCCCCGCAGCCGCACCGGGGCGGAATCCGGCTCAGATCGATGGCCCCGGTCTCGATGCGCCCGTCGCACGCCATGCACCGGTGCCAGGCGAAATTCCCGTGGAATTCAATGACGTCCGCGTTGCCGGCCGCCTGGTGGAGGCCGTCCACGTTCTGGGTGATGACGGTTCTCAGGATGCCCATCTCCGCCAGCCGCGCCAGCCCCCTGTGGCCATCGTTGGGTTCCGACCGGTCGATGATCTCTTTCATCTCTTTGATGAGCACGTTCCAGACCTTGGCCGGATCCCGCATGAATGCCTCGATGGTGGCGTACTCCATGGGGTCGATCTTTTCCCACACGCCCCCTTTTCCGCGGAAGGGGGGGATCCCGCTCTCCACGGAAATACCGGCTCCGGTGAGGGCCACAGTGTTTTCGGCGTCCGCCAAATCCGTTGCGGCTCTTTGGATCTCTTTCTGCATAAACTCCCTATAAACTGAAGGTCATATCCGCCTTGACGGCAACGCAGTCGAGACGGCGTTTCTGGTGTCGAATCCGCCGGCGGCAGTCCTTGACGATGCGCCGCATCTCCCGGTCGGTCCGGTCCTGGTTGAGATGGAACAACCCCAGTTGGCCCACTCCGGCATCCAGGGCCAGTCCCAGGGCCTGTTCATAGGTGGTGTGGCCGAACCCCTGGTACTTTTTGTATTCCTCGGGCGTGTATTCACCGTCGTGGATCAGGAGATCGGCCCCCTCCGCAAAGGCGACATAGTCCTCATAAGGCAAGCCCTTGGGATGGTGGAACCCCAGCTCGTTGTCCGTCATGAAGACAAAGGTCTTGCCGTCCTCCATGAACTTGAAGCCGCTGGCGGTGTTGGGATGGCTAAGATGAATGGGGACGATGGTCAGGGACCCGATCTCGAAGGGCTCCGGGCAAGTAACGGGCTGGTAATGGGTCTGGGCCGGAATTTTCGAAAACCGGACCGGAAAGAAGGGCGGTTTCATCACCCCGTTGAGGATTTTTTCCAGATAGATGGTGAAAGGGCACCGGTAGAAGTGGAGGTGAAAGTCCGGCCGGTAGATGGGTTTGAAAAACGGGAACCCCACCACGTGATCCCAGTGAACATGGGTGAAGATCAGATGGGCCTCCTGAAGCCCGTCCCGCATCACCTGGTTGCCGAGGCGCCGGATGCCCGTTCCGGCATCCACGATGACGGTATGGCCGCTTTTGGGGCGGATCTCCATGCATGTGGTATCTCCACCATGCACCACATACCTACTCCCCGATACCGGAATGGATCCCCGCGACCCCCAGCATTTGATTTCCATCTCAGGCCCTATCCCTTCGGTCGTTTCACCCGGATCGCTCCGGGCGTCATCCCCAGGTACGTCGCCCACACATTATCGCGTGTCCGCTTCTCAAGGATTTCCATATGTCGCCGCGCCAGTTCCGCTTCTACCTTCCGGGCCTCGCTCCGCAGGAGCCCGGAAAGAATCCACCACCGCTTTTCCAAAAATCCCCTGGAACGGATCAGATCCTTCATGACATCGTAGTGGATGTTGGCCACCACCAGGTCCGCCGGGCAGTCGATCATGGTTTCCGCCCGGCCCTGGACCGCCAGGACGGCCCCCTCCAGCCCGTTGAGGCCGATATTCAGCCGGGCCGTCCGCACCGACAAGGGATTGAGATCCACCGCGACCGTCCGACCACACCCCAGTCGTGCCGCGCCCAGTGCCAGAAGGCCGGTGCCCGTGCCCAGATCCAGGGCGGAACCGATCCGTTCCCGTTGAAACAGGGTGTCCAGCAGGCCGAGGCAGTCCCGGGTGGTGGGATGGGTGCCGGCGCCGAACACGACACCGGGGTCCAGGCGGAGGGTGTAGGAGGACGCCAAGTCGCCTTCCGGGGGGTCCCAGGCCGGTCGAACCGTGAACCGCCCTTCCCTGAAAGCGCTCAGGGACTCGCCCTGCCACTCTCTGTAGGTCATGTGGAACCGGTCCAGGAGGTCCAGGTCCGGACGGGACGTCACCACCGCCTCCACCCGGTTGAGGGCGGGCCGATCGAAAAAAAGAAAGGCGGTGTCCCCCTCCTGCCAGTTGCCGATAAACCCCTCTTCGGGAAACATCCCCCGGGTATCCCCCGGTCGGCCCTGCAGGTAATAGATATAAAGGTCGGTGCAGGGGGGCGCCCCCTCCGCCGCCGCTGGGCTAGTCATGCTTGGGAATCTCGTCCAGATACCAATCCATGGGATCGATGAGGGTGTATCCGAGATCCTGAAGTTTCTTTTTGATCCGGGTCGTGTTGTTGGTCAGCAGGTAGGGAAAGACCGCCCGTTTCCCTTCCTCCCAGTACCGGGCCACGAGCACGCTGCCGAAGGAGATCTTTTCTTCGGTGATGGCGTCCACGATTTTTTTGAGCTGGCCGATCTTGTCCTCCACCAGGATACCGATGAGCATGCCCGGTTCGCCGATCCCCAGGACGTTGATGAAGGCGCGCACCAAATCCCGGATCGAGATGATCCCCTCCAACCGGCCGGTTTCGTCCACCACGGGAAACGCCCCCACCCGGGTCTTCTGGATGAGCAGGAGCGCATCCTGGATGGTGTACTGGGGCGTGATGGTCACGGGGTCCCGGGTCATGATCTCTTTGACGGTCACCCGGGCCAGCCGCTTCCGGACCTCGCTGCTGTCGTAATCGTCGAGCAGGACCGACGGCAGGGCGCTGCGGATGTCCCGGTCGGTGACGATACCCAGGAGCCGGTTTTCCGGGTCCACCACCGGCAGGTGTCGGATCCCGTTTTCGTTCATGATCTCCTTGGCCTCCAGGATGGCCTGTTCCGGGCCAACGGTCACGACCTTCCGGGTCATGGATTTATCGATAAACATATTGCTCTCCTGACGAATTGGCGTCCTTGGTTATACTCCCAGCAGAATTTCGACGTGGTTTTTCACGAGTTCGGGAAGGCGTTTGAGCGAGTAGCCCCCTTCCAAAACGGAAATCACCCGTCCCTTGGCGTAGAGATCCCCCATCTCCATGATCCGTTCCATGATCCAGGAATAGCACCCGGTGGTCAGGTTGATGCCCGACATGTCGTCGTCCTGGTGGGCATCGAAGCCCGTGGAGGTCAGGATCACCTCGGGGGCGAAAGCCTCGAATGCCGGAACCAGATCCCGCTGGATAAAGGCCTTGTATTCCTTGTCCCCCTGCCCCGGCAGGACCGGCGTGTTGAGGGTGGTGCCGTACCCCGCATCGGTGCCCTTTTCAAAATCCCGGCCGGTGCCCGGAAAGGCGAAGGAAGGATGTTCGTGGATGGAATAGTAGAAAACCGTCGGGTCGCTTTCGAAGATGTGCTGGGTGCCGTTGCCGTGGTGGACATCGAAATCGACGATCCCCACCCGTTGAACGTCCCACTCCTCCTGGAGGTATCGGGTCGCAATGGCGATGTTGTTGAAATAGCAAAATCCCATGGCCTTGTCCCGCTCGGCGTGGTGACCCGGCGGCCGCACCGCGCAGAAAGCGTTGTCGATGGCCCCTTCCATGAGCATCCGGGCGGTCTCGATGATCCCCCCCACCGCCAGAAAAGCGATCTCGTAGGAATCGCAGCACATCTGGTTGTCGGGGGAGTCGAATTCGGTCATGCCGTACAGGCAGGCTTCTTCGAACCGCAGGATATAATCGACATGATGAACGATTTCGATCCACTTCTGGCTGGCGGGTTTGGCGTGGATGCGCGTCAGCTTGGGCAACAGGCCGGCCGCTTCGATGCCTTTAAAGGCTGCAACGAGTCGGTCGGGGATTTCGGGGTGATAGTCGCTGGTCTTGTGGGCCAGGAACCGGTCGTCGTAAAGAAAGCCTGTTCGTCTCATTCCCTCCCCCTCTGTTTCGTCACGGGCTAGGCGATGATGCGATCGAAAATGTCGAATGCGGCCCGTACCGCCCCGTTTTCCTCGGGGATGCTGACGGTGGGCTGACCTTTCATATCATACTCATAGACGGCCTCGTCTTCGGGAATGGTCCCGATGAGTTCAAGCCCCGCCTCTTCGATGATCGCCATGGCCGGTTCCGGGACCCCGTTTCGGGCCTGGTTGATGATCAGGTAGCTTTTGGCCACGCCGATGTTGAGTTCCTTGGCCAGGTCGTTGATCCGGACAGCGGCCTGGAGCCCCCGCCGTGAGGTATCGGCCACGATCAGCAGCACGTCGACGTTTTTGGTCGTCAGCCGGCTGATGTGCTCCATCCCCGCCTCGTTGTCCATGACGATATAGGGATAATTGTCCGTCAATTTTTCCAGAAAATTGGTCAACAGGGTGTTGGCGGCGCAATAGCACCCCGATCCCTCGGGTTGTCCCATGACCACCAGATCATACCCCTCGGCCTCGACGATGGCCTCCTCCATCCGCATCGAGATAAAAATGTCTTTGGTCATGCCCTCGGGGACTTTCCCCGTTTTCATCTCCTCCCGGGCATGGCCCAGAGTATCGGAGACATCGAGCCCCAGCACTTCGTTTAGATTGGCATTGGAATCGGCATCCACGGCCAGGATGGGTGTTTTTTCTCGGGATGTCAAATATTTAATCAGCAGTCCGGCAACGGTGGTTTTCCCGGTCCCTCCCTTGCCGGCCAAGGCTATTGAAAACGGCATGCGATGCGTGCTCCTTTCGATTTTATGGACGGATATTCTTGAATCATAATCACTAAGTATTTAGGCCAGTTGACCTCAACAGTCAAGCGACTTTTCACGCTTGGGGTGCCTTTTCCCCATCAGAGGGACCCGCAGCCGCTCCGGACGCAGGCCCAAATTCCTTGCAAGGCCGTCGGCCTTGTGGTACTGTGAGCCCGTTTTTATAAATATTATAAAGCGTAATTACAGGAGGTTATAATAATGGAATTTGAGTTGAACAAAGAGCAGAAGGAAATCCGGAAGGCGGTCCGGGATTTCGTCAAAGGCGAATTTAAAAAAGATCTCATTCTGGAACTGGAAGAGGCCCACGAATACCCGACGGCCATCTGGAAAAAAGCCGCCGACCTGGGATTTATCGGGATCCATTTTCCTGAAGAATATTCGGGCCAGGGGCTGGGGGTCATGGAGAACATCCTGGTGGCGGAAGAACTCTGCCGGGGCGACTCTTCGTTGGGGGCCTGCCTCATCCTGGCCGACTTCGCCTCGGAGATCGTCCTCCACTTCGGATCCGAGGATCAGAAAAAGACCTGGCTGCCCAGGGTCGCCGAGGGCGAAGTCCTCTCCTGCGGCGCCTTCACCGAGCCGGACCACGGCTCCGACATCACCCGGATGGAGACCACCGCGGTCAAGGACGGCGACGAGTGGATCATCAACGGCTCCAAGATCTTCATCACCAACGGCGGCCCCATGGCCGGGTTCTATTGCGTCCTGTGCCAGACCGACCCGGACGCCGCCCCCAGCCACCGGGGGATGAGTGTGATCCTGGTGGAAGCCGACCGGTCCGGCGTCTCCGCCACCAGCGTGGGGACCAAGATGGGTATCCGGATGATGGCCACGGCCGAAGTCAACTTCAAGGACGTCCGTGTGCCCCAGTCGAATCTCATTGGAACAGAGGGCAAGGGATTCTACCAGGTGCTGGAATTTTTCGACGAAAGCCGCATCCTCATCGCGGCCCAGGGATTGGGCACGGCCCAGGGGGCCTATGACCGGGCCCTGTCCCATGTCAAGTCGAGGGAACAGTTCGGCAAAAAGATCGCGCAGTTCCAGGCCACCCAGCACAAGCTGGCCGACATGGCCACCAAAATCGAGATGGCCCGGCTCCTGGTCTACAAGGCCGCCTGGAATTTCGACCAGGGCCGCATCGATCCCAAGCTCACCTCCATGGCCAAGATGGTGGCCGGCCGCACCGCCGTGGAAGTGGCCGACGAGGCGATCCAGCTCCTGGGCGGCTACGGGTACATGCTCGACTACGAAGTGGAGCGGTTCTACCGCGACGCCAAAATCTGCGAACTCTACGAGGGCACAAAAGAGATCCAGAAGAACACCATCGCCAGTGCGTTGCTGGGGAAATTGAAGTAGCGTCGGCGAACGCCCGACACCTCTCTCCGTCATACATGGGGCGAGCCGGATTTTTTTTACAGGCCGGCCCGCCCTCTGAGTGCCGCGCCACCTTCCTGATCTAAAATTTCACCGTTTTTCATTGACAAGCGGAGTTCCGGGACTATACATTGCTATATAGTGATATATGGATTGGAGATATCGATGAAAGGTTTCATCAAAGTCATGAAAGCACTCTCCGACCCAAACCGGGTCAAGATCGTCAAGCTGCTCCAGCACCGGGCCCTGTGCGTCTGCGAATTGCAGGCGGCGCTCGCGATTTCGCAGCCGACGGTCTCCAAGCATTTGAAGCTGTTGGAAGATGCCGGCGTCGTTTCTTTCAAGAAAGAGGGGCTGTGGGTCAATTATTTTCTGTCCGACGGCACGGCCAGCCCTTACGCCGCCACGCTGATGGGCAACCTGAAGCACTGGCTCAACGAGGAACCGGAAATCGCGGAACTCGTCCGGCGGCTTCCGGAGATCGACCGGGAATGGATCTGCGGTCGATGACCGTCGATTCCCTTGGCTTAAACATCGCTCTCATGGAATATAACTGAAAGGTTTGCCGTGAAGGAACGAACCAAACTTTTGATTCTCATCGCCGTCTACGCGGCGGCTTATTACGTCCCGTGGAACCATCCGACCATCCGGCAATCGGGCCAGGAAGCCTTCATGATGCTCCGGGAATACGCCCGGGAGCATGTGCTCACCTGCCTGGTGCCGGCCTTTTTCATCGCCGGGGCCATCTCGGTCTTCGTATCCCAGGCGGCGGTGCTCAAATATTTCGGGGCCCAGGCCAAGAAAATTCTCTCTTACGGCGTGGCATCGGTTTCAGGGACCATCCTGGCGGTCTGCTCCTGCACGGTCCTGCCGCTTTTTGCGGGGATCTACAGCCGGGGCGCCGGCATCGGCCCGGCCACGGCGTTTCTCTATTCCGGACCGGCCATCAACGTCCTGGCCATCGTGCTGACGGCCCGGATTCTCGGCTGGCAGCTTGGACTAGCCCGGGCCATCGGGGCCATTATCTTCGCCATTGTCACCGGACTGGTCATGGCCTGGATCTTCCGGAAAGACGATGCGGCACGGGCCGCCGGGCCGATGCATCTGCCGGAGGAGGATGAAAAGGGCAGGTCCCTGTGGCAGGAGGGCCTTTACATGCTGGTCATGGTCCTCATCCTGATCTTCGCGGCCTTCGCCAGGCCCGCGCCCGGGGCGTCCGGTCTCTGGCAGGCGATTTTCGCGGCAAAATGGTACGTCACGGCCGTCCTGCTTGCGTTGCTCGGCTGGATGCTGTATTCGTGGTTTCAAAAAGAAGAGCTGAAAAACTGGGTCGATTCGACCTGGTGGTTCATGAAACAGATTTTTCCCCTCCTGGGCGCGGGGGTACTGGTGGCCGGCTTTATGCTGGGCCGGCCCGGTCACCCGGCCCTGATCCCGGAGGCGTGGATCCAGTCCCTGGTGGGCGGAAATTCCTTCGGAGCGAACCTCATCGCCTCCATGGCCGGCGCCCTGATGTATTTCGCCACCCTCACCGAGGTGCCGATCCTCCAGGGGTTGCTTGGGGCCGGCATGGGCAAGGGACCGGCCCTGGCCCTGCTGCTGGCCGGCCCGGCGTTGTCCCTGCCCAACATGCTGGTCATCGGCGGGGTGATGGGCGTTAAAAAAACCGCGACCTTTTGCGCCATTATCGTGGTATTGTCAACAATGGCAGGAATGATCTACGGAACCACCTTTTCGTTTGCCTGAAGTCTATCTGAAGAAAAAAGAACATGCCCATGCAGATCACATTAACATTATCAGATACAATTCCGCCCGAAAAACTCGGCCAGATCGTTAAACACATCGAAGAAACCTTCAAAAAGGAAAAGATATCGATCGAAGTCTCAGGCCTGCCTCCAGAAACGACCGATCCCTGGGACGCACTCGATTTTGAGTCCATAGCCGTGGATACCGGAATTGAGGACTTTGCAGAGAATCATGACCATTACTTGTACGGGACGCCCAAGCGATCATGAAACCTGTATTCGTGGACACTTCAGCCCTGATTGCCATTGGCAACAAACGGGACGCCTATCACACACAAGCCATTGACATCATGTCGGGCCTCCGGAGGTCAGCTCGCGCATTGGCAACCACCAGTGCTGTTTTGCTCGAATTCGGAAACGCATTCAGTCCGGTTCATCTCAAGCACGCCGCCATTAAGATGATCGACGCAATCCAACTATCGCCCAAGTGGAAGTGCGCCACGGTTGATGCGTCATTGTTTGCAAAAGGGTTCCATCGATTCAACCATTATCGCGACAAGGCATGGGGACTGGTCGATTGCATTAGCATGATCGTTGCCGATGATCTTGGCGTGGCTGAAATTTTTACTACGGATCATCACTTTGAACAGGCAGGTTTCAGTATATTACTGAAATAAAAATAATTTTTCATTTTCGGAGAAAACCATGGAAATCAAAGTCTTGGGCCCCGGCTGCCCCAAATGCGAACAGACGGAGAAGGCCGTCCGAGAGGTCGTTGAAGAAACGGGCGTGGACGCCAAGATCGAAAAAGTAAAAGAGATCATGGACATCGCCAAACACGGCGTCTTCACCACGCCGGCCGTGGTCATCGACGGCGATGTGAAAGTCTCCGGAAAGGTGCCTTCCAAGGAAGAGATCAAGAAATGGCTGGGCCGGTGAGACCGGTCATTTTTCGTTATTATACGTAACATCTCGGTTTTATCCAGACCATAGATTGCGCATGCCGATGAAATCCGCTATATAGTCGGCGATAACGGTCGATGGAACCGTTTCGACGGCGTGACTTACCGGGCAGACCGCGACTCGGCCGCCCGAGATTCTGGAGGCGAACGGTTTGCGCATTTATGTTGGATTCGACGATACCGATGTTGTAGGGGCGGATCGGGGTACGGGAAAACTGGCCCGATGGTTCGAAAGGTCGCTCCCCGGGGGCTGCAGCATGTGGGGGGTGGTTCGGCAGCAGTTGCTGGTCCGCCCGGAAATCCCCTATACCTCCCATAACAGCGCGGCATGCGTGGTGCTGGAGACGTCACCGGATGTGGACGCAAAAGAGATCGTCCACCGCGCTGTCCAGCATATCGAAACGGGATCTCTGGAGGGAAGCGATCCCGGGGTCTGCATCGCCGCCGAAACGACGCCGGCCCTTCCCCGGCTGACGGAACTCGGGCTGGCATGCACCCGCCGCCTGGTGACGCAGAAAGAAGCGATGCGCGCCGCGGGAACGGCCCATTTGAGCGGACACGGCGGGACCAACGACGGCATCATCGGTGCGGCGGGCAGCGTCGGATTGACAGCGGCCGGCTGGCACGGGCGGTTCATCGAGTACGGCACTCTGCGGGATTTTCCCGAAGAAGTCCACGTCTCCGATCTCATGGCCCGAAACATTCAGGTGATGTCCATCGACCGGGACGCCAAAGTCCCGTCCCCCCACGATCAGATCCTCACGCGTCGGTGGGTGCGTCCCCGGCTGATCGCCGGCGCGCCGGTGCTGATGGTCCAGCCGCTCGGCGAAGGCGTATGGGAGAATATCGGCCGGAAACGGCGAAAATCAATCGCCCATGGCGGATTTCCCCCCGAGACGAAAGTCCATCAACCGGAATCGGCGTGCCGATGATACGTTCTGACGAATCGGTTCAACTTCTCCGCCATATCCGACATGTAGTCGATCCACACCCCTAGCACATCGACCCCGTCCGGCGAGATCGAGTAGATCCGTTTGGCGGGGCCGCCCCCTTCGGTCTCCCACTCCGACGTCACGAGACCGTCCCCCTCCAACTGCCGCAGATGGCGATAGATCATGCCGGGCGGGGCCTGGCCCTGAATGAATCCAAACTCCTGGATATCCTTGATCAACTCGTAGCCGTAGGTCGGTTTGATCCGGAGCGCCATGAGGATCGACGGCTGCATGTACCGTTCCTGCTTGCCCGATCCCGGCGCATGATACTGTTTAGGGGCCATATGGATTCATGTTGACATATATCCTTATCGGATATATATATTAAATGGTCACTATCATCCCATAAAGGAGGACATCATGAGCGCAACCATATTTGTCAGAGAAAGACGCAAGGTCGAAAAGGGCGAAAAAAAACCCCGTTTCCGGGTGGTCGGTGTCAGCGGCGGCGATCTGAAGCTGTACGCGTCCCACATCCGCAAAAAGGAATTGGACCAGATCGCGGCAGCCGCCGGCGCCAAGGTCGTCATGCTCGACGCCGGCGAGGGCAAGGGCGACGGGACCGGATCATAACCCGCCTCCGGGCGTCGGCGTCGCGGCAATGGTCGCCCGCCGGCGCCCGGTCTATTCCTTGTAAATGATCGTCCCGACGTGCTCTCCCTCTAACGCCTTCGGAATATGCTCCGGATGACCTAGCGCGTCGATGATCTGGATTTCCTTCAGGCATTTGGCCCGTTGCAGCAGGGTGAGGATGGGACGTTCCACGATCAGGTCGTCCAGGTCGAGCGCCAGCAGTTTTTTGGCGGAAATGCGGTCGTAAAAGGTCAACTTCTCGCGCCGGGACGGGTCCACCTTCTTGGGGTCCGCCTCGAACAGGCCTTTTTCGTCCTTGAGGTAAATCAAAGAGCGGGCCCCGATGTTTTCCGCCAGCAGAAAGGCCCCGCAGTCGGTCCGGTGGGGCGGGATGGAACCGAGTTCCGCCGGGTGCTCGAAAAACCCGTAGGGCGGAATGCCGTAGGTGATGGGCAGAAACCCCAGCCGGCAGAACATGGTCAACTGCTCCAGGTTGTCGCCGTGGCCGATCTTGACGCCCCCGTGTTTGGAGAGCAAAACCGAGAGCATCTCGGCATTCTGCCACGACACCTTGTCCCCCAGCTTGGAGAGCACGCCGGTGGGCATCCCCAGATCCACACCGATGTTGTAGACGTGGCGGGCCCGGGTGCCGCCGCCGGTCATCAGCAGGATCTTATGCTGCTCCTTGGCCTCGATGAGCTTGTCCAGGATCGGCATCAGGGCATTGGCCCCCCGGTCCATGATGCTCTGGCCGCCGATTTTGAGGACGTTGATGTCCGGGTGCATCCGGAAGTACTCTTCGGATTCGGTCCGTCTGAGCAATTCCTTGCTCACCAGCGACTCGCCCATGAGCGGCGAATCGACGTGAAGTCGGCCGGTTTCGCCTTCTTCCTTGACCAGTTTCGGCATGGGGTTTTCTCCTTTTTCTGTTCCGGGGCCGACTTTTCAGCGTGCGGCATGCCGTCCCGATGGTTATGGTCTCTTTTTAACCATACCACGAAAGCGCTTCCCATTGAAAGGAGGAGTTCCGCTCCCGACACACGCAACCCACAGGATGAACGAGGAAAAACCCCCCATGTCCGACACAGAGAAACATCCCGCCGGCCGCGTGACGGCCGTTTCCATCAGCCGGAAAAAAGGCGAGAAAAAGGCCAACATACCCGCCGGAAAGTTAATCGAAAACCACGGCCTGGAAGACGACGCCCACGTCGGCGACTGGCACCGTCAGGTGAGCCTGCTAGCCGAGGAGAGCATCGCCAAAATCAAGGAGAAGGGGCTGGACGTGCATGCCGGCGATTTCGCCGAAAACATCACCACCGAAGGGATCCGGTTATATGAACTGCCCATCGGGACCCGGCTCCGGGCGGGCGACGAATCGCTCCTGGAAGTGACCCAGATCGGCAAGGAATGCCACGCCCGGTGCGCCATTTTCCACCAGGTGGGCGACTGCGTCATGCCGAGGGAAGGGGTCTTCGTCCGGGTCCTGAAGGGCGGCGAAATCCGGCCGGGGGACGCGATCCGCGTGCTGGAGGGCTGAAACCGCCCTACCCCCGGAACTCGGTATATTCCAGTCCGTACTTTTTCGCCTTGTAGCTGAATTTCCGGACCGTCGTTTTCAGCGTCTTGGCCGCCTGGGTGATGTTGCCCCGGGTGTTTTTGAGGGCGTCCACCAGCATCTCCTTTTCCAGGTTGGCGATGGCCTCCTCCAGGGACCGCGACGGCAGGGTGTCGGACTCGGCGCCCGTCTGGAGGGTGGGAGGCAGGTGGTAGGAGTGGATCACGCCCTCCTCGCACAGGAGCACCGACCGTTCGATGCAGTTTTCCAGCTCCCGGACGTTGCCCGGCCAGTGGTACTGCATGAGCATATCGATGGCCGGGGTTGAAAACCGCTTGATCTCCTTGCCGTTCTCCTTGGCGTATTTTTCCAGAAAATGGTCGGCCAGAAGCAGCACGTCGGTCTTGCGTTCCCGCAGCGGCGGCATATAGATGGGAAAGACGTTGAGCCGGTAGTAGAGATCGCCCCGGAAGGAACCGTCTTCCACCGCATCCTCCAGGTTCTTGTTCGTCGCCGTAATGATGCGCACGTCGGTCTTGATGGTCTTGTGGCCGCCGACCCGCTCGAATTCCTTCTCCTGGAGCACCCGCAGCAGCCGCACCTGGACGTCCAGGCTGATGGAGCCGATCTCGTCCAGGAAGAGCGTCCCCTTGTTGGCCAGTTCGAATTTCCCCAGTTTCTGCTTGACGGCGCCGGTGAACGATCCTTTTTCGTGGCCGAACAACTCGCTTTCGATGAGGTTTTGGGGCAGGGCCGCGCAATTGACCTTGACAAAGGGGCCGTTGGCGCGCTGGCTGTTGTAGTGGATGGAGTTGGCCACCAGCTCCTTCCCCGTCCCGCTCTCGCCCCGGATCAGGACCGTGGCGTTGCTGCCCGAGACCTGGGAGACCATCTGGAACACTTCCCGCATCTTGTTGCTGTTGCCCACAATGTTGGTGATCCGGTATTTGTTCTCCAGCTCCCCCTTGAGCCGCCGGTTTTCCTCCCGCAGCCGCTCCTTCTCCAAGCGGATGGTCTCCAGGTTGATCACATGGCGGGCCAGCATGGTGGCGATGACGGAAAGCAGCTTCATCCCTTCCTTGAGCTGGTAGCCCGGCTCGTAGGGCCGGTCCACCGACAAGGCCCCGATGACCTGCTTGTCCCGCTTGACCGGCACGCAGAAAAAGGAAAATTCCCCATCGTGCTTGTATTTCCGGGAGTCGGTCCGGTCCAGGAACATCGGCTCTTCGCTGATTTTCGGGATGGCCACCCCTTCGCCGGTTTCGATGACCCGGCCGGTGATCCCCTCCCCCACCTTGTATTTGACGCTCTCGATGGCCGTCCGGGAGATGCCGTGGGCCACCTCGATGTTGATCTCGTTCCGCAGGGGGTCCAGGATGGTGACGGTGCCCCGGACCATCCCCATGGAATTCGACAGGATATCCAGGACCTTGTAGAGCGACTTCCGCAGGTCCATGTGTTCGCTCAGGGCCTTGCTGATTTCGTAGAGCAGGGTGATTTCTTCAATGGTCTTCATTGTCGGCTCGCTTCCGGTTTCGGTTTCCTCATTTCACCCGTCTATACTACAAAAATGTAAGGATATTGCAACCCCCTTTTTCACCCTTTTCGGTGGAGGCGGTTCTCTGTCCGTGGATGAGGATCCCGACGACGATACACATTTAATGCATAAAGAACGATCATAAAATGTCCGGGACCCACCGGTCCTTCACAAGGGCCATCCATCCTTTCATAACTTTTAAGCCACTGTAACTATAACATTTTTACCCTCATACCTCCCCATGGCACGTTTTCTGCCTTTCCAATGGGCAAGGATTCGTTTCACCCAACGCAACCCATTACCCACAAGGAGGCAGCATGAAAGCACACCCCTTATTCAAGCGACTCATCGCGGGCGCGGGCATCGGCCTGCTCGCCGCCATTCTGGCCTTGATGGTCCCGGCGAAGGGCCGGGCCGCCGGTCTGCTCATCGCCGACGGCGGCTTCGGCGGGGTCCTGGAAATGGAGGAGCACGACGTCCGGGTCACGGTCAACAACGGCGTGGCCGTCACCCACGTCAGCCAGACCTTCGTCAACACCGAAAAGCGCCAGGTGGAGGCGCTCTACACCTTCCCGGTCCCCAACGGCGCGTCGGTGGCCAATTTCAGCATGTGGATCGACGGCAAGGAGATGGTGGGCGAGGTCCTGGAAAAGAAGCGGGCCCGGGAGATTTACGACAGCTACAAGCGGAAACGGCGGGACCCCGGCCTTTTGGAGCAGGTGGATTACAAGACCTTCGAGATGCGGATTTTCCCCATCGGCCCGGAGGCGGAACAGCGGGTCCAGATCAGCTACTACCAGGAGCTGGACGTGGACCATGACCGGGCCACCTATGTCTATCCGCTGGCCACCGTCACCCGCCCCGACGCGGACGCCCGGGTGTCGGGCCGGTTTTCCATCGACATGGCCATCAAATCGGCCATCCCCATCGTGGACGTGGACAGTCCCAGCCACGGCGACGACTTCGTGACGGCGCCCCATTCCGACGGCTACGTCCAGGCCAGCCTGGAGGCCGTCGGCGGCAGCCTGGCCCGGGACGTGGTGGTCAGCTACGGCCTCTCCCGGCCCAAAACCGGCATCGACCTCATCACCTCCAAAACAGTCGGAGAAGATGGCTACTTCAGCCTCATCCTCACCGCCGGAGAGGACCTGGAAACGCTGGAGCGGGGAATGGACTACGTCTTCGTGCTGGACATCTCCGGTTCCATGGCCAACGACGGCAAACTCCTGGTCTCCAAAGATTCCCTCAACGCCTTCATCAACGAACTGGGTCCGGAGGACCGGTTCGAGGTCATGGCCTTCAATGTGGCGCCCGAGACCCTGTTTAACGAACTCCGTGCAGGCGACGACGGGGCCAAGGCCCAGGCCGGCGCCTTCCTGGACGGCAAACGGGGCCGGGGCGGAACGGTCCTCTCCCTGGCCATGAACACCGCCTACGGGTACGGCGATCCGGACCGGCCCCTGAACGTGGTCATTCTCAGCGACGGTCTCACCGAGCAGGAAGAGCGGGTCAAACTGGCCAAACTGATCCGGTCCCGGCCGGCCAACGCCCGTGTCTTCTGCATCGGCGTGGGCAATGAGGTCAACCGGCCGCTCCTGGAGGGATTGGCCGAGGATTCGGGGGGACTGGCGGCCTTCATCTCCCGGGGCGACGACTTCGAACGGCAGGCCAAGGCGTTTCGGCGGAAACTGATGCGGCCGGTGGCGTCGGACCTGTCCATCGATTTCGGCGGTCTGCGGGTCTATGATCTCGTCCCCGAAACCCTGCCGGATCTCTTCCACGGCGCGCCGGTCCGGATGTACGGCCGTTACGCCGGCGACGGCGAGGTCCCGGTGACCCTCAAGGGCGACATCCAGGGGCAGGCATTTGAGCAGACCGCGTCCCTGATTTTTCCGGATGCCGACCCCGACAACCCCGAGATCGAACGGATGTGGGCCTGGCACCGGGTCGACCGGCTCCTCAAGGAGGCCGACAAGGCCGGAAACCGGGGTCCCGTCATTGACGAGATTGTCCGGCTGGGAGAGGGCTTTTCCATCGTCACCGAATACACCTCCTTCCTCGTCCTGGAAAACGACGCGGAATACGACCGCTGGAAAATCGAGCGGAAGAACGCCCGCCGGCTGGCTCGGGACCGCCAGGCCCAGGCCCGGCGTCAGGAACGGCTGGAAGCCATCCGGGAAAAGGCCATGACCCGCCTCGGTCCGCAACCCGAGAGGCCGGCGGACGTTGCGGCTGAAAAACCGGCCCATGAATCCCGGCGGCTGGCCTCGGCCAAGTCCCGGCCGGCCCCTTCGGCACCCCAATCGACCCCGCGGAAAAAACAGAGTTTCGACTTCAGCACCGGCGGGTCCGGCCCGGTCGGCCCCCTGTTCGTGGGCGCGGCCTGGTGGCTCCGGCGGCGACGGAAAAAAATTGGCGGCCGCCGGTCATAAAAAGAAGGGTTTCAAAAGGGGGACGGATGCCGTCCCCCTTTTTTCACGACCTTAATGGATCGCTTTGCCAAGGGGGAAACACTGTGGTATTCTCGGCGCCATGTTCGGTTTCCATTCAGCCATACCGGGACGACGGCGTCGGATGCCGTCTTTTTTTGGGTGGGTCGCCCTGATCGTCTGGCTCGGCCTCGCCCCGCCCATCGCCGCCGCCCCGCCGGAGGACCCGCCCGATCCGCCCCCGGCTGAATCCGAGGCGCCGGGTTCCGAAACGCCCGACCGACCCATGGTGGACACCGCCCATTACCACATTTCCAACAGTTTGCTGTCATCCGCCGAATGGCTCGACGCTTTTTTCGACGATGAGCGCTACGAAAGCGAGGCCAACAAGAGCCGATTCAAGCTCTCGTTCGAGGGCAGCGTGATCAACGGGGAAGGGGTCAATTTCGATGCCGACACCCATCTGAAAATCGTCCTGCCTGAACTGGAAGATCGGCTCTCCTTCGAGATTTCCGGTGATACCGACGATGAAATCCGGGACGTTGGTCCTCAGAATCAGAGCCTCAAAGAGACGGTGGACGGCGATGACGACCGGAAGCCGGGCGGCCTCACCGCCAGTTTTCGGTACTTGTTGAAGGCCACGGACCGGCTCAACATCCATTTGAAAAGCGGCGCCCGCATCCGCAGCCTGGAGCCGGTGGTCTACATCGGACCACGATACCGACAGACGGTTGACCGCGACCCCTGGCTTCTGCGGCTAACCCAGCGGTTCCGGTGGTTTTCCAACACGGGGTGGGAATCCCGATCCCGGTTCGATCTGGATCGCGCCGTCTCAGCGGAATATTTCTTCCGGGCCACCACCCAGGTCGAGTGGTACGAAGAGGAAAACGGTCTCTTTTACGACCTGGATTTTTCCCTTTCCCACCCCATCGATGGCCGCAGCGCCATTGAATTTGAATGGAACAACCGGTTCAAGACCCGGCCCCACAATCAGCTTTCAGCCACCGTGCTCCGTCTCCGGTATCGCCGGCGGGTCTGGCGGGACTGGCTCTCCTTCGAAGTCACCCCCCAAATCGCCTATCCCCGTGATCGGGAGTACAATTTCACCCCCGGTGTGATCTTCAAATTCACCATCGTTTTCGGGTTTTATTCGGAAACCGGCTACTATTGACCCGGAGGCGCGACATTGAAATACCGCCATCCATGCTTATCCTTAAAGATCCGGTGAGACCCCTTTTGGTCCTCGCCGCCACCAACAACGCCCGCTGAACGGGCCGCGACCCCGGGTGAACCATGCAAAACGACTATTACCAGGTGCTGGGCGTAACGGCGGACGCCGACGCCAAATCACTGAAGGAAGCCTACCGAAAACTGGCCCTGAAATACCATCCCGATCGGAACACCGACAATCCCGCCGCCATGGACCGGATGAAGACGGTCAACGAAGCCTACGCAGTCCTGTCGGACCCGGCCAAGCGCCGGGAATACGACGCCCTGCGGGGGCGGTACGGTTCCTCATCGGCCCACACCCATTTCCGGCAGACCTATTCCCATCAGGACATCTTCCGGGGGTCGGACATCGATGAGATTCTGGAAGAAATCGCCAGAAACTTCGGCTTCCGGGGATTCAACGGAGAGTTTCGCGGGGCGCGCCGCGGCGGCGGGTACGGAAAAACCCCGTTTCGGGGATCGTTTACCTTCGGGACCGGTAACGCATTTTTCGGAACCGCGGGAAGCCGCGCCCGGCAAGGTCCCGCCGCCGGAGCCTCGGTGGCCCAGCAGGTCAAGGCGGGGCTCTTCAACCGGGGACTGCGATACGTCCTGGAAAAAATCACCGGCGCGACGCTGCCCGAACGGGGCGCGGACATCGACGACATCATCAGGCTATCCCCCGCCCTGGCCCAGGCCGGGGGTGCCTTTGCTTATTTTCACCGGGAAAAAGAGAAGAAACTCGTGGTGCGCATCCCGCCGGGGGTCCGCGAAGGGCAGCGGATCCGGCTGGGGGGCATGGGACAGCGGGGAAAAGGCGGCGGAGAAGCCGGCGACCTTTACCTCAAAGTGCAGATCCGAAAACCGCTGCTCCAGCGGATCATGGATTTTTTCTCAAACCGATGACCGCCGCAAACCGGCCGGTCTTTCCCTCGCCGCGGTAGGAAAAAAATTCGTCGGTGCGGCATTGGGTGCAGATGCCGCCGATCCGGATGTGTCCGTTTCGAACGCCCGCCGCCCTCAGTTGATCCCGGCTGAGGGCCCAGAAATCGAAATGATGGTCCCCGGTCCGGTATTTCCATAGCGGTTCCGGGATCTCCTCCCGATAATTCACAAATTCCCCGCAACACGGTCCCAGCGACGGCCCCACCCCTGCCAGCATATCGGCCGGATCGCTCCCGAATCGGGCCGTCATGGCGGCCGCCGTCTCTTCGATGATGTTCCCCACGCTGCTCCGCCACCCCGAATGGATATTGGCTACCGCGCGACGGACCGGGTCGTAAAGGAGCACCGCCTGACAGTCGGCCACCTGGATGATCAGGTTGAGGCCGGGGATGTCGGTGATCATGGCGTCCGCTTCCGGCGCGTCTCCGGGCGGGAGGCCGTTTCCATCCCTGGTAAAGACCGCCACGTCCACGCCGTGGACCTGCCGGGAGAACTGCAAGCGCCCGCCGCCCAGAGTCTCCTGTATTTTGGCCCGATTCCGCGCCACGGCTTCCGGGTCGTCTCCAACACTGACCGCCGTGTTGAGACTGGCGAAGGGGCCGGCGCTCTCACCGCCGTTGCGGGTGAAAACGGCGTGTTGGATTGCTGGAAAATCCGCGAGATGGAAAAACTGATAAAACGGCAGGCCGTTGCTTTGGACCCGTTTCATGATGCCGCCGCCCCTCCGTAACGCACCAAAATCGTTTCAATGATCCGGGAGGTGGAAATGTCCGGCACGACATCGATGCGGGCCACGCGCCCGCCGGCGGCCTTGACGATGTCCGCGCCGATGATCTCGTCTTCGGGCCAGTCGGCACCTTTGACCAGAACGTTTGGCATCAGCGCCTTGATGAGACGGTAAGGGTCCGGCTCGTCGAAGATCGTGATGTAATCGACGCAGGCCAGCCCGGCCAGCACCTCGGCCCGTTGCTCCTGGGCGACGATGGGGCGATTATCCCCTTTGATTTTTCGCATGGATGCATCGGAATTGAGGCCCACGATCAGGACGTCCCCCTCGGCTTTCGCGGCCGTCAAATAGCGCACATGACCGGCATGGAGGATGTCGAAGCAGCCGTTGGTAAAAACGACAATCTTTCCCTCCGTCCGAAGAGTGCGCCGGACGAGTGTCAGTTGTTCCACATCAATCGGCTGGAACATCACGAGTCGGTGAGGAAACCTGTCGGCCTACGCCAACCGCTCCACAATCGCCTCGCCAAACACCGAGCACTTGACCTCCGTGGCCCCCTCGATCTGCCGCGCCAGGTCATAAGTGACCACGCCGTCCCTAATGGCGGCGGCGACGCCGGTCCGCACCCGGTCGGCGGCCTCGTCCCACCCCATGTGATCGAGCATCATGGCCCCCGACAGGATCAGGGAAGACGGATTGACCTTATCCTGGCCGGCATATTTGGGGGCGGTGCCGTGGGTGGCTTCGAACACGGCGCAGTCGTCGCCGATGTTGGCGCCGGGCGCCATGCCCAAGCCGCCCACCTGGGCCGCCAGGGCATCGGAGAGGTAGTCGCCGTTCAAATTGGGCGTGGCGATGACGTCGTATTCCTCGGGCCGCAGCAGCACCTGCTGGAAGAGCATGTCCGCGATCCGGTCCTTGATGACGATCCGTCCCGCCGGCGGGTTGCCGTCGTATTTTTCATAGACCCGTTTTTCGGAGATGACACGGTCCCCGAAGCATTCCCTGGCCACGTCATATCCCCACTGACTGAAGGCCCCCTCGGTGAACTTCATGATGTTGCCCTTGTGCATCAGGGTGACCGTGGGCAGGTCCTTGTCGATGGCGTACTGGATGGCCCTGGCCACCAGCCGTTTGCTGCCCCGTTCACTGATGGGCTTGATACCGATGCCCGATCCGCTTGGCATGGAAACACCCATCTCCGTTTTCAGAAAGGTGGCGAGGCGCTCGGCTTCTTGGCTTTTGGCGGCCCATTCGATGCCGGCATACACATCCTCGGTGTTTTCCCGAAAGACCACCATGTCGATCTTCTCCGGGTGGGACATGGGCGAGGGCACCGGGTCGATGTACCGGACGGGCCGAACGCAGGCATAAAGGTCGAGTCGTTGCCGGATGGTCACGTTGAGGCTCCGGATCCCCTTGCCCACCGGTGTGGTAAGGGGACCCTTGATGGCGACCGCGTGTTCCTTGATGGCGCCGAGGGTCGCATCGGGGAGCCATTCCCCGGTGTCCTGGAACCCGCTTTCGCCGGCCGCCACCTGTCGCCATACGATCCGGCGATCACCGGCGTACGCCGCCGCCACGGCCGCGTCCATCACCATTTTGGCGGCCCGCCAGATGTCGGGGCCGATGCCGTCGCCCTCGATAAAGGGGATCACGGGGTGATCCGGCACGCTGAGGCTGCCGTCTCGGTTCATGGTGATTTTTTCTTCTTGCGTCATGATATGCCGTCCTTTGTTCCGGGTTGTTGTCCGTCGGTTCCATCCATGCGCCGCTGCCGGAAAGCTTCATAGATCGCCACCGCGCCGGCGGCGGATGCGTTGAGGGAATCGATGGGCCCCGTCTGGGGAATGGTCGCCAGAAAATCGCAGTGCTTTTTCACCAGGGGACGGATGCCCTTCTCCTCCCCGCCGATCACCAGGGCGACGGGCCCCTTGAGATCGCTCCGGAAGATCGACGCGTCTCCGGCCCGGTCGAGGCCGGTGATCCAGACCCCGGCGTCCTTGAGCAGCCCCATGGACCGGACCAGGTTCGTGGCCTGAACCACCCGGGCGTGCTCCAGGGCCCCGGCCGACGCCTTGGAGACCGCCGGCGACGGGACCGCCGACCGGTCCTTGGGCAGGATGACCGCATCCACGCCCGCGCAGACGGCGGTGCGGATCAGGGCGCCCAGGTTCTGGGGATCGAGGATGGAGTCGAGCAGGAGCAGAAACGGCGTCCCCTGGGACAGGTCCGCCACCTGCCCGGACGCAGCCAGATCCAGGACCGGATAGGGGCTCACCCTTGCCGCAACCCCCTGGTGGCCATCGGTTCCGGTCATGGCCTTCAGATCGGCGGGGGACCGTTTTCCCACGGCGATGCCGGCGGACCGGGCCAGTTCCGTCAGGGATGCCAGCCGGGGGGAGGATTTGTCGGCCGTCATGAGACCGATCACCTTGCGCCGCCCGGCCCGGATCGCCTCGGTCACCGGGTGGATGCCGTACAGGATCTCCGTTTTCACGGGCCGCCGTCGCCTTTCCCCGTGGCCGGGTCATGTTGGGATCGCCGGTGACGGTCGATGATGTCGATGAACCGGCCCGCTGCCTCGGAGAGGTCGTCGTTGACGATGCGGTGGCGGTAGCGGTCTTTCAGGACCATCTCCTTCCGGGCGTTTTCCATCCGGCGCCGGATCACCGCCGGATCGTCGGTCCCCCGCTTTTCCAGCCGCTCCCGGAGAATCTTTTCGGACGGGGGCATGATGAAGATGGAGACGCTGTCGGGAAACCGGTCCATCAACTGTTCGGCCCCCTGCACGTCGATGTCCAGCAGAATGTCGCGGCCGTCGGCCAGGGTGTCCCGGATAAAGTCGGCCGGGGTGCCGTAGTAATTCCCGTGGACCACGGCCCATTCGGCCCAGCGGCCTTCTTCGATCCCCCTTTTGAATTCATCTTCGGAAACAAAGAAATAGTCCCGGCCGTGGACTTCGCCGGGACGGGGCGGGCGGGCGGTGGCGGAGATGGAATAGCGCAGGTCCGGGAACCGCTCCCGGGCCGCGCGGCAAAGGGTGGACTTGCCGGCGCCGGAGGGCGCCGAAACGATGAAGAGGTGCCCCCGCGGGGAATGGTCGCCGTCAGCCATGGGTCCCCTGGGAATCTTTCTGGGCCTCCCGCAACCCGGCGAACCGCTGGGCCACGGTC
>CAYPCE010000039.1:0-22264 GCA_964409085.1 uncultured Desulfobacteraceae bacterium | reverse complement strand
CCATCCTGAAACAACGCCCTGTGATCTTTCTCAGGGAACAGACGGAGGAGTGAAGTCATGACACCGAGACGTTGCACCGTTTTTCTCATCATCCCGCTCTTTTTCGCCCTTTTGGCGACACCGACCGCCGGCGCGGAGGCCGATCCGCCCATCACCATCGTCGCCATGGGCGACAGCCTCACCGAAGGCCTCGGGGTCCCCGAAGCGAAAGCCTACCCCGCCGTGCTGGAGCAAAACCTCAAGAAGGCGGGCTACGCCGTCAAAGTGATCAACGCCGGCATCAGCGGTGAAACCAGCGCCGGGGCCTTGTCGCGGACCGAGTGGATCCTGCGCCTGAACCCCGACATCCTCATCATCGAAACCGGCGCCAACGACGGCTTCCGCGGCGTGGACCCCGCAGCCGTCAAAAAGAACATCGCGGCCATCATCCGCATCCTCCAAAAACGCGACGTGATCGTGGTGTTGGCCGGCATGAAAATGGTCAAAAACCTCGGGGAGGACTACATCCAAGCCTTCGAGGACATTTATCCCAACCTGGCGGTGGATTTCGACGTGATCTTCATCCCTTTCATCCTGGAAGGCGTCGCCGGCGACCCCGACCTCAACCGGGAGGACGGCATCCACCCCAACGCCGACGGCTACCAAAAAGTGGCGGACCATGTGCAGCCGTATGTCGAAAAGGCGATAGACCGATGGCGGGGCCGTAAGGCCGATGGGTAATTCCGATCAGACCTGCGGGGTTTCCAAAACCCCGCAGGTCTCCGAATACCGGAAAACTATTGTCCAGGTACTTAAAGGGGGATTGGAGGGATTTCCCCGATTTCTCGGGAAACGGATCGGTGAGAACCCGTCACTTACTTGCAGGCAGCCGCCTTGAGCTGGTTCCAACTGAAATCGTAGCATTTATTGCCCGACTTCAGGATGGCGCCGTAGGCGCCGCCCCGGAAAATGGACGTGGCCGCGCTGAAATTTCGGCTGTTGGATTTCGCGCCCGTATTGAAATTGAGCATGACGGCGGTCCACTGGCTGCCTCTCTGGTAGACCAGCACCGGCCCCTTCGACGTGCCCACCTCCTGGTACCCGGAAACGCCTGTGGCCACGGTCACCCATCCGGTCCCCCAGGAGCCGTATCCCGGTCCCCGAACCTTCAACGCCCCGTTTTCCAGCCGGCTCGGCCATGTCGAACTCTTGTAGCGGCTGTCGGCATACGACGTCATTGCGAAAACCAATACAAGCACAAACCCAACCATTCCGATCAGCGAGATCCGTTTCATTTTGTTGCCTCCTGTGTAAAGATCCATCCCGCTTGCCCCGCGCCGAAACCATTCCGGAGCGGCGCTGTTTTATAGCACAGGGGGTGGGAGGGGGCAAGTGGTTTGGCAGTCGGAGATTTTGGGAACAGGCAATGTAGCTATGACTCCCTGGCCTCTTTACCGGCCGTCTCCGGATCCACCCCACCTGTGAAAAGCGGTGACAGCAGGTACCCGAAAAGATACAGAAGGGCCACATGGCCGAAATACGGGGTGAAGACGAAGGCCAGGATCAGCAGACCGCTGGCGCGTCCGAACCAGGGCTTGCGGCTCATGTACCGGCCCAGGTGGAGGTACCGGATCGGGTAGAGGTTCATGAGAACGGCCGAGGCGATCATCAGCCAGAAAGAGAAGAGGCCCCAGAATCGGGCCCAGTCCGGGGCCGATTCCGCGGCCTGACTGAAGATGATCAGGGGGGAGGCGACCAGGAGGGCGGCGGCCGGCGTGGGGAGCCCTTTGAAAAATCCGGGGATGGGCGACGTGTCCAGGGTGAAATAGATCAGCCGGATGACCCCGGCCAGGGCATAGAGGACGGCCACCAGCAAGACGGGCAATCCGGCGGCCGTCGGTTCCTGAAGGGTGAGGTAAAAGATCCAGGCGGGGACGATGCAGAAGCTGACCGCGTCGGCGATGTCGTCCATGATGGCCCCCACGTTGATCCCGCCGTCCGCTTCCGTCATACCGGGGATCGGTTCGGTGAGCCCCAGCCGCCGGGCCACGGCGCCGTCGAGCTTGTCGAAAAGGGCCGCGCCGATGAGGAGGAGGTAGGCCTCCCGGATCCGGCCCTGGTAGGCGAAAAAGACCGCCAGCAGCCCCATGACGGCGTTCATCACCGTCAGGGAGTTGGGGAAGATGGCGAGGATCCGACGGCGGAGCATCTCGTCCCCCAGGCAGAGTTCGTCCAGGCAGGGGGCGCCGTATTTCCGGCAGTAGCGGGCGATGGAGCCGAAGTTGATGATCAGGAAGATGATCTCAATGAAAAAGAGCACCCGGATGGGCAGGTTGCCCAGCCAGGAGAATGCGTAGTAAATAAAAGACGTGGGCCCTTCGGGCACGAAAAAGGCGTGGGCGTAGAGCAGGGCCCCCACCGGTGCGGCGACCACGGTCCGGAGCCGGGTGAACTCGCTGGGCTCCGGCTCCGGCCCCTTGGGACCGGCGAATCCCCGGATAAAATGGGCGAAATTGTCCCGAAACAGGACCACGATGCAGATGAGCAGGACGAAAATGGTATGGAGGAGCGGGAGGCGGCCGGCCTCCGGCGAATGGGAGAGCCGCCACATCATCCCCACCGCCACCAGGGGGAAGATGGTGGCGAACACGACTTTGTCCATGATCCGGTCGGCCAGATGGGCCAGGGGGGAATTGGGGGTGAACCGGGCCGCGAACCAGCCGTCCACGATGTCGAAGGTCATGGAGATGATCAGCAGGACCACCCCGAGGGTGTAGACCTCCGGACTGCGGGTCCACATGACGGCCAGGGCGCAGAGCAACCCGCCGAAGACGAGGGGCAGCCGCCCATACACCAGGAGGGCGGTGAGTTTCTGGGGGATGTGAAGATGTCTCGGCATGGCTTTGTCTGTGCGCTGTTGTTTGGTGGAAGGACCGGACGGTGGCGGTTTGTCGATCCGTCATCCGGGGTCCGGTTATAGCAGCTTCGCAGGGGGTTGTAAACCGATGGACGGATCGGCGTAGGGGGGTCGGGATGGATAAAGTTTTTGACACCGATTCCATTTTATTATAAAGGGCTCTTTTTAAACCGCTCAATGGTGGCGTGGCACCATATCCTGGCAAAGGGTTTGGATCTATACAACGGAATCAGGCAGGAAAGAGGAGGTTTTCCATGGACAGAAAATCCGTACTGTTAATCACCGGCGGTGTGGCGATCGCGCTGGCGCTGTTTCTATCGATTGCCGTCGATCACCCGTTTCCGGATTTCTATTCCCGGCCGGCGGTGGTCGCACCCGGCGCCGCACCCCATGCCGCAGGGGAGATCGAAATGTACGCCTCGGAGGCGATCGCGGCGGAGGAAGCGGCCGCGACAGCGGAGCCGGAGGAACCCAAGAGCCCCTATGCCGAAGCCATCGCCGCCGCCGACGAAGCGGCGTTTCCCCGCACCATCGCCATGGCTGCCGAGGCTTATGCGGAGCACACCAAGCCCATCGTCCAGTTCAGCCATGACAAGCACGTGCTCGAGTACATGGCGTCCTGCGGGGCATGCCACCACAACGAGGATGGCGAGCCCCTCGACGATCTGAAAGTGGGCGACGCGGTCGCCCGGTGTATCGACTGCCACGACAAGCCCAGCGAGCCGCCCAAGGGCAAGGACGCCCCGGACCTGAGTCCGGCGGAAGAGCTGGAATACCATGCCGAGGCCCTGCACCAGAACTGCAAGGGCTGCCACATGACCTACAACAAGGAGAACAATACCCGGGCCGCTCCCACCAGTTGTTCCAAGTGCCACGCAAAATAACCGTTCCTATCCTTTTTTCCCCAATTGTCCGCAGGCGGCCATCACGCTTTGCCCCTTGATGGCGCGCTTGCGGACAAATAATTTATGGGCCAGCAGCCGGTCCCGGAACCGGTCCGCGGCTTCCGGGGCGGGGGGACGGAACGGGTGATCCGATCGGGGGTTGCAGGGGATCAGGTTCACCTTGACCCGGAGGGGCGCCAGAAATTCGGCCAGTGCGTCGGCATGGTCGGGGTGGTCGTTGACCCCGTGGATCAGCACATATTCGATGAAGATCGCCCCTTTCGGATGGAGGGGATAGGCCATCAGGGCCCGGCGTAGGGCGGCCATGGAATGGACGCGGTTGATCGGCATGAGCTGGGACCGGATCCGATCCGTCGGGGCGTTCAGGGAAACGGCCAGCTGGGGCAGGGGCGCCCCGCCGGCGGCCAGTTCCCGGATGCCGTCCACCAATCCCACCGTGGAAAGGGTGATGCGGCGTTTGGCGAGATTGAACCCGTGATCGTCGGTGAGCACCCGGATGGCCTGACACACCGGCCCGAAATTGTCCAGGGGTTCCCCCATGCCCATCAAGACGATATTGCCCACCGGATATCCCGATACAGATCGGGCCAGATAGACCTGCCCCACGATTTCCGCTGCCGTCAGATGGCGCTTCAGTCCCATCCGGCCCGTTTCGCAGAACCGACAGCCCATGCGGCACCCGACCTGGCTGGAGATGCAGAGCGTGGTGTGGGTCGCCATGGGGATGGCGACGGATTCTACCAGACGGCCATCCGGAAGCGCGATGGCCAGCTTGACCAGATCCCCTTCCGTCTGCCGCCGGTGGATTCGCCCGCAGCTCATGGTGACATCCCGCATCAATTGCCGGGTCAGCCGGGGCGAGCGGGCAAAGGGGGCGGTCCGGTGCCAGTCCGGATTCCCGTTCCGGAAAATCTCCCGACACAGCGCCGCGGCATGGTACCGTCCTTTGCCGTAGCGGGCAGCCATCTCCCGGAGGAGATCGTCGTAGGTCATCCCCAAAATGTTCACGTGCGTCTCCCCGATGCCGGGACCGGTTCGATGCCATTATGACAAAAAGCGATACAGATCTCAACGCCGGCGACCGTCGGGGGAATATCGACCCCGCGGAGATCGCCAAGTTCGACGCCGCCGCCCGCTTCTGGTGGGACCGGAACGGGGCCCTCAAGGCCCTCCACGACATCAATCCGCTCCGTCTGGGATACATCGAGGGGCGGGCCGGCGGTTTGGCGGGAAAACAGGTCCTGGACGTGGGGTGCGGCGGAGGGCTTCTCTCGGAGGGCATGGCTGTCCGGGGCGCCGAGGTGACCGGCATCGACATGGGAGAAAACCCCCTGGCCGTTGCGGAAGCCCATCGGCAGTCGGCCGGGCTCCGGATCCGCTATCACCGAGCGACCGCGGAAGCGTTTGCGGCAATCCATCGGAGGGCCTTCGACGTGGTGACGTGCCTCGAACTGCTGGAGCACGTCCCCCGGCCCGATTCGGTGGTCGCCGCCTGCCGGGATCTGGTCAAACCCGGTGGCGACGTCTTTTTCGCCACCCTCAACCGGAACCCCAAATCCTATCTGTTCGCCATTGTGGCCGCGGAGTATATGCTGAGGTTTGTGCCCCCGGGGACCCACGCCTACCGTAAGTTCATCAAGCCCTCGGAGCTGAGGACCTGGGCCGGCGCGGCCGGATTGACGCCCCTGGATCTGACGGGAATGCATTACAATCCGTTTCTCCGTCGGTATACCCTGGGCGGCAACCATCACGTCAATTACCTGATGCATTTTCGGCGGATCAATCCCGTTTCCGGGTAGCTTGACCATTTTTTCTTCATATATCCCCTTAGATGTGCTATCATTCCTTTATTTTCCCTGACGGACCAGAAGGCGGATCGGGCATGGATAACAATTTTCTCGAATGGTGGGGCAATTTTCTTCTCAGCGTGGCCAGAGGCCAGCGGCAGATGGACGACATGGACCGCTGGCTCTCCCAGGGGTTTCAAGGGTTCCCCGACCTGACGGCCATGATGAAACAGGCCTACGGTGTGGCGGACGACACCCGGAAAGAGGCCGACGCCATGGCCCAGTGGCAGAAAGCCAACGAGCAGTTCCTCAAGTCCTATGCCGAATTTCTCGATGGCATGGGAGTGGTGCCCAAGACGGATCATCTCCGGCTGGTGAAAAAGTATGAAGCCCTGAAAGAAAAGGCCGCCGAGCAGGAGGAAACCATCCGCCATCTTCGAATGCTGGCCGATGAAAAAGCCCCGGACGAGGAAGAGCAGGAAGCGGCGGTCCAAAGCTTCCAGGAGATCCTCCAGCGCCAGACCGAACAGTTCCAGGAGTTGATGGGCCGCCTGAGCCGATTTTACGGCGACGCCGCCACCACCGCGTCGTCAGAAGAAACGGAAAAGACCTAGCACCGATTCGACCACCGCGGATGGGGGTCCAGGCAAGGCCGATTTTTCAACCGCAGCAACAGCGGGACGATTCGGCGGATCTGAACAGCGGGAAAACGCCGCATGGGCTCATCCGATGCGGTTTTCGGATCGGCTTCTCAGGCCGGAAGTCCTCCGTCGTGCGGTGGGGAACGCGTTCCCCGGTCCGGCGACAGGGGCGGAAGGAGAAAGGAGGCGCGAGATGGGTCAGAAAAGAGGCAGCAGGGCCAGAGAATACCGGGCGTTTACCCGCCAGAGCTTCGAGGTGCCCGTAGAGTACGTCGTCCAGGGCAAGTCCACCCCCCTGACCGCCACCATGCACAACCTCGGGGCGGGCGGCATGTATCTCGAGACCCGGAAGTCCCTGACGCCCGGTATGGAACTCTCCATACGGGTGCTGGATTATTCGCCGGATATCCACGGCGAGCACGAAAGCTATCGCGGCCGGGTGGTCTGGAGCGGGCAGGTCGATCGGGGGACCGAACGGCTCTACGGGGTCGGGGTTCGGTTTTTACCAAAGGCCCCGACCCACCGGCATCCCCGTCAATCCGCCGCCCGACTCCAGCATTAGGGGGCACGGTTTCCCGGAACGCCGTTTTATTTCGGTGCTTTGGGCGGACTGACCAGGGCCTCGCCGTCCACCACCCGGGTCCCCTCGCTGTTGGTGCAGGTGGTCCGCAGGCTCACCCGGTTCTTTTCGGCGTTGATTTCGGTCACCTCGGCCCGGGCGGTGATGGTGTCGCCGATGCGGACCGGGGCCAGGAATTTGATCTCCTGCTTCATGTAGATGGTCCCGGGGCCGGGAAGCTTCGTGCCGATGACCGCCGAAATAAAGCCCGCCGACAGCATGCCGTGGGCGATGCGGGTCTTGAAAAAGGTGCCGCTGGCATAGGATTCGTCGATATGGGCCGGGTTGAGGTCCCCGGTCACCCCCGCAAACAGGTAGATGTCGGATTCCGACACCGTTTTGGTAAAAGTTTCCGCATCGCCGACACGGATCGTGTCGATGGTCTTTCCGATCATCCCGCGTCTCCTTCCTCCCGGGGTCGGCCCCCGGGTTCTGCGCCGTTGCCGCTTCGCGGCCTTCATCGCCTCAGAACCAGGAGCGATGGCTCCAGATCTCTTCTTCCAGGTCCTTCTTGTCCTCCTGCAACTTCAGATACATGGAGGCGTTCTGGATGGCCAGCCCCCCCTGGTGGGCCAGGGCCATGGCCAGGATAACATCGTCTTCTGAAAAATCCCGGGGGGTTTCGCTGTACAGGCGCATCACGCCGATGACGCCCTCCCGGGCGTTGATGGGCACGGTGAGCAGGGCCGCGATCCCTTCCGCGGCCATCTCCTCCGGGTATTGGATTTCCCGGCTGGCGGCCACGTCCCGGATGACCACCGGCTTGTTTTTCATGGCCTCGGCGAGGGCCGCTTCGGCGTACAGCGGCCCTTTTTCAAGATATGCCTCGCTAAGGCCGTAGGACGTCACGAGATGGAGGGTCTTTTTGTCTTCGTCCAGCAGCCGGATGGAGACGCCTTTCACGCCGAAAACCTCCGCCACGTCGGACGACAGGACATGGAGGATCTTCTTCACGTCCAGGGTGGAGTCCATGGCCACGGCCAGGTCGTTGAAGATCTCGCTGTTCATGCGGATGCGGCGCAGGAGCTGTTCCTTTTCAATGGCCACCCCTCCCTGATGGGCCAGGGCCGTGATCATTTTGACGATATGGTCGGGGAATTTTCGCTGGACGCCGCTGTAGAGTCGGAGTTCTCCGATGACACGGTCCTGGGACTGGATAGGGACGGCCAGGGCCGAGACGATCCCCTCCCGCTTGGATTCCTCGGGATACTGGAGCCGTGGATCCGTGCCCACGTCCTCGATGACGACCGTCTTCCCGGCCAGAATCTCGGTCACCACTTCGCTCTTTTCCGCGGAGATGGAGCCCTTGTTCAGGAACATCTGGCTCAGGCCGTGACTGGCCACCAGATCCATCATCTGGGTGTCGGGATTGTAAAGGCGGATGGAGACCCCTTTCATGCTGAACGCCTCGCCGATTTCCGCCGACAGGGTGTGAAAGACCTGCTTCATCTCGCGGCTGGAATTGATGCTCGCCGCCAGGCGGAAATAGAGGTCGGCATTCTGGTTGATCCGTTCATAAAGCCGGGCGTGCTGAATGGCGATGCCTCCCTGGTCGGCCAGGGCCTGGAGGAACGCGATCTCGTCATCCGAGAATTCGCGTCGCCGGGCGGTGTAGAGTGTTAGCACACCGATGCCCTTGTTTTCGACCATGACGGGGACCACGACGATGGAGGCGATGCCCTCGGCTTTTTTGGCCTCGTGATTGTCCAGTCGTGGATCCGAGGTGGCATCCGGGAAGGCGATGTACCCCCCTGCCGCCATGAGGTCTTTGATCACATTTTCGATCTTCATGGGCTCTGCGTGGAGGTAGCCCTCCGACAGCCCCTTCTGCGCCACGGGCACCGAAATGCCTTTCTCCTCGTCGGCCAGAAAAAGGCAGGCCCCCTTCCCGGTGAGGCTGTCGATGGCGCTCTGGACGATGAGATCCAGCAACTGGTCTTTTTTCAGGGTCGTGCCAAAGGCCTTGCTGATTTTGCAGAAGGTGCTGAAATAATTGGTCTTGTTTGCCATTCTCCGTCTCCTTTACCCCTGGCGGGTTTATCCGGCCTGCTGCGGCTCGGAAGCGGCGGCGTCCGTTTCCGTTTTCGGTGTTTTTTTGCCCTTGCCCTTGCCTTTGCCCCTGGATGTGGCGGCTTTCTTCGCCGGGGAGGTCGATTCCTTGGCGGCCTTCGCTTTTTTGGGTCTGGTGCTTTTTTTGGGGGGGGATGCTGTCCGCTCATCGGCGGGGGGGTCGGGTGCGGCCCGCTCCCGTTCCCCGAGCCATTGGACGATCTTGGGCGCGAACTCCCGCTGGAATTTGGAACTGACGTAGATGCCGATATGGCCGGTGTCGAGGCAGAGGTCTTCGGTGTCTGTGCTGCCCACCGCCGCGGTGAGCTTGTCGCAGGCCTCGGGGGGGACCAGGTGGTCGTACCGGCCGTAGATGTTGAGCAGCGGCATGGTGAGCCGCTTCAGGTCCACCCGTTGACCCCCCAACTCCAGGCGGCTCTGGATCAGCAGGTTTTTCCGGTAGCAGTCTTCGATGAACTGCTGAAACGTGGCGCCCGGCACATCCGGGCTGTCGAAAATCCATTTCTCCATGCGCACGAAATTCTCGACAAACTTGCGGTTGTCCACATTTTCCAGAAAACCGACGTATTTGTCGATGATCAGCCGGGCGGGATTGAGCAGGAGAAAGCCGAGGTTCATGACGTCGCCGGGCATGTTCCGGTAGCAGTCCGCCATCCGGTCGGCGGAGGTCCGTTGCATCCAGATGTGGAGCAGCCCCTTGTCGGTGTCGAAATGGCTGGGGGTCACCGTGGTGACGAGGTTCTGGATCTTTTCCGGATGGAGGGCCGAGTACATGACGGAAAAAGCGCCCCCCATGCAGATGCCCATGAGATTGATCTTATCCAGCCCGTGCCGCTTCCGGATAAAATCGACGACGTTGTCCATGTAGCCGTTGACATGGTCGTCGATGGTCACGTACTGGTCCTTCCGTGTCGGGTATCCCCAGTCGACCATGTAAACATCCAGCCCCTTGTCCATAAAGGTCTGGACGACGCTTCGGCCGGGCTGAAGATCGAGCATGGTCTCCCGGTTGATCAGGGCATAAACCACCAGCAGCGGGGTAGTGCCGGAAGGCGCCGGCGGGCGGTAATATTTGAGTTTGACCCGGTCCTCCTCATAGACCACCTCGTAGGGGGTGGTGGCCAGATCGGTGTCCAGTTCCCCCAGCAACACCTCCGAGGCCTTCTGGGCCCGTTCTTTGGTCTTTTCGGTGCTCTCGGCCAGTTTTCTTAGGATGAGATCGACGGCGATTTTGGATTGGCTCATATCCCGCCTCCTTTCACATTGAGGGGTTGCGCCGGCGGCTGCGGTAGAATCGTCGCCCCGGGGATCATCAGGACGGCGCCATCGCTTCCAGTTGCTTGGTCAGCGATTTGATCTGCTTTTTCATCTGGTAGAGATCCTTGTACAGTTCGTCCATCTCCTTCTGGGTGGGGACGGGGAACTGGCCGATGATGTCGCCGAGCATCTCCTCCCGGGCTTTTTTGTACTGGACCAGGGAGTCGATGGTATTGGTCATGACCCGGGTGTATTCCGGGGATTTGAGCAGGGTCATGTAATGGCCTTCCAGGATTTTGATCCAGGCGCGGTAATGCCCCTGAAAATCGTCGTGTAATTCCCCCTTCTCGGCCATCTCTTCGATTTTTTCCTGCATTACCATCAGCGATTTTTCGATGGGAATGTAAAACATCTGGAGAAATTCGTTGAGGGCGGTCTGGTGGAGGGTGAGTTTGTCCAGGTACCGGTTGAAGCGTTCCTGGTGGAAACGCGTCAGTCCCAGGGGAGGGATGTGGAGGTATTTCTGGAATTCCTTTTCATAGATTTCCCGGAAGGCCTTGAAGATGTCCTGATCGAGGTTGTCGAAGGAATAGGCTTTCGTCTGCTGCCCGATGCGGGAAGCCCGGTCCATCCACTCGGTGTTGAAGGTCATCCAGGCATCCAGGGTCTGCTGGGCCATGTCCATGACGAAATCGGGCGCCATGCCCGCGTTTTTGAGGGTCGCCTCCATGCCCTCCGGTTCCGCAATGGACGACAGCAGCGCTTGAAATACTTTGGCGCTCGACTCCCACGTTTTACGGGCCTTTCCGGCCGGGTCCTGGGGTGGGTCGTCATCGCCCGGCGGGGCCGTCTTTTCGCCGCCGGCCGTGCCGGAGAAGGCCATCCGGCTCCAGAAATCCATGGTGGACTTCATCCAGTCGGCGAAGAAGGCTGTCGGGTCTGTTTCCGGCCGTTTCTTCTCATCTGCCATATCGAACTCCGTGGTTTTGCTGTGGGTGGCGGGGTCGATGGAACTGTTGCTACATTAGAGTAGCGGATACACGCTGGATTTTCAATTCAATTTTCCAGATTTTTATCATCCTCCGGTACGGGGGCCGCTCCCCTGGCCGCATCAAATACATCCGGAAAGCCGGTTTGGTCCGATATGATCCGCTCGGTGAGGGTGGACAGGTCCATCCCCAGTTCCAGGCAGATCCGCAATTGTTCGTCCATGCTTTTTTTGTAGGTCAGATAAGACTGGATCGCCCTCTCCAGATATTTCTCGAAGAATTCGTTGAGCACATCCTCGCCGAACCGGATCACGAGATGGAGGAGGGAGACCGGGAGCAGGCTGTTGTGCCGTTTCGCGTTTTCCATGATGATCTGGGTGAGGATAAAGGCCGTCACCTCTTCATCGGTTTTGACGTCGACGACCTGTACCTCCCGCCCCTGGCGGATCATCTCCGCCACGTCTTTCAAAGTGACGTAGGTGCTCCGTTCCGTGTCGTACAGACGGCGGTTGGGATATTTTTTCAAAGTGACCGGATCGGAATTCATGGGCTATCCCCTTTGATTGGTGATGTTACAGTGCATCATAAAATATCGGGTTCTGCCGATTCATGGAGATCAGTTTTTCATGTAGAATCCTAAATGTCAAGGATGTTATAAAAAATACGGGATCCCGTCCAGGGAGTCTTGTCTTTTTGTGCGATGCATCATTTTTTGCTTGACAGGGTCCGATTTCCGCATTAGAATCCCCGGTAGACTCGACGATCGGGTCGATATTACCACCCCAAACCGAATCGATGCAAAGGAGGAAAACCATGATGGAACCCGGAAAAATGGCCAAACAGATGGTGAATTTCCAGAGAACGGTGTTCGACAGCAGCTTCAACGCCATGTCCATGGTGCTGGACCAGACCGAACAGATGACCGGGAGTTACATGAAGCAGCTCTCCTGGATCCCCGAGGAGAACAAAAAGGCCATGAGCGACGCCATCCGTTTTTACAAAAAAGCCCGTGAAGACTTCAAAAAAGCGGTCTACGACGGCTTTGACAAGATGGAAGAGATGTTCGAGGCGAAATAGCTTGCGGCCCGCCGCCGGCTGTCCCGTCAACCAGCGACCACCCAACCGATCAGAAAGGCATGAGATCATGACGATGGATCAACAAAAGATGTTTAAGCAGATGATCGACTTTCAGAAAAGCACCTTCGACAATTCTTTCAACGCCATGGCCACCCTTCAGGAACAAGGGGAAAAAATGACCAGGGCGTTCCTGGATCAGGCCCACTGGCTGCCCGGCGAAGGGAAGAAAGCGATCAATGACTGGATTGAAACTTACAAAACCGGTCGTCAGAGCTTCAAAAAGACGGTAGAGGACAATTTCAGCAAGGTCGAGGAGTTCTTCGACAAGACCGGAAGCACGAAGAGCGGCGCCCAGGAGTAAGCCTGAAGCCGGCCTGCGATGGAACGTCGCCGGCCGGTTCCGCCGCGAACCACAGGCCCAACGGAAGGAGATTGTTTATGGCCAAGTCACAAACGCCGGCAGAAGGCACGCCCGCCTGCTTTCCGGAAGAGATGCAAGAGGTCTTCATGCGGCCGCTCCATATCGCCGCCCATCAGATGGGAGCGGTCCAGAATTACTGGGCCGGTTTCAGCCGGTATGCCAATGAATTCGTGATCCCTTACCTCCTGTCCACTCACTATTTCGCCCGCGCGGAAAGAGACCGGCTGATGACGGCCCCGCCATGGGAATCCTTCCTGTCCTATCTGGAGCTGGCGGAATTCAGCGGGGATATCGCCGCCAAAAACCTGATGGCCAGCATCCGGGCCCTCAATGATGTCGGGGGCAACGAACTGAAAAACGCCCTGGCGGCGGTTTTCAACACCGTGACGTCCGGAGATGGCGACGGGGAGAACCTGGAGGAATTTTTCGCCCGCCAGGCCCGGACCATGGACCGGGTCGCCAACATCTATCCCCAAGCCATCCGGGATATCGAGCCGGAATACGGGTTTCATTTCGAGCGGGGGGACCACGAACTCTTTGCCGAATCCGATCGGTTTTATGTTTATAAGATCGGGCCGACGGACCCCAACGTCCGGATCGACGACAGCGCCAAGCCGATCCTCATCCTGCCCCCCTACGTGCTCGGGGCCAACATCCTCTCGTTTCTCCCCGGAGATGACCGCAGCTACACCCATTGCTATGCCAACCAGGGGATCCCCACCTATATCCGGATCCTCAAAAAGGTGGACGAGACCCCGGCCCTCCAGACCATGAGGGGGGAGGACGACACCCTGGACACCAAGGCCTTCTGCGAGAAGATCATGGCCCGCCACGGCAAGCCGGTGACCCTCAACGGCTATTGCCAGGGCGGATTTTCCGCGGTCTGCAACATCCTGTCCGGCGAATTGGACGGCGTCGTGGACGCCCTGCTCACCTGCGTCTCCCCCATGGACGGGACCCGGAGCCGCGGGCTGTCGGGGTTTCTCAACAGCCTGCCCCAGCGGTTCAATGACCTGGATTACGGGACCAAAACCCTGGAAAACGGCAACCAGGTGGCCGACGGCAAGCTCATGGGCTGGGTCTACAAGCTCAAGTCTATCGAAAACGAAGCCCCGCTGGTGGCGTTTTACCGGGACATGATGATGGTCGGCCCCCGGAAGGGGAAGATTCCCAAAATCAGCAAGACCGCCCTGGCCCTCAACTACTGGCTCACTTACGAGCGGACGGACCTGCCCCTGTGCATCACCGAGATGAGCTTTGCGTCCTACAATGTTCCCATTACGAAAGACGGCGATTTGCCGGTGAAACTCTTCGGCCGGACCCTCAACTTCAAGCGGTTGGCGGAAAAGGGGATCCCCTGGCTCATCTGTTACGGTGAACGGGACGATCTGGTCGAGAAGGAGACCGCGCTGGCCCCCAAAGATTTCATCGACGTCGAAGTGTCGCCTTTCCCCAAGGGTCATGTCGCCATCGCCACCTCCTGGTCCGACCCGAAATCCGAATTCGCCCTGCATACCCGTTTCGGTGAGGATGGGCAGTACCGAGGTCCTGTCCGCTATCACCTGGATTTGGACAATGCTCTCCGACAGGCCGCCGAATCGGCCCAAAAACCGAAACCGGCATCGGAGGCGCCCCCGTCCGCCGGGAAAACGGCTTCCAAATCGGCCCAAGGGGCCGGGAAACCGAAATCAAGCGCCAAAAGCGCCAAAAAAGCCGCATCGAAAAAATCCCCAGCGGCCGATTAGCCCATCCCCATCGACCATCCCTCCGGCCGGCGATGCAACCGGCATCGCCGGCCCCGTTTTCACCCCCTGAAAACGCCCATGCCGCTCCCCCCAAAACCGGAAATCTGATTGTACTCCCCGGTCGGATATGGTACAGTTTTCCCCCGAAAAATGCCGCAACCGACGATAATGCGACCATCAACACGGAGGAGACACCATGCGAATCAAAGGAGAGCTTTTTGCCGAATCCCCCATCTATCGGGGAAACGCCCGGAAAACCCTCTTCACCCGGGACGGGGACGGCGCCCACCGCCTCGTCTCCCTGGCCGGCGAGGTGGGGGGGACGGCCCAGGCCCTCATGGACGCCTTCATCGGCCAGTCCAAGAACGGCAAGAACATCGGACTGCTCAACGAACTCTGGCGGCGGCTCTACGGCGAGACCCTGCCCGGCGGGCTCATCCGCCGGGTCGAGTGCAAGCTCCAGAAAGAGAGCTACCCCCGCGACAATTTTTTCGACATGCGCATGGGCATCCGCCTCAACGAAGACCGGTGGGCCGCCGAGGCCAACGCCAACTATAAGATGGAGACGATCCTGAAAAAGAGCGTCTTCGATTTTTCCATGGAAGTGGCCGACGATCTCCTGGACAAAGAGAACAACCGGGACCGCCTCTATTACCTCCTCCAGGAACTCAAGGAAGGCCGGTTCTGGTTCGGCGCCGGCAAAAGCAAGGGGCTCGGGCGGCTCCGGCTGGCGGCGAATCTGCCCATCCAGGCGCCGAAAACCCCGCCGAAGCTCCTGCCCGAGGCCAACCACCTCCGGGTGGACCTGACCTTCGACGCGGAAAACCCCCTTCTGGTGGGGTGGAACTGGGGGAAGATCGATCCCCACACCGCCGCCTTCCCGGCCGTCGAAGGCCGGCTCCTGGTGGAGGCCATGAAGGACATCCCCGTCCCCATCCGCCAGCGGCTGGAGATGGTCCTGGGCGGCGCTATCCTCAGCACCGACGATTGGAAAGGAAAGCTGGCGGAATTCCTGCCCCGGATCGTGGCCATCTGGCTCAAGGAGCAGTCCGCGGGCCAGGCCGAAGGATATCTCCTGCCCGAATCGGCCCTCTCCAAACTGGGCAAGGGCAAACACGGCCTCAACCCGAAACTCCTCAACAAGATCAAACCCTTTGCCGGGCAGATGTTTCCATCGGAAGAGGACGCCGACGCGGCCTTTGCCAAAGCCCTGGGCAAGAAAGCCAACATGTCCAAGCGGGTGACGGCCCAGCTGGAGCACGTCAAAATGGAACAGCAGGACCTGAACCGCGACGCCTGGGGCGACCTGGCCGGCGGCCTGGGGCTGGACCGAACGCTGGGGGAAGACCTGGCGGACATCCTTGACGACGAGGACGCCCTCATCGAAAAGCTGACCCCGGCGATCGGCGCGGTCCTGCCCCGCCTCCACGAGCAGGTGGACCAGCAGGTCCGGCTTCTCCAGAGCGACGCATGGGTGGATGTTGAGATCAAGTCCCGGGAGGAGCACCTCCAGATCAAACAGCTCCTCAAAGACGGAAAGATCAGCGAATACCAGTGGAACGATCCCGGCATGCCCCCCGAAGGGATCCGGTCCGCCACCTGGCGGGAATTCCTGGATGCCCACAGCCGGGTCCGATTCCGCCACATGCTCAACGCCCAGAACCTGAACAAGAGCATCGCCAACGACAAGAACCAGATCGAATTCCTCAAGACGTACCGGGACCGGACCCGGCAGGAGCTGGCCCAGCCCCGGCACATCGACTTCCGGGCCGGGGGGGCCGGTAACCGGGAGATCTCGAAAAAATACGGCAAGCCCTACGACACCATCTTCATGCGCATGCTCTCCTGGGCCCCATCCCAGTCGGAAAAGGGGTCCTGGGAAATCTACATCCCCGGCGGCACCCTCAAGGGGGCCTTCCGGAAGCGGGCCTCCCAGGCCCTCAAGACGCTGTGGGGCGAGACCCGGAAGACCGACGAGGTCCTGACCCGGCTCTTCGGCACCCAGGGCCGGCGGGGCCGGGTCTTTTTCTCCGACGCCTATCTCGTCGATCCCGACGCGCCCGACAGTGCCTGGTGCTCCATGGACGGGGTGAAGATGAACCCCACCACCGGCCAGCCCATCGAATCGGCCAAGCACGATTACCTCTACGCCTATGGGAAAGCCCTCAAATTCGGGATGCGCCTCGACATCCAGGACATCCGGAAAGAGGACCTGGAGATCCTGTCGATCCTGTTTCATCTCATCCAGGATTACCGGAACGGGGACATCCCCATCGGCGGCGAGAAGACGGCCGGGTTCGGCTGGACCGCCGGATCGGTATCCCGGGTCCAGTGGCTCACGGGGGACCCGTCGGGCATCGGCAAAACGCTCTTCGGCGACCGGCCCACCACGCCGTCCGGCTCCTGGCACGTCATGGATGTGGCGGGCGACGACGCCGAGGCGGCCATCAGGGCCGCCGATCCCATCATGCCGGAGGGGAAGGGCGTCTCCCGGACCCCGCCGGTGGCCAACGAGGGGTTCATCTCCCACCGCGCCTTCGGCGGGTATTGCGGCACGCTGACCGTGGACGCCGAACTCCTCACCCCCATGAACGTCCGGGAGAGCGGCGAGCCCTCCTTCACCGACGATCTGGACGGGGGGCGGGTCAACGGATGGGATTTCTTCTCCATGTCGCCCCCGGAGGCGGGCAAGCGGGGGAGCGACCGGCAGTATGCCCTGCCCGGCCGGAGCCTCAAGGGGATGATCCGCCACATCTACAGCATCGCCACCGATTCCCGCCAGGAGAGCGGGGCCCTCAACCGCCTCAATCCCGCCGAAAGCCTTTTCGGCTGGGTGGGCGACGGCCCCAACCAGGCCCTCATGGGGCGGGTCTCCGTGGGCACCGCCCCCTTCGACGCCCTGCAGCGGGAACCGGTCTGGTTCAAGGTCCCCTATCCCTACGGCGGATGGCGGTTCAAGGGCGGCCAGTGGGGGGAGACCCCCGGCGGCCAGGCCGACCCCACGTTCATCGACGGCCACTGGCGGGTGTTTCCCCACGCGCCCCTGGCGCCGGTCGCCGACGAAAAGACGGATTTCTCGCCGGATACGGTTCAGGCCAGCTATTTCCGGGCCCTGATGCCCGGCGAGCGGGCCCGGTTTGCGGTCCGGTTCTGGAACCTGATGGAAGAAGAGCTGAAACGGCTGATCTGGTGCGTGGCCCTGGAGCCGGGCATGGCCCACAAGATGGGCAACCACCGGTATCTGGGCTTCGGCAGCCTGCGGCTCCACATCGCCGAAGAGAGCTTTCTCATCGACTGGGACAAGCGGTATGCCGGAGAAAGCGCCGAGACCTGGCGCCGACCGTTGTCCGTCAAGGACTACCTGGACCCCCAGGTGATTCGCCACCACGACAAGCTGAAAAAGACGCTGGATGCTGGCGCTCTATGATTGGCTCCGCCGGTGCCGCAAGGGGAGCGAGCTGCTCTCGACCTTAGACCTGGCGGCGGCCCGGCCCGGCCTCTTCAGCCCGGACGGAGCGCTCGGGCCGCCGCTGGCCCTCTACCACCGCCCCTGCCGCCGGTGCTGGATCTATCCGCCCGCGGACGGGGGCCAATCCCCCTACTGTGCCGCTTGTCACGCCGTGGTGGCGGGGGAATCCGATGCCCGTCAACACGTTCGCCGCACCGCCCTCGTCTACGGGTTCGTGAACCGGGTCCCCGACCGGCTCTATCCGCCGTCGCAGTCGGTCTGCCGGACGTATGGCGCCTACCGGGTGGACGACCAGCGGTTTCTCCTGGCCGTGGATCGCCGGGGCCTGAAACCCTGGCTCCAGGAGCTGCTCCTCTACCACGGGACCGACCTCAAAGGGCTCCTTCAGGTGTTTCCCACCACCGGCGACGGATACCGGGGGTGCATGGGCGACGTCCTGGCCAAAGCGGCCCATCTGGAGGCCCGGTTTCCGGCGGACCTGCTGCGGGTCCGGTTTTTTTCCAATGCGTATCATCTCTTCGGCCCGGACCGGAAAAACGGGGACTTGGGTCCGACCTTCGAAGCAACGGAATTTCTCCGGTTTCTGGAAATGGCGGGGGTGTTCCGGTCCCTGCTCCGGCCCGAGGGGCAGCAGATGCTCTACGAGCTGTTCAACCTGACGGACGTGCAGGAGGAGCGGTTCTACTGGGGCCGGTTCATGGGGTTTCTCTCCCCCGAAGCCCGGGACATGCTCGATGCCTGGAAGATCCGCCAGTGGCCCAAACCCCAGGTGCGGCTCCTCTACGATCTGCTCGATTATGTCGTCTATACGGTTTAACCTCCTCCGATACCTCATCGCCCTCCGGGTCTCCGGCCCCCTGGTCCGGCTGTTGGACCATCCGGCGGCGGAGTTCTCCCTGGCCCTGGGAACGGCCATCGCAGACAGTCTTCCCACGTCCGACGCCCGACCGTGGCGGAAAGCCCTGGCCAACTGGGAGGATTGCTTCAACGACCGGTCCAAGCGGGGCCCCCCCCTGCTGGGCATCCGGGGGTTCCAGGGGCCGCCGGACGTCTCCTGGCCCATCGACGCGGTCTTTTTTTTCTATCCCCACAAGCGCCACTACGGCCGGGGAGAACCCATCCTCTGGGAGTTGAAACTCCTGGGAGACGCGGCCGATCACGCGTTCTTCCTGGAAGTGATTCTGCCGGCCCTGGAAACCCTGGGCCGGGAGGGGGTGCCGGGCCGCCAGTATGTCAACTGCCTGTGGGGTCATTTCGATGTGGATTCGGTCTATGTCGCTTCAGGGGATCGCTGGGACCCCCTGGTACGAGAGGGGCGGCTCGATCTGGCCTACCGGCCGGCCCCCGATCAATGGGCCAGGGGGTGGGAGGAAAAGCGGCGCAAATCGGGGGGCGGGCGCTCCCTGACCTGGCTGAGCCCGGTGGAACTCCAGCCGGGCCGGAGCCTCTACGATCCGCCGGCGGACGCGCCCCTTCCGGGCCATATTCTGGAAGCCTTCACCCACCGGTTGAGTGCTTTGCTTTTCGGACGCCACTATGATATCGATGCGTTCTGGTCGATGCTGGACGACGGCGAGGCCCTGGCCTTCATCGCCGCCACCCGGGAGGCGGCGGACATCGGCGTGATCCGGGACGATCTGGAACAAATCCCCAGGCCCTGGCCCGGGCGGTGGACGGGGGTCCAGGTCTTCGACCGGGCCGTTTCGGGGGATCTTTTCGGCTACCTGGCCCTGGCCTCCCTGGTCCACATCGGCCGGTATCCCCATTTCGGCTGCGGGACCTTCATTATGGACTGACGGCCGGACAGCATCGGCCAGCGGGCGGAATCCCCTCATGAACACAAAGCGGCTCTATCTCTGGCTTCTCATCGGCGTTATCCTCGGTACGGCCATCCTATCGGGGTGGGCCTGTTTGCACCTTTTCCGGGACAAAGACGACGCGATTCACATCGCCCTGGCCTGTCCCATGACGGGCGAGAGCGCCGATGTGGGCAATGCGTTTCTCCAGGGCATCGAACTTTACATCGACATGGTCAACCGCCAGGGCGGGGTGAACGGGAAATCGGTGGTCCTCGACGTCTACGACGATGAGAACCGTCCGGCGCTGGCCGAGAAAACGGCCGCCCGGATCGTCGGGGACGGCCGGGCCCTGTCGGTGATCGGCCATTATTACAGCAGCTGCTCCATCCGGGCCGGCGAGGTGTACAAGACCTATCGGGTCCCGACCATCAGCCCCGCCGCCACCAACGTCCAGATCACCCAGGACAACCCCTGGTATTTCCGCACCATCTTCAACGACCGGGCCCAGGGCCGGTTTCTGGCCACCTACGCCAGCAAGGTCTTCGGGTACAAGACCGCCAGCATCATCCACGAAAATCAGGAATACGGGGCCTATCTGGCCAAGGTGTTCGGGCAGACCTGCGAGGCGCTGGGGGTCGAAGTGAAGTACAAATGGGGGTTCGATACCACCGACGATCTGCTGGACCAGAACCTCATCCAGATCGTCAACGAACTCCAGTACAAATCGGACGCCGGTGTGATCTTTCTGGCCACCCACGCGCCGGAGGGCGCGCGCCTGATCCGGCTCATGAAAGATCGCCTCGTGGGCAACCCCATCATGGCGCCGGATGCCTTCTCCTCGGAATCCTTCCGGGAGATCTTCAAGGATTTTCCCAAAGAACGGACGAATCCGGGCTTCTACACCGACGGCATGTACGTGACCACGCCGCTGATCTTCGACACCACCAACGAGCAGGGGCTCCGATTCCGGGAGGCCTACCTGGACACCTATGGGGAGTCCCCCGGATGGCACGCGGCATTCGCCTACGATTCGGCCATGGTGCTCATCAACGCCATCCGGCACACCGGCGTCACCGGAGCGCCGGAAACACTGGAAGCGGACCGGGAGAAGGTCCGTCGGTATCTGGCGAACCTCACCAATCCATACGATGCCATCGAAGGCGTGACCGGATACAATTATTTCGATGAGAGCGGGGATTCCCAGAAACCCATCTTCATCGGCGTCTACCGGCGGCAGAACATCGTTTCCGCCATGACCCAGTTCCGGCCGGTCCCCAACCTCAACGAGGTGCCCAACTTCGATGAGGCGGTCTCCGCAGGCCGGATCCTGCTCTTCGACGGTCGTTATTCCTATAAAATCAACGTGGTGTACACGGGGATCCGGATCAATTCCATCACCGAACTCGACCCCGAGACGTTCAGCGCCGTCATCGATTTCTACCTCTGGTTCCGGTTCCGGGGGGACGTGGATCTGGACAACATCGAATTCCTGAACGCACTGGAACCGATCCAGCTCGGCGAACCGGCCCGGGAGCATGTCAAGGGCGATCAGGTCTACCGCCTGTACCAGGTCAAGGGGCCGTTTAGGGCCGATTTTCTCCCGAACCAGCACATTTTCGGCCAGCACCTGCTGGGGGTCCGGTTCCGGCCCCGGGGGCTGGACCGGAACAACCTCATCTTCGTCAAGGACGTGCTGGGCATGCGGCTGAAGAAAGGGGTTTCCCCTGGGGAAAAGATGCGGCAGCGCCAGGTGATGAAGTCCGTGGAGGGGTGGCGCATCTCCCGGGCCTGGTTTTTCCAGGATATCGCCGAGCGGGATTCCCTGGGGGACCCCGACTACCTCAACCTGCCCGGCGGGACCCTGGAGTTTTCCCGGTTTAATGTCGGCATCCGGATCAAGCCCGATGCGTTCTCCCTGCGCCGGGAGATCCCGGCGGAATGGGCCGGGTGGGTACTGCTGGCGGCCACCCTCCTCAACTTCCTGCTCTCGTGTACCCTCAAGGGACGACTGCCGGACCGGCTGACCCTCAATCTCAACTGCCATTCCAAGCTGCTGTGGGGGCTCCAGATCCTGATCGCTTCGTTCTGGTTGCTCTCCGCGGAGGTGTTTGTCCTCGATCAGATGGGCATGCGCCTCAACGAAATGCAATTCGAGTCGATCCGGACGGTCTTCGATGTTCTCTGGTGGTTGACGGCGGCCCATTTCCTGTCCGTCGGACTGGAGCGGTTTGTCTGGGCCCCCCTGGAGGAGCGCACCGGCCGCGACATCCCCCACATCGTCCGGAATCTCATTTCCTTCATCATCTATCTGCTGGCCCTGTTCGCCATCGTGGCATTCGTCTTCGATCAGAAACTGACCAGCCTTCTGGCCACGTCCGGTGTCATCGCCATGATCCTGGGGCTGGCCGTTCAGATCAATATCGCCAACATTTTCTCGGGCATCGCCATCAACCTGGAACGGCCCTTCCGCCTGGATGACTGGGTCAAGATCGGCGATTTTACCGAGGGCAAGGTGGTGGACATCAACTGGCGGACCACCCGGCTCCTGACCCGGGACCGGACGATCCTCTCCATTCCCAACAGCCAGGC
>CAYPCE010000038.1:0-22650 GCA_964409085.1 uncultured Desulfobacteraceae bacterium | reverse complement strand
CGATCCCCAGCTCATCATCGCAGACGAGCCGACCACCGCCCTGGATGTCACCATCCAGGCCGAGATCATGGACCTGTTTCTGGAACTCTGCCGCCAGACCCGGATGGGGCTGATCCTCATTACCCACGACCTGGCGGTGGTGTCGGAGACCACGGAGAAGATCGCGGTCATGTACGCCGGCGAGATCGTGGAAGAGGGCCGGACCGGCGACGTGGTGAGCGCGCCCCAACATCCCTACACCCAGGGGCTGATCGCGGCCCTGCCCCAGGGGGATGATCAACGGGGGACCCGGCTCAACCAGATTCCGGGGACCATGCCCACCCTGACCCGGATTCCCCCCGGCTGCTCTTTCCACCCCCGGTGCCCCCATGCCATGGACGTCTGTTCCGAGCGGGCCCCGGGACGGCTGCCCGTCGCGTATCCCGATGGCGGCGGGGGGATGGCGGCCTGCCACCTTTACGACCCGAACCTTGGCGACCGATAGCATGAACGCGCCCCTTTCCGACAAGACAAAACCGTTGCTTTCCGTCCGGGACCTGTCGAAGATCTTCGATATTTCCGGTGGATTTCTCGATCAGCTCACCCTGAAAAACGGCCGGCTCCGGCGGGAAAAGACCACCGTCAAAGCCGTCAACCGGGTCAGCTTCGACATCGCCCCCGGCGAAACCTTCAGCGTGGTGGGCGAGAGCGGGTGCGGCAAATCGACCCTGGGCCGCACCGTGATCGGCCTTTATCCCCCCGACGGCGGCGAGGTCCGCTACGACGACCAGCGCATCGATACCCTTTCCCCCCGGCGGATGCTCCCCTTCCGGCGGCGGATGCAGATGGTGTTCCAGGACCCCTACGCCTCCCTCAACCCCCGGAAACGGGTCGCCGCCATCCTGGAGGAACCCCTCCGGTTCCATCATCCCGAGCTGACGGCCGATGAAGCGGCCGACCGGGTCAAAGAGGTCATGAAGGACGTTGGGGGGGACGTCCAGTGGCTCACCCGGCTGCCCCATGAATTTTCCGGCGGCCAGCGGCAGCGGATCAGCATTGCCCGGGCCCTGGTGGTCGATCCCGAATTCATCGTGGCCGACGAGCCCATCTCCGCCCTGGATGTTTCTATCCAGGCCCAAATCCTCAATCTCATGATGGACGCCCAGGAGCAGCGGGGGCTGACCTACATGTTCATCGCCCACGATCTGTCGGTGGTGGAACACATCAGCACCCGGGTGGCGGTGATGTACCTGGGGTCTTTGTGCGAAGTGGCACCCGTTGAGCGGCTCTTTGCCGCCCCCCGCCATCCATACACCCAGGCCCTGCTCAGCGCGATTCCCCGGCTGGGGAAGAAGAAAAGCGGCCATGTGCGGCTCAAGGGGGAGGTCCCCACGCCCATCCATCTCCCCACCGGCTGCGTGTTCCATGGCCGGTGCCACCACGCCGGCGACCGGTGTGTTCAGGAAATTCCGGAACTTCTTGAACAAGGAGACGGCGTCCGCGTGGCCTGCCACGGGGTGGCGGAAGGGCGCATTTGATTCGGATGGTCATCGGAAACGGGAGGGCCCAATGAAAAAACAAGTCGCGGTCCTGGCATTGTCCGTGGGATTGGCACTGGCCGGCTGCACCGATAAAGCGGAGGAACTCTACGAGACCGCGAAACTGGAGGAACGCCAAAACAACCCGACTCACGCGCGGAAGCTGTACAAAGAGATCCTGGAAGATCATCCCCGGAGCGATTATGCCGCCAAAGCCAGGGAACGGCTCTCCGCCTCAGGCGGCGAGTAACATCTGTCCATGGCCATTTGGATCGTTTCCGCTATCCTCGCGGCGACGCTGATTCTCCTGATCACGGAAAAGCTGCCGGTGGACCTCATCGCCATCGGCATCATGGTGGCCCTGGCCCTCACCGGGGTCCTCCCGCCGGTGGCGGCGGTGGCCGGATTCGCCAACCCGGCGGTGATCACGGTGGCGGCCATGTTCGCCATCAGCCGGGCCATGATCCGCACCGGAGCGTTGGGGTTCGTGGCCCAGCGGATCATCGAGTTTTCCAAAGGCAACGCCAGCCGGGCCACCATTCTGGTGCTCGCCATTGTGGCGCTGGCCTCTGCGTTCGTCAACAACACCCCCGTGGTGGTGCTCTTTATCCCCATCATCCTCAATCTCAGCTGCGAATACAACTTCAGCCCGTCCAAATTTCTCATTCCCATCTCTTACGCTTCCATACTGGCCGGCACCTGCACCCTCATCGGCACCTCCACCAACATCATCATCCGGGACCTGTCCATGGAGATGGGGTATGACGGCATCGAGATGTTCGAGCTGGCCATCCTCGGGGTGCCCATCGCCATCGTGGGGATCGTGTTTCTGTTTTTCGCCGCTCCCCGGATCATGCCGGGCCATGCCGCGCCCACCTGCGAGATGGCGGGCAACGAAACGAAAAAATATCTGGCGGAACTCCGGGTCCCGGCCGACAGCCCGCTGCTGGGCGGCGACCCGGCCGACACCCTCCGGGAGCGGTACCCGAGCTTCGAGCTGTTCGAAGTGGTGCGCGACGGTCATATTTTCTACCCGGACCGGGACCGGGTGGGGATCCGGGAGGGGGACGTGCTGCTGGTCAAAGGCACGGCCAGCGACTTCGTGACCGTCCTGGAAGACGACGCGGCGGAACTGCCCCATCAGGATACGGACCTGAACTATCAAGTGGACGATACTGATTCGCTCATCGTGGAGATGATCATCCCGCCCCAGTCGCGTCTCATCGGGGAGCGCCTCCTGGACACCCATCTGGCCCGGTCACCGGATATCAACCTCATCGCCATCAAGAGCCGGCATCTCCATTACACGGAGCAGAAGATCCAGCGGGTCCGGATCCGGATCGGGGATATTATCCTCGCCCGGGTCGACAAAAGCGCCCTGGGCTGGGTGCGCGGCGAGGGGGATGTGATCATCGTGGAGGACGTCCACCACGAGATCCTCCACAAAACCAAGGCGAGACGGGCCTTTTCCATTTTCGCGGGATTGATCCTGGCCGCCAGCACCGGGCTGGCGGATATCATGGTGTGCGCCCTGGCCGCCCTTTTCCTCATGGTGGTCACCGGATGCCTCCAGTTGCGCGGCGCCTACCGGGAGCTGAGGGGGGATGTACTGTTGATCATCGTGGGGACCATCGCCCTGGGGGAGGCCATGCAGCGGACCGGGGCGTCCCGGCTGTACGCCGACGTCTTTCTCTCCCTTTTCCAGGGCTCCGGTCCCCGGGTCGTCCTGGCCGGTGTCCTCCTTTTTACCAGCATCAGCACCCAGTTGTTGAGCAACAACGCCACCGCAGTTCTTCTGTTGCCCCTGGCCGTCTCCACGGCCCATGGACTGGCCGTCGATCCGAAATCCTTCATCATCGCCGTTTGCTTCGGGGCCAGCGCATGCTTCGCCACCCCCATCGGCTACCAGACCAACCTGCTGGTGTACGGCCCGGGGGCCTATCGGTTCAGCGATTTCCTCAAACTGGGGATTCCCTTGAACCTCATCGTCCTGGTCATGGGGACCCTGTTCATTCCGGTTTTCTGGCCTTTTTAACCCGGGGCCGCCGGACCTGAGCCAAGGGTCCGCGCCGGTCCCGACAGGCGACGAAGGCTTCGCTGAAAGGAAATCGTGCCTTTTTTATTGACTATCCGACCATCTCTCTTTTATCCTTCATCATTGACCTGACCCCCGTCCCGCCGGATATTCGGAAGCGGACCGCCGTTATTTCGTCATAGGGGAATCGTTATCCTCTGAAACAGCAGCCGGGTGGAAACGCTGTACCGGGGGGGCCGTATCGATGACCGGCGGCAGGCGTCCCTCGGGTCCGTTGCCGAACCGATTGTCGGGGATGGGGGAATATGATACCCTATATTTGCCTGTATTAGACCAAGGAGGGCGATTATGCCGGCATTTCTCTGGAAAGGCCTGAACAAACGGAAGCGTCCCCAGAAAGGCGAGATCGAAGCGCCGGATATCAGCTCGGCCGAAGCGATCCTCAAACGCCGGGGCATCACCGATTATAAGATCAAAGAGAAGCCCAAGGATCTGTTCGAGAACATTTCCTTCATGCAGCCCAAGATCACCTCCAAAGACGTGATCGTTTTCTGCCGGCAGTTCTCCACCATGATCGATGCGGGCCTGCCCATCATCCAGTGCCTCGATATCCTTTCTTCCCAGGCGGAGAATCCGAAGCTCAAAAAAATCCTGAAGGACGTCAAGGAGTCGGTGGAAAGCGGTACGACGCTGGCCGAATCCCTCAAAAAATATCCGGATCTCTTCGATTCCCTCTTTGTCAACATGATCGCGGCGGGAGAGGCGGGCGGTATCCTGGATACGATTCTGCGCCGGCTGTCGGAGCACCTGGAAAAAGCGGCCAAGCTCAAGGCCAAGGTCAAAAGCGCCATGGTCTATCCCATCATCACCATTATCGTCGCCATCGTGGTGGTCATGATCATCATGGTCTTCGTCATTCCCGTCTTCGAGGACATGTTCACGGGGTTGGGGGGACAGTTGCCGGGTCTGACCCAAATAGTGGTCAATATGAGCCGATTCGTTAAATCCAATGTCTTGTGGATCCTCATCGGAATGGGGTTGTTCATCTATGCCTTTAAACGGTTTTACAATACGGAAAAAGGGCGGGCGTTGATCGACGATCTGGCGTTGCGGGCCCCTGTATTCGGGATCCTGATCCGGAAAGTCGCCGTGGCCAAGTTCACCCGGACCATGAGCACTATGCTCCAGAGCGGGGTGGCCATCCTCGATTCTTTGGAGATCGTTGCGCGAACGGCGGGCAACAAGACCGTGGAGCGGACCATCTACGAAGTCCGGGTCGATATATCCGAGGGGCGAACCATGGCTGAACCGCTCCTGGAGAGCGGCGTTTTTCCGCCCATGGTCTGCCAGATGATCGCCGTCGGGGAGTCGACCGGCGCCCTGGACATCATGCTGGGAAAAATCGCCGATTTCTATGATGACGAGGTGGATGAAGCCGTCAACAACCTCACCGAGATGATCGAACCCATGATGATGGTCTTCCTCGGTGGGGTCATCGGTACCCTGGTGGTGGCCATGTACCTGCCGATTTTTACCATGGCCGGCGCTGTCTGATCCGGCGTGGATCCCCTCTGATCTCCGCCCCGCCATGGTCGCTGAAAACGCCGGGCCCGACACAGAGCTTTACCGAAAACTCAAATGGGTGATGTTCTGCAGGGTTCTTTTCTACACCCTGCTGCTGGGCTCGGCGACCATCCTTCAACTCGGGAAACCCTCCCATCCCCTGACCCAATCCCTGCTGCTGCTCTATGGACTGATCGCGGCGGTTTTCATTCTCTCCTTTTTTTATTCGCTGCTGCTGCCCCGGATCCGGCGCCTGAAACTGTTCGCCTATGCCCAGATCGCCATCGATACCGCGGCGGTCACGTTCATCATTTTTCTGACCGGCTCTTTCGTCAGCCTGTTTTCTTTTCTCTATCTGGTGATCATCATCTATGCCAGCATGCTGCTCTACCGGCGGGGCAGCATGGTCATGGCGGTTCTGTGCAGTCTCCAGTACGGGTTTCTCATCGATTTGGAATATTACGGATTCATCCAGCCCGCCACCGTGGAAAAAGGGCTCTCGATTACGGATTTTACCCCGGGAGCGGTGTTGTACAAACTGGTGGCCATGATGGCGGGTTGTTTCGCCGTGGCGTTTTTCAGCGGCCTGCTCTCGGAGCAGGCGCGCCGCACAAAGCGGGAACTGGCGGTGATGGAAGACCACGTCAAACGGGTGGAAAAGATGGCCGCTGTCGGGGAAATGGCCGCCGGACTGGCCCATGAGATCAAAAACCCGCTGGCCTCCCTTCGGGGATCGATCCAAATGTTGAAAGATACCACCGCTTCCAATGCCGATACCCGGACCCTCATGGGGATCATCTTGAGGGAGGCCGATCGCCTGAACGCCCTGGTGGGGGATTTCCTGATGTTCGCCCGGCCACCGGCGGGAAACCGGTCCGTGATCGATCTGGGCAAAAGCCTTGAAGAGATCGTGACCCTTTTCCGGGCCGACGAAACAGCGGCAGGGGTTCACATCGACACCGACATCCCCGAGGCGATATGGGTGGAGATGGATCCGTCCCATTTGCGCCAGATCCTGTGGAACCTGCTGCTCAATGCCACCGAGGCCATCCGAGTCGCCGGCAAGGAAGCCGGTCGCATCCGGATCGCGGTCTATCCGGAAAAACCGCATCATGCGGCGCTTCGGATCACAGACGATGGTTGCGGGATTTCTTCGGACCGGCTGAAGACGATCTTCGATCCTTTCGTGACGACCAAACCCCGGGGGACGGGGTTGGGGTTGTCCATCGTTCACCGCCTCGTCGAATCCTACGATTGCGTCTTGGATGTGGAGAGCCAACCCGGTCTTGGGACCGCCTTTACCATGCGGATGAACCGGGCGGATTCGCCCTCCTGAACGGGTATCGGTTGACAACCCGAATCGCCTGATCTATACCGCCGGCATGAACATCGGATCAGCAGGATAAACGGCGGAAACGGATAGAGAATGGACATCATCGTTACGGCGGAAGAGATGCAGGCCCGGGCGGACCGGATTCGCGCCGATGGCCGAACCATTGGACTGGTTCCGACCATGGGGTACCTCCACGAAGGTCATCTGTCCCTGATCGAGAAGGCACGCGGCTGTGCGGATACCATCGTGCTCTCCATTTTCGTGAACCCCACCCAGTTCGGCCCGGATGAAGACCTGGATGCCTACCCCAGATCCATGGAACGGGATCATGCCCTGGCCGAATCCAGTGGTGTCGATATTGTTTTCAGTCCTTCGGAGAGAGAACTCTACGGACCGGATTTCGAGACGTTTGTCACCCTGGATCGGTTGCCCAACCACCTGTGCGGCCTCTCCCGGCCGGTCCATTTCCGCGGGGTCGCCACGGTGGTGACCAAGCTGTTCAACATCGTCAAGCCCCATGTGGCCGTATTCGGGGAAAAAGACTACCAGCAGCTTCAGGTCATCCGCCGGATGGCGGCGGATCTCAATTTCGATGTCGAGGTGATCGGCGCACCGACGGTCCGGGAAGCCGACGGACTGGCCAAGAGTTCCCGGAACGCGTATCTCACGGCGGAACAGCGGGAAAGCGGGCTGACCCTGAACCGATCCCTGGAAAGGGCCCAGGCCATGGTGGCGGCAGGGGAGACCGATCCGGGCCGGATCATTGCAATGGCCAGAGAACTGATCGAGGCCGCGCCCCATACCCGCATCGATTACATCGAGATCGTCGATCCCCATACCCTGGAAAGCGTGGTGGCGGTGGACGGCCCCGTCCTCCTGGCCCTGGCCGTCCATGTGGGGAGATCCCGTTTGATCGACAACCGGATATTGACGCCCGACGGCGCCTGACGACGGCGCTGCCTACCCGAAAACGTATAAGGAGAGAAAAGCACATGAAAAGCGAATCCTTTTTGTTTACCTCGGAATCCGTCACCGAGGGGCATCCGGACAAGGTCGCGGATGCGGTGTCGGATTCGATCCTGGACGCCATCATGGCCCAGGACCAGAATTGCCGGGTGGCCTGCGAAACCCTGGTGACCACGGGACTGGCCTTTATCGCCGGGGAGATCACCACCGAGTGCTATGTGGATATGCCCCAGACCGTCCGGGACACCATTCAGGATATCGGCTACCATTCCTCCCAGATGGGCTTCGACTGGCAGACCTGTTCGGTGATCACCAGCATCGACCATCAGTCGCCCGACATCGCCCAGGGGACCGCCGTCAAGATGGGGCTCGACCAGGGGGCCGGCGACCAGGGCCTGATGTTCGGGTTCGCCTGCGACGAGACCCCGGAGATGATGCCCATGCCCATCACCTATGCCCACAAGCTGTGCAAGCGGATGGCCACCGTCCGGAAGAACGGGGCGGTCGATTTCCTGCGGCCGGACGGAAAGTCCCAGGTGACCATCGAATACGAGAACGGCACCCCCAAGCGGGTGGATACGGTGGTCATCGCGGCCCAGCACAAACCCGATGTGACCCACGGCCAACTCAAGGAGGCCCTGATCGAGGAGGTCATCAAAAAGGTGATCCCCCGGGAGATGGTGGACGGCGACACCAAATTTTTCATCAACGCCACGGGCCGGTTCGTGGTCGGCGGCCCCATGGGGGACTGCGGCCTGACCGGCCGCAAGATCATCGTCGACACCTACGGCGGCCAGGGCAGCCACGGCGGCGGGTGTTTTTCCGGCAAGGATCCTTCCAAGGTGGACCGCAGCGGGTCCTACATGGCCCGGCACATCGCCAAGAACATCGTGGCGGCGGGACTGTCCAAACGGTGCGAGGTGCAGATCGCCTACGCCATCGGCGTGGCCGAACCGGTGTCGGTACTGGTGGACCTCATGGGGACCGGGAAACTGCCCGGCATCCGGGTGCGGGAGATCGTCCGGGAGGTCTTCGATCTGCGGCCGAGGGCCATCATCGAGTATCTGGACCTGCTCAGGCCCATCTTTCGTAAAACGGCCGCTTACGGTCATTTCGGAAGGAGCGAGCCGGAATTCAGCTGGGAAAAGACCAACATGGCCGACACCATACGGGAAAAAGCCGGCCTTTAGGCGAAAAGAGAGGAACATTACCCATGGATTACGATGTCAAAGATATCGGACTGGCGGCGGACGGGGCCCTCCGCATCGAATGGGCCAATCAGAACATGCCGGTCCTCAACCGGATCAAGAAACGATTCGCCGCCGAAACGCCCCTGAAAGGGAAAATCGTGGCGGCCTGCCTCCACGTCACCACCGAGACGGCGTCCCTGATGCAGACCCTCCAGGCCGGCGGGGCCTCGGTGTTTCTCTGCGCCTCCAATCCCCTCTCCACCCAGGATGATGTGGCCGCGTCGCTGGTGAAAAACGACCGGATACCGGTGTTCGCCATCAAGGGAGAGGACCACGAGACCTACTACCGCCACATCTATTCGGTCCTGGACAGGAAGCCTCAATACACCATGGACGACGGCGCCGATCTCGTCTCCACCCTTCATTCCGAGCGGTCGGACCTCCTGTCCGATATCGCCGGCGGCACCGAAGAGACCACCACGGGCATCATCCGGCTCAAGAGCATGGCGGCCGACGGGGCCTTGAAATACCCCATCATCGCCGTCAACAACGCCCAGACCAAGCATTTCTTCGACAACCGGTACGGGACCGGCCAGTCCACCATTGACGGCATCATCCGGGCCACCAACCGGCTCATCGCCGGGACGAATTTCGTGGTCTGCGGGTACGGATGGTGCGGCCGGGGCCTGGCCATGCGGGCCAAGGGCATGGGCGCCAATGTGATCGTCACGGAGGTGGACCCCACGGCCGCCCTGGAGGCGGTGATGGACGGGTTTTCGGTGATGCCCATGGCGGAGGCGGCCCAAAAGGGCCATTTTTTCTGCACCGTCACCGGCAACATCAGCGTCATCCGGAAGGAACACTTCGAGGCCATGCCGGACGGGGCCATCGTTTGTAATTCGGGCCACTTCAACGTAGAGCTGGATCTGGAGGACCTGAAGGCGATCACCGCCGAGTCCCGCGTCATCCGGCCCTTTGTGGAAGAGCACCGGCTGGCCGACGGCCGGCGGATCAACGTCCTGGGCGAGGGCCGGCTGATCAATCTGGCGGCCGCCGAAGGGCATCCCTCCAGCGTCATGGACATGAGCTTCGCCAACCAGGCCCTGAGCATCGAGTACATGGCGACCCACAGCGCCGAACTGGGCAACGACGTCTACCCGGTACCCGAGGCGATCGACCGGCAGATCGCCGCCGAGAAGCTGACGGCCATGGGGGTGGCCATCGATGCCCTGACGCCGGAACAGGAGAAATATCTGGCCTCGTGGACCATGGGCACCTGACGCCTATTTGGTGGTCATGGTGAACGCGCCGTCCCAGTTATCGGGGGGCGGCGCCGCCATGAACCGGTCGCAACGCGCCAGCAATGTTTGCGCCGGGCCGTCCCCGGGGCAAAGGGCCAGCGTTTGCTGGAAAAAGGACATTGCGGCGGCCCATTCCCGCCCCCGGTAGGCCGCCAGCCCCTGGGCGTAGGCATCGACGGCGCGCAATATCCGGTCGTCCACCCCTCCCTGGCGACCGATCAATTCATAGATGGTGACCGGGGCCATCCGACCCAGGAGTCGGATATCGTCGACCTCCCGGCAGACGACCCCCTCCCCTGCCTCCTGCCGGGTCCGCTGGCCGATCAACGCATAGGTGCGGTACAGTTTGTTGATACTTTCGATGCGGGCGGCCGTATTGACCGTGTCTCCCATCATGGTGTAATCCATCCGGTTGTTCGATCCCATATTGCCCACCACCGCCGGACCCGTCTGCATGCCGATGCGCATTTTGACGATCGGACGGTTTTTTTCGATCCATTGCTCCCGGAGCGTGGCCAGCCGTTGCTGCATTTCGATGGCGGCGGCGCAGGCGGATCGCGCCTGATGTTCCAGGGGGTACGGGGCCCCGAAAATCGCGATGATGGCGTCTCCCTCGAATTTGTCCACCGTGCCCTCATGGCGCAAAACGATATCGGTCATTTCGGTGAGAAATTCATTGAGCAGCTCCACGAGTTCCGTTGGAGACAGCCGTTCGGAGATGCCGGTGAATCCTTCCACATCCGAGAAAAAGGCGGTGATCACCCGCTCCTCGCCCCCCAGGACCAGGCGGTCCGGGTGCTCGATGAGCTGCCGGACTACCGATGGCGCCAGATAGGTGGAGAAGGCGTCCCGGATGAATTTTTTCTGCCGCGATGCCGTCAGATACCGGTGGATGGTGATGCCGGTGTAGACCAGCAGCAGAACGGTCACGGGATAAACCAGGTTGAGGATAATGCCGTCGTGGACGAACAGGTACTGGCCCACGAGGAGATAGCCCGAGAGCAGAACGATGGCGAGGATCAACCCGCCGATGGCCTCCAGCCGTGGCAGGGCGGCCCCGAGGACCAGACCGAAAAGGAGCATCGCAAGGATGTCCAGGACGATCAGCCATGCGGGCTGCCGGAGCGGATCGCCGGCCAGTGCATTGTCGGCGATGTTGGCGTGGACTTCCAGCCCCGGAAAGACCGTTCCGAAAGGGGTGACCCGCAGGTCGTAGATCCCGGCGGCGGTGGCGCCCACCAGCACCATCTTGTCCCGGAGGGCCGACGGGTCCACCCGGTCGTTGAGGATGTCGGTGGCGGAGATGTGGGGGAAGGTCCGTTCCGGTCCCCGGAAGTTGACCACCATCTGGCCCAGCTCGTCCACCGGGATCCGGCGGTCGCCGATGAAGACCGCATCGACGCCGTATTCCGCCACCCGCACGGACAGGGGGGCGTTGAGAAAGGCGGAAACGGCCTTCAGGGCGAGGGGGGCGTAGAGGGCGTCGTTGTAGCGGATGACGGCAGCGGCCCGCCGCGCCGCGCCGTCGGCGTCCGGGAAAATGTTGAAATACCCGCTCCAGAACGCGGCCTCGGCGATGATGGGGATATTCGGATGGGGGACCGCGGCGGTGATCAGCGGCGTATTCCGGGCGGCAAGGGAGGTGTAGCGTTCCATGCCGTACCGGGAATCGTCGATGCGGTCTCCGGCCGACCCATCGTCCGCCTCCTTCCCCTCCGAGGATCCGTAGCCGTCCATGCCGAAGAAATAGCCGAGCACGATTTCGGCGTCGGCACCCCCCACGGCTTCGGCCAGCAGCCGGTCGTTGTCGGCGGATCGCTCCAGCTCGGCCAGGAAAGGCGTCAGGGCGTCGCCTGCCGGACCGAGGGTCCGGATCCGATCCCGAATGCGCTGGATCACCCCCATGACGTCCCGATCGGTTTCATCCGGTTCCAGAAAGCCGATATCGAAGGCGATGACCCGCGCGCCCGCGTCGGACAGTTTCCGGGTGAGGCGGGCGATCTTGGACCGGGGCCAGACCCATTTTCCTTCCCGGGCCAAACTTTTCTCGTCGATGACGGCCAGAACCACATCGGGGTTCGGGGGGAGCGCCCCGCGGGCATGGAATCGCAGATCGATGGTTTTCAGTTCGACGATGTCCATAAAGGGAACCCCCGTCAACCGGGCGGTCAGGCCCAGACCGACGACGATCATGGCGATGAGCAGCGGGGCCGTGTACCGGCTTTTTTTCATGGCAACGCCTCATGGATAGAGGGTGAATCGGGCGGCGTCGTCGGAGCGCGTCGGCAAAATTGCCTTGACACCGGGGGGTCGTTTTTTTACTAAAGAACGGAACGGAAGCGGTCGAAGTTATGGTAAAAACGAGAAATTGACCCCTGGGGCGATTTCGGGGTCCCCGAATGCGCCGGCACTGCCGGACGGTCCGGCCACCCGGATGGGCCGCAGGACCCGGAATCCGACGGGGTGGTTCAGGTCGATGCTCTCGTTCTCGTAATGCCATATCCGGTGGAGCGCATGCGGATAGTGCCGTTCGAAGCGGGTCAACGCCCGTTCGATGAAGACGCCGTCCATCTGCCGGGAATAGGCGCAGTCCCACAGGAGCCACCGGTTGTCGCCGCCTTCGGTATAAAAATCAAATGGGTACATGCCGCAGTCGAATGGCCGGACGGCGTAGATGGTGCAGGCCCGGGCCGCCTTGTCGAAGAAGACGCAATATCCGTCCGGCCGGATCTTGAGGACCCGTTCTTCCCCGTGCCGTTCGTGGAAATCGATCCGGCCGGTGTATCGGGCGATCCGGTTGATTTCATCGTCCCAAACCGGTACCTGAACGAGGTAGCGGGATGAGCAGCACCACCGGTCGGGGCAGCGGCGTCGGCAGGCAGGCTCTATGGTGGCGTTGTTTCCGTCCATGGAATGTCCTTTTTTTAACCGGAGTATGCGGGTTTGCGGGCCGCCTGTCAAGGGACCGGCGACCCCGGGCCGAATGATCCTATCATGAAACCTCAACGGCGGGAAATGCCATGATCATCCAATGCGACCAATGCGAGACCGCGTTTGAGCTGGATGTCGCCCGAATCAAGGGGAGCGGCTCCAAGGTGCGATGTTCGAAATGCAAACACGTCTTCACCGTGCGGCCGCCGGCGCCTCCCGAATCCGAGGAGGAGCCGTTTTACGACGATGCCACGGTGGCCATTTCCGATCCCGTCGCGCGGTCCCGGTTGACGGAGACGCCCGAGCGGCCCGATGCCGAACCGGGGCCGCCCCCCGTCGCCGCCCCTCCCCCTGCCGAACCCGAAATGAAACCGGCGAAGAAAACGGCACGCTACGTGCCCTTCCGCCGGAAGCTGGTCTATTTTGCAACGGCCATCATCGCGTTCATTGCCGTGATCGTCATCCCGGTGGAAATCGTCTACCGCCCCCTGGAACTCCTCCAGCAGTTGATCTCCAACGGGGAAAACCTCATCAGCGGCGTCCAGGCAGCCTTTGTCGAAGAGGAGATGGACCGGATCAACCGGTTCGGTCTCCAGACCATCCGGGCCGGCGAAGCGGAGAAGGCGGCCATGGAGGCGGCGCCGCCCCTGTACTACAGCCTGGCCTTCAACATGCTGCTCATGGAAGGGGCCCTGCTGCCGGAAGAAGAGGTCCGGGACCGGCTGGAATACCTCGATGCGTTCGAAGGGGGGTTTCAATACAGCCATCTCCGGACGGCCGTCGGCTACTGGGCGGACCGGTTCGCCGCCGATCCGGGGATCCGGGGGATCCTCCAGAAATACAAGAAGATCCTCGTGGAGGCCAAAAAGAACGCCCGGCAGGGCGGCTTTACCATCAGCGAATTCTATATCATGATCGACAGCGGCCGGAAGGTGGGGTTTTTCAAGGATCATATCGGGTACCTGCTGGACAGCATCCACTGGTGGAACATCAGCACCTATATCGGCGAGCCTTACAGGATCGCCAACAACGAATTCTGGCGGGCCGCGGCCCTGAACGGCCGGGAGGGGTTCGACCACAATCCCATCGATTACTGGATCTTTCCCCGCTACGACGAAGACGAGTGGGGGCTGTGGTACAGCGTCTGGCTGACGGAAGAATATGAGGACGTCTATGATATTTTCAGCATCGATTTCAACGCCATCCGGGTGAAAAAGCTGCGGATGTTCATCGTCACCACCGTGGCCGGGGTGATCGCGGTGCTGGCCGTGATGGTATTCATCATCACCCGCTGGCTCGCCGGCCGGGTGACAAAACCCATCACCGAACTGACCCGTGGCGCCGAGGCCGTGGCGCAGGGAGATTACGATTACGTGGTGCCGGTGCTCAAAGAGGACGAATTCGGCGAGCTGACCCGGCAGTTCAATGCCATGACACGGGGCCAGAAAGAACGGCTCAACCTGATGGAGACCCTCAAAAAATTCTTGTCCGAGGACCTGGCGGAGCGGGCCGCGGAAAGCGGCATCGTCATCGGCGGTCAGAAGGCCGACTGCACGGTGATGTTTACCGACTTTGCGGGGTTTTCCACCATCACCCGCAACATGACCGCTTCGGAATCCGTGAACGTGCTCAACGCCTATTTCGACGGCCTGGTCCCCATCATCAAAAAATACGGCGGATTTCCGGACAAATACATCGGGGACGCCATCGTGGCCCTTTTCGGGGCCCCGGTCCCCCTGGCGGATCACGCGGAACGGGCCCTGGCCTGCGCCATCGAATTGCAGTGGAAGATGCGGCAGATGAACGAGGAGCGCCGGCGACAGGGCAAAACCGTCTTCGAGATGCGCATCGGCCTCAACAGCGGCGAGGTCCTGGCCGGCGCCATCGGCTGCGACCAGAAACTCGAATACACCTCCATCGGCGAAACCACCAACCTGGCCAACCGGATGGAGGCCATCGCCGAGATCGGCCACGTGATGATCGCCGAAGAGACCTACCGGCGGATCAAAGACACGTTTTTCAAAGGGGCCCACATTTCGGTCACCCCCCGCCAGGTGACGGTCAAGGGGTACCCCGAGCCGGTGGCTACCTATCGGATCTGGGTCGACAACCGGGTGATCCAGAAAGATCCCGCCAGCGACAGCGCCAAAACGTTTTACAAGTATAGCGAAAATGACCATGACATCAAGTACGAACCCGATGATGTGGAGGACCGGGAATTCACCCGCATCGCCCGGTTCATAGACTGATTCCGGCGCCTTACTTGACCATTGATTCCGGGCCGGTGACCGATCATGCCGACATTTTCGACGGGACGGCCAGCGAATACGACCTCATCGTGGAGTTGTCCTATGCCTGGTATTATTCCCGGGTCCATTGCGCCATTGCCGAGAGGGTGATCCGGCCTTTCCGGCCCTCGCGGGTGCTGGATGTGGCCTGCGGCACCGGCTTCCAGTCCCATCTCCACTGCGCGGCCGGGGCCCGGGTGGTGGGCGTCGATGTTTCCGGGAATCTGCTCCGGGCGGCCGTGGCCAAGAACGGTGCGGCCGGAAAGGCGGACGGCCGCCCTCTCTTCCCGGTCCACTTCGATTTCGTCGCCGAGTACAACCGCCGGATCGATGCCGTTGCGGCCGCCGCCCGCCGGGAGACATCCGACCCTCCCTCCCCCCGGTTCCTCCAGGCGGACGGCCGCCGCCTTCCGTTTCCCGACCGGCGATTCGACCACGCCAATCTGGTGGGCGGATTGAGTTATATGGCGGACCCCCGCGGGGTCCTGTCGGAAATCCGGCGCGTTCTGGTCCCCGGAGGAACCCTCTTTCTGGAGGTGGAACACCGCTGGAATTTCGAGATTCTCTGGCGAACCCTCCGCCTCTGTTTCGCCAACGGGAGCGGAGGATCGTTTTCAAGGGCCGATATCCGGCGCTTCCTCTTTACCCCCGTCCGCCGCGGGGTTGCCGCCACGTTTCCTTTCAATGCCTATGAACAGATCACACCGACCCCCTGCCGGTTTTTCACCTTTCCGGAAATGGTGGAATCCCTCGGGGAGGCCGGGTTCGAAGTGACGGGGCGGTGGGGCGTCCATACCGTTACGAACCTGATCCCCTGGCCCTGTCTGGAACGGCGCTATCCGTCCCGTCGGCTCGAGCGGCTCTTTCTCCGGTTGGCGGCCCTGGAGGAGCGAATGCCTCGCTTCCGGTTCGGCATCGGGATGATGGTGCTTGCACAGAAGCGCCGTTAACGGTATGATCGGGCCAGCCGTCGTCAACTCCCCCCAGATCCGGAGTCTCCATGCAACCTGAAACCGCCAAACGATTCAACGTGGCCACGATCTTCAAGATCCGGCCGGGCGAGGAACTGCCTACCGGGCTGCTCCTCCTCCATTCTTTTTTCGTCGGGGTGGCGCTGGTCTTTTTCGAAACCACCTCCTATGCCCTCTTTCTGGAGGCCTACGGCGTCGACAAGCTGCCGTACGTCTATATCGTCTCCTCCCTTTTCATCACGTTTTTCGGGTTCGTCTATTCCCGGTTCGAGAAGCGGATCCCCTTTTCCCGGCTCCTGTTCTACACCTTGGCGTTTCTGTTCGGCTCGGTCCTGCTCCTGTGGGGGCTCTTGACGTTCGCCTCGCTGCCGTGGCTCGCCATGGGGCTGGTGATCTGGCACAGCCTGATGGCCGCCCTCATCGGCCTGGAGTTCTGGGGGCTGGCCGGCCACCTGTTCAATGTCCGGCAGGGGAAGCGGCTGTTCGGGCTCATCGGGGTCGGCGAAATCCTGGCCGGGATCGTGAGCGGCTTTTCCGTGCCCACCCTTGTCCATTTCATCGGCCAGACCCAGCATCTGCTCCTGATCTCCGCCGGCGGCATCGGCGCCTGCCTGTTGATCCTGGGCTACATCCTCCGGCTGTTCGGGGATCAGCTCTCCCCGCCCGATGAAGAGGAAAAGGAGGGCAAGGCCGACGCGACCCTTTCCCGCAGCCGGTATCTGAACCTGGTGCTGGGGTTTGCCGCCTTTTCCGTCCTGGCCTACTATTTCCTCGATTACGTTTTCTACGAACAGGTGGACGCCTATTACCGGACCGAAGCCGAAATCGCCAGTTTCCTGGGGTTTTTCCTGGGGGCCCTGGGGGTCATCAATTTCGTCGCCAACGCGTTCCTGCCGGGACGGGTGATCACCCGATACGGCCTGAGCCTGGGGCTGCTGACCGTGCCCTGCATCGTGCTCATCGGCATGACCGGGGCCGCCTCGGCCCATGGGGTGGCCGCTGCGTTTTTCTGGGTGGCCGCCGTTACCAAACTGCTGGATGAAGTGATGCGCAACGCCATCGGCGAGCCTTCTCTTCGGATTCTCTACCAGCCGTTCCCCCTGGGCCAGCGGCTGCGGGCCCAGACCCTCCTGGAAACCATCGCCGAACCGGCGGCCGGGGCCCTCACCGGCCTGCTGTTGTTGGGGGCCACCGAGATCCTCGGGTACCGGTCGATCCACATCGTCGTGGCGGCATTGCTGACCTGCGGCGGCTGGATCGTCGCCGCGGTCTTCCTGCGCCGGGAATACACCGTGGTCCTGATGAGGGCCCTCACCCGGCGGAAGCTGGGGGGGAGTTCCCTGTCCCTGGAGGACGAGGAGAGCGAGGCGGTCCTCCGCAAGGGGTTGGAGAGTTCCGAACCGGGGGTGGTCATCTATTGCCTCGACATGCTGGAGGAGATCGAGCACGAACGGCTGGCCTCCTATCTCCTGCGGCTCCTGGAACACGCCGACCCCCAGGTGCGTGCCAACGCCCTGGAACGGATCGGACGGTTGGGCCAGACGGGTGCATTGCCGGCCCTCCAGGATCGGCTGCAAAAGGAGACGGATCCGGAGGTCCGGGGCATGGTCCTGCGGACCCTGTGTGCCGTGACGGAGATCGAAGCGTTCGACGGGATTTTCCCGTATCTGGAAAGCTCGGACCCCGAAGAACGGCGGGGGGCCCTGGTGGGGTTGCTCAGCTATGGCGGGATCGACGGCGTGCTGAGTGCGGGGACTCACCTCAACGCGCTGCTGGATGCAGAGGACCCCCAGGAGCGGCGCCTGGCGGCCCAGGTGCTGGGGGAAGTGGGCATCGCCTCCTTCTACCGTCCCCTGCTCCGGCTCTTGGGCGACCCCGACCTCTCGGTGCGACAGGCCGCCATTCAAGCCTCGGGTCACCTGAAAAATCCCCGGCTGCTGCCCCCGCTCCTCGACAGCTTTTCGGTGCCGAGCCTGAAAAAAACGGCCATATCCGCCATCGTGGCGTTCGGGGAAGCGATCGTCCCCGAACTGGAGGAGGCCTTCGACGCCAGGGGGGCGACCCGGGAACTCCGGAGCCGGATCATCCGCATCCTCGGGCGCATCGGCGGTGACGAGGCCATCGCCGTGCTCAACAAGAAAATCGATTTTTCAGAGGAGGACATCCGGAACCGGATCATGGCCGCCCTGGTCCAGTGCCGGTACCGGGCCACGGGGGGCGAGGCCCTGGCCATGAAAAACCGGCTCCGGAACGAGGTGAACGATGCCACCTGGACCCTGTCGGCCATCGTCGATTTCGGCGACTACGCCCCGGCCAGGGAACTGGTGAGGGCCCTGCACAGCGAGGTGGAGAGCAACCGGTGTTCCATCCTCCTCATGCTGGCGATGATCTATCCCCGGGACTCCATCCTGTCGGCCCAGGCCGACATTGCCGGCGGCCACCGGGACAAGCGGGCCCGGGCCATCGAGATGCTCGACAGTCTAATGACCCAGGACATCAAGGAACTGGTCATCCCCCTGCTGGAGGACATCTCCACGGCCCAGCGCCATTCCCGGCTGGTGGCCCATTTCGAGCAGCACCGCATGAGCCCCCACGAGCGGCTCAAGGAAATCCTCGCCCGGTCCCAGCAGTGGACCTCGGTCTGGACCAAATCCTGTGCCCTCTTCGCCGTGGGAAAGGTCGGGACCATGGAGTTCTATGATGCGGTGATCTCCAGCCTGGCGGAATCGGAGCCGGTGGTGCGGGAGACCGCGATCTGGGCCCTGGGATGCCTCAACCCCAACGACCTGGTGGAACGGCTCCAGCCCCTGACCGAGGACCCGGTGGAACGGGTGGCCAAGTTCAGTCGTTTCGTGATCAACTCGGTGGGGTTTGCCAGTATCCCCTCGGGAAAGGGGTACCTGACCCGGTCGGGCCGCTACACGGTGGATATTTTCCAATCCATCCTCTCGGACGAGGGCGAACGCCGGGTCCGCCGCTGCCGGGCCGCCAATATCCTGTCCCGGTTCAAGAGCAACGCGGCCCGGGCCGCCCTGCTGGAGGGGTTGACGATCTCGGATAAAACCATCCGGACCGCCGTACTGGACGCCCTGGTCAAGGGGCGGTTCCATATCGAGGAACGGGCCCGGGTAGAAGTGGGAAAGCTCCTCAACATGGAGATCCGGGACGCCAAACGGGTCCTGTCGGGCATCGTCACATTCATGGCCGAGCCGGAGGGCGCCCAACTCATCCGGGCCCTGGACCGTGAACTCAGCCTGAACCGCCGGCGCATCCTTTCCCTGCTGGCCATATTGGCCGACGATGACGGTTCTTTGAACACCTTGTTTTACTGGTATCTCCGGCAAAAGGAGGGGCCGGTCCCCGGCGCGGCCCGGCAAGGACTCCGGCGTCTGCTGGCGGTGATCCCCAATGGGGACGTCCGGGACCGGCTCTACACGCTGTTCCAGTACCGGGATTTTACGACCCTGGGCGCCAGCCGGGAATTGAAGGCATTCCACACGCCGGAAAAGGTGGCTGAAGAGTTGAAGGCGATCGCTTTCGGCTCGGCGGTCTTCACCTTTTCCTGGTCCCGGATCTGTGCCCTGGACATGATCGTTCGGAAAGGCTTGACGGACTGTGCTTCCCAGATCGAGCAGCGGTTGGACGACATGGACGATATCATCCGGGCCACCGCCGCCTGGGCCCTTTTCCAACTGGCCCCCGCAATCTATGATGCCCACGCCTCGCGGCTGCGAAACGACGCCAGCCCCCTGGTGTCCAAAACCGCCCGGCAACTGGGCAACGACGTGAATGCCCCCATCGCTACCGGAAGGAAAACGGCTGATGCTGCTTACAATTGAGAAAGTGATGATCTTGAAATCGGTGGATATTTTCTCCGAAACCCCGGAGGAGGACCTCATCGAGGTCGCCAACATCGTCGAAGAAGTGGAGGTCAAGGCCGGCCAGGACATCATCCGGAAAGGGGAGCTGGGGACCTCCATGTACATCATCGTGGAGGGAAAAATGCGGGTCCACGACAACGGCCGGGAGATCGCCGTCCTGAACCGCCGAGAAGTCTTCGGCGAACTCGCCGCCCTGGATCCCGAACCCCGCATGGCCACCATCACCGCCATCGAAGACACCGAACTGTTCCGGCTGGACGAAGGCCCGTTGTATGATCTCATGGCCGAACAGATCGAAGTCGTGCGCGGCATCATCCGCGTGCTGTGCCAGCGGATGCGGCGGATGGGGAAGGCGGCGCCGGCTGAGGCGAATCCTTCAAAATGAAAGATTGAAGCTGAAAGCATGAGTGCGGAACTGCGCGAGCAGCGCCGGTCGCTGAATGTGAACTGGATCGTGAACGCCGATATGACGGGACTGGTCGACAACATTGACCATGGACGCCACAACTCGATTGTTCCCAGCGAGTCAACGACGGCGGGTTGCTTCGGCTCATCGGCAAGTGGCTGCATGCCGGGGGGATGGTGGGGGAAAAGACGCAGGGTGTCGTCTGCTTGGTTGCTGTCCTCAAAAAGAGTCAGCACCGGGGGACCGAATGAGGGAAATCTTCACCTCCGGGTCTGTGGGGAGGGCGCCGGGTAACCGGTGCCCTTACCCGGAAAATGGAGGCATGAGCGCACATCCTGGTGGGATTAATGTTATTTCCGGAAATGGCGGGAAAGAAGAGGAGTATCGCGCTATTTCCAGTACCGCATTTCCAGGTAGCGGGCGATGGACCGCGTATCGGGGCAGTCGAAGGCCGGTTTCAGCAACGCCTCCGGGGTGATCGTTGTGTATCGGTCCGGATCTTTCAGGACCGATTTCCAGGCGTCGGACAGGGTGGCGGCCTTTGAACGAAGCGAGGATGAATTCTCTTTCCAGGTTGGCATATTGCCCGCCGCCGGGATCGCGGAAAAACGCGTAGCGAAGGGCGATCGCTTTTCTTCGCTGGTCTTCTCGATAGGTCATGGCGTGGCTTCCGTTATTCGGCCTGTCTTCAATACAACCGCCGCTGAAAATCCACGAAGACCTCCCGGATGTTGTCGGGCCGGCCCAGTTCGGCCACCGCGTCGGCGAGCGTTTGGTATTTCAGCCCGATCAGTTGGGGCAGTTTGTCGGTGTCCAGTTCGCCCACGCCCCGTTCCACGTAATGCTTCAGGACGAAGTCCAGGAACTCTTGCTGGGGGTAGTCGTACCCCTGGACGATGCCGGGCCGGCGGGAGGCCACCCGCTCGGCCCGGCTGATGGGCGGCAGGGCGAAGGCGATGTAGGCCAGCACGTCGTAGAGGTCGCTCTTTTCCGCTTCGATCATCCGGCCGATGTCGTGGAGTTGTTCCGGGCCGTAGCCTTTGTCCGCCAGGCCGTCCAGCAGCTTTTTCCGGGTGTCGGGCCGGCCCCAGAGGGCCCGGAGTTCCTCTTCGTTTTTGAAGAGGTCGGGCAGGTCGCCGAAGAGCTGCTCCACGAACTGGGCCGCCGACAGGGGTTTGCCGTCCCGGCCCCAGAAGGTGGTGGCGGCGATGTGCTGGAGGGTCCGCTCCTTGCCGTCGGCCAGTTTGACCCGGACCTTGCGGCGCTTTTCGCAGACGCAGGGGCGCTGGCCGCATTCAGGGCAGGGTTCTTCGGGACCGGGCGGTTCGACTCCGCAGACGCAGGGCCGTTGGCCGCAGACGTCGCAGGGACCGGGCGGGTCCACGGCGCAGGTGCAGGGGATCTGGCCGCAGCGGGGGCACGGGTCGGGCGGCAGGGGGTCGCCGTCCCACTCCGGGTCGCTGAAATGTTCGTGGGCCCGGACGAAATCGTAGATGGTGAAATAGTCCTTGCCCTCGAACAGCCGGATGCCCCGGCCCACGATCTGCTTGAACTCGATCATGGATTTGATGGGCCGCATGAGCACTACGTTGCGCACGTCCCGAGCGTTCACGCCGGTGGAGAGCTTTCTGGAGGTGGTGAGCACCGTGGGGATGGTCTTTTCGTTGTCCTTGAAAAGGAGCAGGAATGCCTCGCCCTGTTTGCCGTCGTTGGCGGTGACCCGGACGCAGTAGTCGGGGTGGGAGCTGGTTTTGAACCCGTTGATGAGATCGCGGACGGCCAGGGCGTGTTCCTGGGTGGCGCAGAAGACCAGGGTCTTTTCCCGCTGGTCGATCATGTCCATGAAGACCCGCACCCGGTACCGCTCCCGCTCGCGGATTTGGATGACCCGGTTGAAGTCGTCCTCGACGTAGCGGCGGCCTTCCTCGATCTCGCCTTCGAGCACCTCGTCGTCGGCGGTGTAGACGTAATCGTCCAGGGTGGTGACGATCTGGCGGACCTTGAAGGGGGTGAGGTATCCGTCGTTGATCCCCTGTTTCAGGGAGTAGACGTAGACCGGCTCGCCGAAATAGGCATAGGTGTCCACGTTGTTCTGCCGTTTGGGGGTGGCGGTGAGGCCGAGCTGGACCGCCGGGCTGAAATAGTCCATGATGCCGCGCCAACTGCTCTCGTCGTTGGCGCCGCCCCGGTGGCACTCGTCGATGACGATGAAGTCGAAAAAGTCGGGGGGATATTCGCCGAAGCTGGGGGCGGGGTTGCCGTCGGCGT
>CAYPCE010000037.1:0-22748 GCA_964409085.1 uncultured Desulfobacteraceae bacterium | reverse complement strand
CGCGTGGGGAACGCCGGAAATGCGGATTCGTCGAATCTTTAACGGCCGGATCATCCCCACACGCGTGGGGAACGCACTTCTTCTAACCTGCTGATTCAACTCATTCTGACAATTTTGAAAAATGCCACCAAATTTTTACGCTGAAAAAACCGCAATAAACCGGGCGGCATCCCTCCAACACGGAAAATCCACCGAACCGAGAAAATTCAATAACTTTTATCGAATTGTCAAAGAGCGTCATGCGGTCGCTCCCTCATCGGGATCCGCTTCCTTCCCTTCCACCGGCAGGAACGACACCAGTTTCAGCCCGTCGAATTCAATGGGCATCCGCCGGTTCGCGCCCACCGTGAGAAAATCGTAACCGGATTCCGTGTTGGTGCTCCAGAGCAGGACCGCGTTGCCGTCCTCGATGCCCTCGCACACCTGGTTCCACAGCATCTCCCGGACCCGTTTGGATAAGTCGCCCACATACACCCCGGCCCTCGCCTCCACCAGCCACATCGCCAGCCTACCGCGCAACCGGGGCGGCGCGTTTTCAAGTACGATGACCAGCATCGCCGATGCTTTCCGGGTCATCGAACGCGGGGCCGACGGCGTCCTCGGGCGGAGGCGGCGGTTCCATGCCGCCGGCGGCCAGCGCGTCCTCGATGGTGGGAATGATCTTTTTCAGCAAATGGGTCCGCCGGAACATGTCCCGGCAACCCAGCCGGACATGGTGTTCGTAATGGGCGTTGACCTGCGCCGCCGTCTTGAACGCCACCGGCACCACCGTGTCGAATTTGAAGATGTCGGCGATGTCGTACACGAAAGACAGCGGCTTGCCCGTGTGGATGAAGCCCACCGCCGGGGCGTATCCGGCCGCCAGCACCGCCGCTTCGGTGATGCCGTAAAGGCAGGCCGTGGCCGAGCTGAGACACTGGTTGACCGGGTCGCCGGACGACCAGTCTTTCGGATTGTAACTCCGCCGGGTCCACCGGACCCCGTGCTGACGGGCGAGGCTCTGGTACAGGCTTTTCACCCGCGCCCCCTCGATGGCCTGCAACTGCCGGACGCTCCGTTTGGCCGGCGGTTTTTCCTTGAACCGGAGTTCGAACATCTTGCGGACCACCGCCAGGCGGGACGTTTCATCCAGGGCCAGCCGGGCCTGGTAGAGCAGCCGGTCGGACCGGGCCCCGCCCGGCTGCCCGGACGAATACAGCCGGACCCCGGCCTCCCCGATCCACACGAGCAGCGTCCCCACCCGGGCCGCCTGGGCCACGGCCGCATGGGAAATCCGGGTTCCCGGCTCCAGCATGATGCAGGCCACGCTTCCCACCGGGATCTGGGTCCGGACCCCGTTTTTATCCACCACCACGAACGCCCCATCGATCAAATCGACGCGGCCTTTTTCGATAAACACCATGGAAATGCGCTCCTTGATGGCGATGGGTTTGAGTTTGGGGAGCAATTCAAGCCCTCGCCAGGGACAGCATACCGCAACCGAAGCTTTTGGCGGGCCCGACGCCTTTTTTGACTATTTCCATAAATCCCGCCGCGTCCTGAACTTCCAGAAGGCCGGCGTAGGTAACGGTCGCGATCTTGCCGGGCCGGTTGTTTTTACGAAAATAAATCGGGCGATCGGTCTCGGCCGTGAAAGGCATGATCACCCGCGCTGAGGGCGCCATCTTTCGCTCAAGCCAGGCTTTCTGTTCGTCTTCCCGGATAAAAGGGACCCTGCATCTTTCCGCGTTCAACCGTTTCGTGGGGTTGGCGCGCAGCAGGAACCGAAGCCGCTGACCGTTTTCCAGGCGATAATCGGCGGATCGCGTGGCCAAAAGTTTTGCGCGTTCGGCGTCATCGACCGGCGGCATATCGGATTGCATCAAGATGTTACCGCCATTTTGCGATCTGGATTCCAGGCGATACAAAAACGGACGTTCCGCTTGTGGAATTCCGGGGAACAGTTCCCAGAGACAACGGTGAACATCGTAGGGGTTCCGAAGAAATTTTTCCGCCAGAGAAACTTTGCTCAGGTACATGACCACCTCATGTGGGGATGATATAAACCGGCCGGTTGGCGAACTGGCGTTTCCCGGATGGCAGGGGGACGTCGCGAACCATCAGGCGGCTGGCGTCTTTTTCCGCATCTTCGCTGTAAACCGTCCCCGAGTGCGGGGCCACTTGTTCAAGCGCTTCCAGAAATCCCCTTGCATGGATCACCGCCTCGAACATCGGCCGGGTCAACGGGCAGGAACGTCGACCAAGAAACGGCGTATAAACCGGGTTTTCAACGGCTTCCCGCACCACATCCAGGGGAACCGGCGCATTTTCAGCGAACCGCAGGGCCAGCGTAAAACGGGCGTCGCACAGGTATTCTCTGATCGAGACAACTGGGTTTGGGTTGGGTTTGCCGTCCACTTTCCGGGCGCCCATCACCGTATGAAAATCGACGATTTTGGCTGGCCTCGCGTCGGATCGCACCGCAAAAGAAAACGAAGCGCCCAAGTCGGTCATCGCGTCATGGGCGCGACGGTCAACGCCCAGACAGGCCCCTATCAAACCGATGACGCCGCTCCGGGTCGGAAACGGATGGCAGGGACGGTAATCTTCAAAGGTGTGTTCCCCCCACGCCTGCATGACGCCGTGCAGTTTGAGAATCAGAAAGTCGGCCATCACCCGCCTCCATTTTCCAGGCCGCCCTCTGCCACCCAAGCTTCCAGATCCGCCAAACTGCCCAGACGGGGCGAGAAATCTGTTTCCCGAAGACTAAAGGCGGCGGTCCGGTCCGTCAGGCCGTACCCCTTGACAATCGTTTTCCAGTAGTCTTCAAAAGCGTTGATGGAGGGCGCCAGAAAACCGCCCTTGCGATCCCGCCCCACCGGTTTTTCGAACGCGTTGGCAAGGGAAAGGGGCATGTCGCCGAAGGTAGCCAAGACAAAGTCGGCCACGTTATGGGCCGCAAAGCTGTTCTGTTTGGCCGTGGGAACCACGGTGGCCATCATCCGCAGGAGATGGCTGGCAATCTTCAGGCCTTCCTCTCGCGGGATATTCCCAAGATTTTCTGTTAATTGGCGTATGTTCAGGCTGGCGTACCGGTAAAAAACACCGGCGCTGAACTCCTGTGTGTTGAGATGGCCCGCGCCCACGTCCCCCGCGTCTTCTACCAGATCGTCCACCGCCGTGAACCAGTCGATGTCCGCGTCAACGGCATGGGTTGTAATGGCGTGGGCCACCGCCATTGCCCCATCGACCGGCGTCATCACCCCCGATGTCGCCATTCTGCCGGACAAGGCGATGTCAACCGCCTGGCCAAACGCAGCCCGGAAGCCTTTGCTTTCTTTTTCCAACAGTTTGGGGATCTTTTTCGCATCCACGCCCTCGGCTTCCAGTTCTTCCAGTCGGCGGCAGTAACGCGCGATTTCGGACGCCGCCCACGGGGCGACCGCGTCGGCCTGCGTGGCTTCGCCGTCTTCCGGCTGCCCAACGACCAGGTCAACGGTTCGGCTTACCACATTTTCCGAGAAATCGTCCTTCAGGTCATCGGCCAATTTCTTTTTGAGCGCTTCCAACTGCCGCGTCCGAATCGATGGGCGCCCGATATTTACCTGATAATAATCGCTTTTCCTCATCGCCCTTTTCAGGCTCTGGCTCGAAATGCGGACGCGGCGGACGCCGCCGAACACAGCGGATTTCTGCATGTTCATATCGTCCCGGTTTAAGCAGGAAGGGCTGTGCGACATCAGTACGTGGACGTTGAGATAATTTTTTTCACTCATGCATTGCTCCTTTTAGGGCTTTTTTCACTATACTGTTCCATGAAGTATTCTTCGACAATGGCGCGTTTGCTGTTCTCGCCCCAGTAAAAAAGCCGGTTGCCCAACTGGTTCCAATCAACCGTCGGTTCCGTTTGTTGCAGTATGCGCCGCAAATAAGCAAGGTCGTTGGGCGATTGGGACCGCATGATTTGAAACAATCGTTTGTCACTGACGTTTGCCTTGACAAGCTGCGCGCCCAACGATTCGACGCCTTCCCGGTGATTGGCGTAAGGCAGGCAAAAGGCGACGCGAAGCGTTTGCGGCCCCGGCCGCCTCCCGGCCAACAACCGGTACAGCGCGGGAATAAAGCGCAGATCATCGGGCCATCTGACCCGCCGAAGTTCCGCCCGCTGGCCGGGCGTCAACGTCTTTTGGTACCGATGGCGCAACGCCGCGAAATCCATTTTTTCATCGGATTTTCTTTCCATTCTTTTCTCTCCCTAATCCAACCGGCTCAATTCCTTGAAAAGCCCTCTGCGGGCGACGGCGATTGCCTTAATCTTTTTGGGATCGTTTCCATAAGGCTGAGTCAACTCATTAAAAATCTTTCTGGTCAGTTCAACCAACGTCGCTTTGAACTGATCGTAGGCTTCCGATACCCGCGCCCAATCCATCTCTCTTAATACGGCGTGGATAACGGGTTCGGACCCATTGTAAAACCGTCGCTCAGCCTGTTCCTGTATTCCTGAAACTCCGATGGCCTTGCCGAAGCCATACAGTTTTTTCCGCAATAGGGTTTTGATGGTCAACCCGGTTTCGACAAAATGATCCAGATACGCTTCATGATCATCCCATCCCGCGGAAAGATTGAAAAATTCATGGCGTCGCTGGAGCACGGAGGCCTGCTTGTTGCGATATCCGCCCACGATCAAATGAAGCCGCTGCCGCCGGGCAAAGACTTCACGATACTGACTCACCACCGGGGCGGGTATATAGCCTTCTTTTTTACCCTCTTTCCGCAGTAAGAATCGATTCAATTGGGTCCATGCGGGCGCCGTGGTTGTAAAGGATAGAAATTTTTCTTTTTTTCCTATTTGCCGAGGGCTGTGGGGATGAGGCCAAAGAGGCGGTTCCTTCACCGAAAATGCGGAAAATTTTTCTTTCCAGAAGCCCCCGAAGAGCTTGTCGGCTTCCGCCCCGCAGCAATCGCACTTGCCAGCACCACTTTTCGGAATCAGTTCAACATGGGCGGGTTGCCAGAACAACCCTTTACTCATTCCAATCCGGTGGGGATAGTAAGTGTCGCCGGCCCTGATCGGGTCGATCCACACCGGCGTTTCGTTTAAACCGCCATCCGGCGGCAGCAGTCGGTCTACCCATTCCTTGTGCAGGACATTTTTCCAAACGCAGGGTCGAAGAGGGTCATCGTGTATCAGCGTCGTTATGGGCGCGCTGCCCCGTAGGCCCCCCTTGAAGCCGCCGCCAAAGCTGGGGCAGACGCTGGACTGGTTGAATAAGGCGATGGCTGAGCAAGCGGCGCATGCCTGGCTGATTTCGCCAGGCTCATTGAAAAAAGCGTGGTTATGTCCTTCCGGCAATCCGATAAACAGTTTCTGAATGGGCGTGGCTTCTTTTGCCCGGATGTTTCTGACCTGCAAGAAAGGCGTCCTGGGGTGATCAAGGACGAACCATTCCAGAAACGGATCAACTCCTCTATCAAAATCCGTTTCCGACATCGGGTTTTCAGCGCGATCCCGAAGTTGGGCGGCGTCTTTCGGTGTAAAAACGGATTGGGTCAGCGACGCAAGCAGTTGTAGCGCGGCCAGTTCCAGGTCGTCCCTCGGCAGCGACAACGTGCCTTCTTCATGGCCGCAAATCAAATCCCGATAACCAATGTGTCGGAATCGGCCTCTATAATAAACCGGTATCCAGGCGTCGGTCAGAAGGTTCATGGCGAAAGGTCCTCAAATCCAATTTCAATTGTGTATCGGAATAGCACATCGGCCCCTTTGTATTCCCAGTGTGTTTCCCCAATAGGCCGAACCGGCAAATAATGCAAGCCTTTTTCATCCGCCGGCGGCAATCGGTTTCGCCACCCCCGGGGCGCCGTCACGATGTTCCGGTTCAATTGTTCGGCATGACGCCAGTCCTCGGGGTCGAAAATGCTCTCGCCTTCAAGGGTAAATCGTTTACCTTCCCGCTCGATAATCGGGACGATATTGAGGTTCATCTCACCGTCCCGTGTCAACAGTGCCGCGTTCCCATCGGTATCGTTTAACGGCACGGCTTCCGCGTGGGCTCTCTGGAGCGCGGAATATCGTTTACCTTCCTGCTCTGCCAAAAAAGTATCAAACTGTTCCGTGATCTCCTCCGGTTCATCTGCCCACGGTTCTTCGTCATAGACCGCTTCGATCCAGTGCCGGTACGCACCGGGGAAAACCACAGGCGTTGAGGTCCTCAGCATCTTTTCGGTTCGCCAAAGCGCTCTTTCGTTGCCGTAGATCACCGCATGGAGTCCATAATCTTCTGTATCTGGCAGCAAAACCGCGCAGCGAGGGGCTTCGAATCCCGCGGGCCGGCCTTTACGGGTGTGCCGATGAAGCCGCCCCATTCGCTGGAACAATAAATCCGCCGGACACAATTGGGAGATCAGCCAATCAAAATCGAGGTCAAGGCTTTGTTCGATGACCTGAGTCGCGACAAGGATGCGCCCGCCGCCACTGGAGCCGTCCTTGCCGTAAATTTTCAGAACCGCAGATTCCCGCTCTTGCCGATCCATGAAACGGTATCGGGCGTGAAACAGATCCAGTGCAACCCCTTCCGCCGCACACTCGTTTTTCAACTGTTGAAATATGCGCTGGGCGTCGGCGACCAGATTGCAGACGATGGCCGTTTTCGCACCGGATCGGGCGGCTTTGATCGCCATTTTCAACCCGTCTTTTTCCGGCAGCATGGCCGGCGTTCGCCATAAGTCCACTTCAACCCGACGTAATTGCGGGCGTTCGCTTTCCGGAAGCGTCCATATCCGGGTCGGTCCGGTGAGACCGGCGTGAGTAATCAGGGGATAATCATTTATCTCCGGCGGATCTGCGGTGGCCCAGTCCGCCAGCAACTGTTCCCGCTGGTAAAACGGCAGGGTGGCGGACAATAAAACGGCGCTCCCGCCGGCGGCCCGCTGGCCTTTTAGAACAGCGCTCAACAGTCCGTACATATACCGGTCATAAGCGTGGATTTCATCGATAATCAGAACGCTTTTTCTGATACCAAACGCCCGAACGAACTGATGCCGCACCGGTAAAACCGAGAGCAGAACCTGATCGACGGTACAAACGCCAATTTGTCCCAGAAACACCCGTTTCCGGCTGCATGACAACCATTTCACGCATTGGACCAGGGCCTCATCCCCTCCCTGGACGGTTTTTTGCTCTGATGCTTTTCGAAAATCTAAAAATTTCGGATTGTACTGCGATTTTCCGTGGGCCAGCACCACGTTGCCGCCTTCGGGGTACAATTTTTCAGCAACCGCTTCGATCCGCTCCAGCATGGCATTGGCTGTGGCTTGAGTCGGCAGCGCAAAAACGATGCTGTCTGCAAGGTTGTTGGACAGCAACCGGGCGGCATAAGCCAGCGCCGCCTCAGTCTTTCCCGACCCCGTGGGCGCTTCGATAATGGTCATCCCGGGTTCAATAGGCCAGTCGTCCACCAACGTCTGAATTTGGCGCGGTTCATATTGGGGAAAAAGGCGATTCATTCCTCCCGTTCCCATACTAAGCCGCCAGACGCCGACGTCTTTCAGCGCGTTTTCCGCGATCGTCTTTCGCTCTTCAAAATAATTGAAAAGATCCGCCGCCGGTTTTTCCCGGTAAGAAAAATACCCATCGACTTCATTGGAACCGATCCAGTCGCACACGGAACAAAATCCCGCCAGCAGAGGCGGCGGGGTCGGCGGCACCGCCCCGTCTTCGATTCCCGCCGGTTGGAGAAACATCGACCAAATCGTTTGAAACCATTCCCGTCGGGCTTTTCGATCCTGAGCCAATACATCCGGCCTTGCAAAGGGTTTTTGAACTTCCGGGTCACCGGGCAAGCTGCCATGATGCCCGGCAACGGCCTTCATCCAACCTTCAAATGCATCCGCCTGTCGCGGACTGAGGCCATATTCCGAAACGGACTCGGTTAATAACCAGGCATATCCGTTTTCCCCATGCGCATAAGGCGCCGCCTTTGCATTTGAAAAACCGGCCCATAGCCGAAGGGCAGTGTCAGGTGATTTGAGCTGGAAACGTACATCGAACTTGCCCAAGTCATGGAGGGCAATAAATAAGAGCACCCAAGCCCTTGCGTGATTTTCATTCAGACCTGATGCTTCCACAAAAGATCTTCGGATCGGTGGGCTTTTGGACCACCAGAGGTCGGCCACTGCCGCCACATCCAAACAATGGTGCGCCAACAAATGATATCCGCCGTCTTTCGAAGCTTTGCCCCAGTAGGAAAAATAGGATGCGGTCATGGAATGTCCTCGCTTTTTGAATGAGCAACCGAAGAAGCGTGTACCATTTTTAGGGATCGGTTTCAATCTCTTCCCGGTCGCCGCTTCATTTTGACTTTCCCGCCTCTTTCTGCGACAGTGCCTTCGGACACTCGACAACCATGATCTCTATCCGACGGGAGCAACCACATGACATCCCCTTATCCCAACCACATGATTCTCTATGACCCCGGCCACCCCCTGGCCCTGACCGATTTCGGCATCCAGATCCCCGTCCGGGACAGCCGGGCGGGCAAGACGTTTGGGGCCTTGACCGACCACCCGGCCATCGGTCCCAAAAGGGACCGGTGGCATTTGTCGCGATCCGACGAACGGTTGACGCGGGAGGACCTGCTCCGGGTTCATTCAGAGGAATACGTGGGCCGGCTCTTTTCGGAGGGACTGGAAGACGCGATCATCCGGACCTACGAGTTGATCGACGATGAGGGGAACTACTACCGGTACGACCCGGAGAGGGCCGTGCTGCCGCTGAAAAAGCTCCTGGACCGGATCATGGAGCGGGCCTCGGGAACACTCCAGTGCTGCCGGACGGCCCTTTCGGAGGGGTTCTGCTTTTATTTCGGCGGCGGCATGCACCACGCCCACCGGGATTTCGGGCATGGCTTCTGTATGATCAACGACATCGTGCTGGCCGTCCGGAAACTCCAGGCGGAAGGCATCATCCAAACGGCCTGGATCATCGACGTGGACGCCCACAAAGGGGACGGCACGGCGGCCCTGACGGAAGGGGACCCGTCGGTGATCACCCTGTCGGTACACATGGCCGGAGGGTGGCCCCTGGACGGGCCGGAATGCGACTTCGACGGGCGGCGCAACCCCGCCTTTGTCCCCAGCGACATCGACATCCCGATTGCCGCCGGAGAAGAGGATCAGTACGTGCCCCGGCTCCAAAAGCAACTGGCGGCCCTGGAAGTCCATCCCCGCCCCGATCTGGCCGTGGTGGTCTGCGGGTCCGATCCCTATGAACACGACGAACTGCCGTCAACGACCGATCTGCGCCTCACGCTGCCACAGCTCATGGACCGGGACCGGCTCATCTACGAATTTCTCAGGGACCGCTCCATCCCGATGGCCTATCTGATGTCCGGCGGATACGGCGAGCGGTCCTGGGAGGTCTATACCCAGTTCCTTCTCTGGGTCATGGCGTGAGGTCGTTACGCCGTCGAATCCGTTTCGGGCGGGGCCAGCGCCTTCCGGTCCGGCCGGGGCGCTGTCAGACGCGGCCCGCCGGTCGATCCGCCCGCACCGTCAAGCGACTTCCTTTCCCGGCGGGCCGCCGCTTTCCCGGACTGACCATGGCCGCCCGCCAGCAACAGGAGTTGCTCTACATAGCCCCGCAACCGGTCGGCCTGGGCCGCCATCTCCTCGGCGGTGGAGGCCGATTCCTCGGCGCCGGCGGCGTTTTGCTGCACCACGTCGTCCATATCGGAGACGGCCCTGCTGATTTGCTGGATGCCGTCGGCCTGATCGGTGGAGGCCGCGGCGATTTCCGCCACCAGTTCGCCCACCTTGCTGGAAGCCTCGGAGACCCGGTTGAACGCCTCCGACACCTGGCTGGAATAGTCGGCGCCCTCGGTGACTTTCGTCACCATGACCTCGATGAGGTCCGCCGTATTTTTCGCCGCGTCGGTCGCCTTGACGGCGAGATTGCGGACCTCCGCGGCCACCACCGCGAAACCGGCGCCCGCTTCCCCGGCCCGGGCCGCTTCCACGGCGGCGTTTAAGGCCAGGAGGTTGGTCTGGAACGCGATTTCGTCGATGGTTTTGACGATTTTCCGGGTCTGGTCCCCGGCCGACGAGACCTCTTCCATGGATCGGGTCAATTGTTTGATGATGGTTTTGGCCTGTTCTTTTACCTCCCAGGCGTCTTTCCGGAATGCGTCGGCCTTTTTCGCGTTTTCGGCGTTCTGCCGGGTCATGGAAGCCATTTCCTCCAAAGACGACGAGGTCTCCTCTATGGAGGCCGCCTGCTGGCCGGACCCTTCGGCCAGCCCATGGGCGGCAGACAGCAGGGACGATGACGACCCATCGACCTTGTGAAACGCTTCCCGCAGTCCGCCGATGATCGCGCTGAGCGACCGCCCCGTCCTGAAAGCCATGAAAAGCGAAAAGCCCACCAGCGGCGCCGCCGCGAAAAAGGCGATGAGACAGACCCACATGGAAGACGACACAATGCGTCTCACGGAAGCGGTGGACGACGCCACCGCCGCCGCCGCCGACTCGTCGAGCCGTTCGATCAGCCCGAGCAACCGGGCGTCCAGGGCGTCCATCGTCTCGGATCGCTCCCGAAAGGCGCCGGCGGTTTCATGGTACGCCATAATGAGGTCCTTGTACCGCCCGGTGATGGTGATGAGCTGGTCTCCGTAGGCCGCCACCTCCTCGAAAGACGCCTTGAGGGACCGGAGCCCAAGGGCCAGGTCGTCCAGCCGGGTCAACACCGGGTGGTCCGCCGCCGCCATGGGCTGCTTGAAATAGTCAAGCCCCAGGTCGGCGATAAGCAGGCGAATCTCCAGGTGGGATTCGTGGTACCCCGTAACGAGGATGCTGAGCTGTTCGATGCTGGATACGTCCTTGCCCTCCATGGCCCGGGTCAGGATCTGGTCGGCCAGGAAATCGCTCACGGCGGCGATGGTCTCGTCGAAGGCCTTGCCGTTTTCGGTAAGGCGCCGATGGAGGTCGTTGATCTGGCCGCAGCTTTCAAGAACCCCCTCCAGCGCCCCGGTAAAGGCGCTTAAGATCGCTGTCAATTCATCGTTTTCGTTTTTCCGGGAAAGGTCGGCGGCCATCTCCAGCACCGCCTGTCCTTCCCTTTCCAACATGGCGTCGTTTCCCTGAAAACCGGCGATGATCAGGTGCGTTCGGGATATAATCCGGGAAATGTCCCGCCCTGTATCCGCATTTTCCACAATGGCGCCGGCCTGTCGTTGCACCGTATCGGCGAGCACCTCGTCGATTTTCTGGAAGGCGTACAGAAAGGCCAGCAGGATGACCCCGAACGCCCCGGCCAGCAACAGGTTGACGATGATTTGCTTTTTCGGAATGTTGCGATTGAAAAAGGTCATGCCAGGCCATCCTCAGTTATGGGGTTTGGGGGGGGCGCCATCGACTTCACCGCTCGGTTTTGACGATTGTCGCGCCCTGGAGGGCCGCCGGATTGGGCTTGATGCCGAGGGCCTTCAGCACCGTGGCGTTGATCACCCGTTTGCCGTGACGGTTCCGGGTTACGGGCATCTCTTTGACCGGCGTCCCTTCCAGCGCTTTCAGGAGCATCTCCGCGGCGACCGATCCCTGCTCCTGCCCGGTCTTGACCACGGCGCACAGCGTTCCGTTCCTGACGTTGCCGGCCAGGTTGGTGATGGTGGGGCCGTCGAAGGCGTCGGCCACGGCGGAGACCGCCTGCTTCTCGTCCAGGGCGTTTCCGTCTTTGTCCGTAACACCCGACAACACGGCCACGAACAGCAGATCCGTCTTCCCTTTCATGTCTTCAACGGTGGACAGGGCCTCGGAGAGGGTCTTGACGGTGTGGAATCCCGTGGTTTCCGCGGAATAATCCGCCTTTTCACTTTCCACCTGGTCCCTGATCAGCCGGGCCGTGGGGCTCTCTTTCAGGATAAAGCCCACTGTTTTGATGGTGGGAACCAGTTGCTGGGCGAAGGAGATCGACTCGCTGATATGGAATCGGTCTAGAATGCCGGAAATCTGATCCGTGGGATATCCGTAGGCATCCGGTTCGGCGTTGACCCCGCCGAAGATGACGGGGAGGTCCACTTTTCCCTTGAGGTAGGGCAGCACGAAATCCTTCTGGGCGTTGTCGTCCATGGCGATCACGCCGTCCGGGCCGAAGTCCTGGAAAAGCGCGTAGGCTTCCTTTCCCTTTTCCGCCGATGCAGCCAGGTTCGTCTTGGTGTTCATGTAGAAGTACCGGAGTTCCGCTTTGTCGGAAAAGACCGAATCGATGCCCTCCTTCACCTCCACGTCCCATGGATAGTCGTCCTCGTAGCTCATCACCACCAGCACTTTGTCGGGCTCGGCACCGAGGGTGGGGACCAGGGAGAGTCCGATAACGAGGATCATCGCCATTGCCGCCAGCGTCCTGGGTTTCACCATTTTCTCGCCTCCATTTTGTGTATGGGTTTAGGGATCGCCCCGGGCCGTAAGACCCTGGGGATGCGTTTCAGCATCATGTTCGTGGCGGATGCAGTAAAGAATGAAAAACCGGTATTATTCTGCGCTGCGATTCATTAAACGTGATTTCCCGTAACACATTTTGCCGTTCGGGAGAAAGACTTTTTCGATCCCGCGGGTTATTTTCCGGAACGGCCGGAAGGCAGGGCCCACCCGATCCCCAGGCATACGATCGCCGCCCCCAGGGTAAACCAGAACACCAGCAGAATCGACTCGCCGATGGCAGTCTGCATGGCGGTCTGGACCGCTTCGGTGAGCCGCTCCTGGACCTCGGGCCGGAAGAGGTTTTCGAAGTTTTCCCGGATCCGGGCCCACAGGTCGGCGGGGATGGCGGCCACGACGTCGGGCCCGAGTCGCCCTTCCACGTTCTCGAGGAACCGGGAGGTGACCAGCCCGCCGCAGATGCCGATGCCGATGGTGCCGCCGATGGTCCGGGTGAACTGGTGGGAGGAGGTGGCCACGCCCAGGTGGGCGGGGCCGACGCTGTTCTGGACGATGAGCAGCGTCGAGATGGAGACGAACCCCATGCCGACGCCCGAGATCCCCAGGGCCGCCGAGCAGGTCCACAGCGAGGTCTCCGGCGAAAAGGCCGCCGCCATGCCGGTGCCGGCGATGAGACACCATCCCCCGAGGATGGCCAGCGGCCGCTCCCGGAACCGGTGTACCAGTTGGCCGCACAGAAGGGCCCCGCCCGACCAGCCCGTGCTCAGGGAGACCATGGCCGCGCCCAGTTCCATGGGGGTATGGCCGAGGGCGCCCTGGATGAAAAGGGGGCTGTAGGCCGACAGGCAGAAGATGGCCACGCTGCTGAAAAAAGCGGCCCCGTTGCCCAGGCTGAAACCGGTCGAGCGGAAGAAGTGGATGGGCAGGATCGGCTCCGGCGCACGCCGCTCCGCCGCGATGAAGGCGGAAAAGGAGGTCAGAAAAAGGGTGAACAGCCCCAGGATTTCGATGGAAAACCATGCGTAATTCCGCCCGGCCAGCAGAAATGCGCCCAAAAGCGACAGGATGGCGGTGGAGAGCAGAAACGCGCCCCGATAGTCGATCCGCGCCCCCGCCCGTTTTTCCCTTGTTTCGCTCAGAAACCGCCGCAGCCCCAGCAGGGATAGGCCGCCCAGGGGGAGGTTGATGAAAAAAATCCAGCGCCAGGACGCGACGCTGACCATGAACCCGCCGAAGGAGGGGCCCAGCACGCTGGCCAGCCCCCAGACAAAACTGGCCACGGACATCATCTTGCCCCGCTGTTCCGGCTCGGAGATGTCCGCCAGCACGATATAGGTGAGGGCGAAGACCCCGCCGGCACCGATGCCCTGGATCACCCGGGAGGCGGTGAGCTGGATCATGCTGTCCGACAGGCCGGCAAAGACCGATCCTATCAGAAAGATGACGATGGAGACGGTGAAAAGGGTCCGGTTGGGAAACAGGTCGCACAGCTTGCCGAAGATGGGCAGGGAGACGGCCCGGGCCAGCATATAGGCGGAAAAGACCCAGGAATAGAGATGGAGCCCGCCCAGCTCCGACACGATGGTGGGCATGGCCGCGGACATGGCCAGGGTGTCCAGGGCCCCGAGAAACAGCGCCAGCAGAGTGGCGAATATGATGGAGAGCCGGGCCTTGGGGTCGAGGGTCATGGCGGACCGGCTCCCGGTCCGAACAGATCGTCCAGCGGGCGCAAAAGGGCTTGGGCCAGCAACACCCGTCCGGGAACGGGGACGGCCAGGGATCCGGCGAACACCCCGTTGACAGCCGCCAGGGCCGCATTGAGCCGGTCCAGATGGAGGGCGGCGTCGCCGGGAAGTTCCGACACGTCCGTGAAGTTGCGGGGGCAGAAATCGATGGCCGCTGTCTCGCCGGAAAACGTGAGCACCGGCAGCCCGTGGGTCCGGCAGATGATGGGCCGGGCCTTGTAGAGGAGACAGGCACCGGCGTCCAGCAGGGGGCACGGGCCGTCTGCCGTGGCTTCCCGGGCCTGCTTCCGGATACGGGTCCGGACCTCCGGCGGGGCGTCTTCGAGGGCCATCCGAACGGCCGCGGCCTCCACCGGAAAGAGCCCGATGTGGCGACAGCAGGCATCGCATCCCTTCCGGCAGGCGATGTGGACGGCCCACCGCCGATGAATCTCGCGGCACCGCTCGTTTACCCGTTCCACCAGCGCGATATAGTTTGTCATGGCTGCCATGTCGTCCCCGCCCCGCATTCGCGGCACCGATCTCCTCCCTTCGCCCGCAGTCTTTCGGCATGGACCGCGATGATGGCCCCCTCCCGGAACCCCAAACATCACCGAGGGCGCATCATACCTCCTCGGGCGGAGTTCATCAAGCCGGTTCTCCCCATTTTCCTCTTGACATTATTTTGAGTTCAATATAATTTTAGACTCTCAGGGACATTCCGGTACGCTCCCTGACTGCTGCCATTTGCAGATATATTCTATAGTTCGACAATTGCATTCCAAGCGTCGATGCGGCAATACCCCTGCAATTTTTTGTTGAACAGTAAGTGAATAGATTATGGAGACAGACCCCAAACGAACCGACAGTGAATTGGCCCGACGCCGGGAGGTGCTGCGGGCGCTGCGGCAAATCATTCAATCCGTTGACCTGCATTCGCGCCATCTGCTCCGGCAACACGGCATCACCGGACCTCAGCTGGTCATTTTACAGGAAGTCGCCACCTTCGGCCCCATGACCGTCAGCCAATTGGCAAAGGCCACCAGCCTCAGCCAAGGGACGGTCACCAACATTCTCATGCGCCTGGAAAAGGGAGAACTCGTCACCCGGACCCGAAGCGAAAAGGACAAACGCCGCGTCTACATCGAAACCACCGAAAAATGCCGGCAACTGCTGGCATCGGCCCCGTCGCCCCTGCACGAAACCTTTGTGGAACGGTTCGACAATCTCCAGGAATGGGAGCAGGAGATGATCCTGAGCGCCCTGAAGCGACTGGCGGCGATCATGGGCGCCGAAAACGAAAGCGGTTCCAGGGGCAAGCAGACCCGGCTGACCTCCCAAAATACCGGGGATTCCGAGGAGATAGGTCCGTTTGTAACTCCGACGGATCCGTCTATGGGCGAGGCTTCTTGAAAAGACATATTGCCCCTGCCCGGACAATGCCCGCCCGATGTTGCCGGAATGAGACGGTCTGCCGGACCCCGGGGGCGGTTCGGGAGAACTCCCCCCAAAACTATCCCTTGACAAAGCATTGAGTTCAATATATGTTAAAAATCTCTGATGGGGGCAGAAAGATAAATATGAATGTATTTTAAGCAAACGCAGGTATTTATATGGCGGTCAAGCCGTTTTTTTCCGGTTTTTGGAGATTGAAATTCTATTGAGCCAAAAGCAAATAGCCGGTCGTCCTCCCTCGGAGACGGCACGGCCCCAGACGGACGGAAGAGGAATCAGATGACACACAAAATTGAGGTGCAAAACCTGTACAAGGTGTTCGGCCCCCATCCCCAGGAGGCGATCAAGATGGTCGAACAGGGGAAGACCAAAGACGAGATCATGGCGGAGACCAAGCACGGGGTCGGCGTGGCCAACGCCACCTTCCATGTCAAAGAAGGCGAGATCCTGGTGGTCATGGGCTTGTCGGGGTCGGGAAAATCCACTCTCGTCCGGTGTCTCAACCGGCTCATCGAGCCGAGCGCCGGCAAAGTCTTCGTTGACGGGGAAGACGTCACCCAGCTCAGCGATGACGATCTGCGGCTCTTTCGTCAGAAGCATTTGTCCATGGTCTTCCAGAATTTCGCCCTTTTCCCCCACCGGACCGTTCGACAGAACACGGAATACGGCCTTGAAATTCAAAAGGTGGACCCCGAAAAGCGGAAAGAACAGGCATTGAAATCCCTGGATCAGGTCGGGCTGTCGGGATGGGAAGATTCGTACCCCGCCCAGCTTTCCGGCGGCATGCAGCAGCGGGTCGGTCTGGCCCGGGCCCTGGCCCTGGACGCCGACATCATGCTCATGGACGAGGCCTTCAGCGCGTTGGACCCTCTCATCCGCCGGGACATGCAGGACGAACTCCTCGACCTCCAGGACAAGATGCAGAAGACCATCGTCTTCATCAGCCACGACTTGGACGAGGCCCTCAAACTCGGCGACCGGATCGTGCTCATGAAAGACGGCTTCATCGTCCAGGAGGGCACGGCCGAAGACATCCTCACCAACCCGGCCAACGAATACGTGGCCAAGTTCGTCGAAGAAGTGGACATGAGCAAGGTCCTCAACGCCGAATCGGTGATGATCAAAGCCCGTGAGATGGCCTATTTCAGCACCGACGGCCCCAGGGCCGCCCTCCGCAAGATGGAGCACGCGGGGATCTCCTCCATCTTCGTCCGGAAAGACAAAAAGCTTTACGGCGTGGTGACGGCCGACGACGCCAAAGAGGCCGCCGAACGGGGGGACAAGACCCTGGAAGAGATCGTGCAGACCGACTATGTGGACGTCGATCCCGACACCCCGGCCAACGATCTCTTCGCCTTGCTGGCCACCAGCAAATATCCCCTTGCCGTGACCAACGAGGAAAAGCAGTTGGTGGGGGTCATCATCAAAGGGTCCCTGCTGGCCAAGCTTTCTGAAAAACGCATAAAGGAAATGGAGAAGCAGTAATGGAAAATTTCAGCATCCCGATCGGCGAGGCCATTGAGGCGACCATCGATTTTCTGGTCGAACACTTCGCATTTCTAACCAAGGCGTTTTCCGAGGTCACGGGCAACGGGATCGACATCCTGGTCAACATCATGATGTTTTTCCATCCGCTTGTCCTGATTCTCTTTTTCGCCGCACTGGCGTGGTTCATCACCAAACGGACGGGCATCGCCGCCTTCACACTGTTGGGGCTGGCGCTCATCTGGAACATGGGGTTATGGGACCCGACGGTCAGCACCATCGCCCTGGTGCTCATCGCCACCCTCTTCGCCATCATGCTGGGCATCCCCCTGGGGATCTTCGCCGCCATGAGCCATGTCTTCTACCGGATCGTCATGCCGATCCTCGACTTCATGCAGACCATGCCGGCCTTCGTCTACCTCATCCCGGCGATTCCGTTTTTCGGACTGGGGAAAGTCGCGGCGATCTTTTCCACCGTGGTCTTTTCCATGCCGCCGGCCATCCGGCTGACTTGTCTGGGCATCAAGCAGGTGCCCAAGGAACTCGTGGAGGCGGCCGACGCCTTCGGTTCCAACAAATGGCAGAAGCTGTTCAAGCTGCAGCTGCCTATCGCCACGCCCACCATTATGGCGGGCATCAACCAGACCATCATGCTGGCCCTGTCCATGGTGGTCATCGCGGCCATGATCGGCGCCAAGGGCCTCGGCGGCGAGGTCTGGAAGGCCATCCAGCGGCTCCAGCCCGGCAAGGGGTTCGAAGCCGGCATCGGCATCGTGATCGTGGCCATCATCCTCGACCGGATCATGCAGCGGGTCGGGGGCAAGAGCTAGACATAACGCGTTTCACTCCCGTTTCAGCGGGAAAATCGTCGGGGCGCACCATGTGTCGCCCCGTCTTATTTTTTACCCAAAGGTATACTGTGTTAGAAGGAGGTACCCCATGAAGAAATCTCTTTTCATCGGCCTGTTGACAGGCATTATGATCATATCCGGCATGGTCCCGGCCCTGGCGGCCGACAAGGAAGTCGAACTGGCCTACGTCGAATGGTCGTCGGAAGTGGCCAGTACCAATGTAGTGAGAGCGGTATTGCAGGAACGGATGGGCTACGACGTCGACATTCTTCCGGTGAGCGCGGCGGCCATGTGGCAGGCGGTGTCCACGGGAGATGTGGACGGGCTCGTGGCGGCCTGGCTGCCCACCACGCACGGTCATTACCTGGAGAAGGTCAAAGACGACGTGGAAAACCTGGGGCCCAACCTGGAAGGCACCCGCATCGGCCTGGTGGTCCCGACCTACGTGACCATCGACAGCATCGGCGAGCTGAATGAGAAGGCCGGCAAGTTCGACGGCGAGATCATCGGCATCGACCCGGGCGCGGGCATCATGTCCACCACTGAAAAGGTGCTGAAAGCATACAATCTGGACAAGATTGAACTCATGGAAGGCAGCGGCGCCACCATGACGGCGGTGCTCAAAAACCGCGTCGAAAACAACGAATGGGTCTGCGTCACCGGGTGGACCCCCCACTGGAAGTTCGCCAAATGGGACCTCAAGTACCTGAAGGACCCCAAGAACGTCTTCGGCGGCACCGAGTATATCTCCACCATCGTCCGGAAGGGGTTGAAAGCGGAGAAGCCCGAGGTCTACAAGTTCCTCGACGCCTTCTACTGGACCCCGGAAGACATGCAACAGGTCATGGTGTGGAATTCCGAGGGCGGCGAACCCTACGACAACGCCGTCAAATGGATAGAGGAGAATAAAGACAAAGTGGACGCCTGGCTGAAGTAATCCTCGGCCCTCACGGCTCTTGCGTTCTCCACGGGGAAACGCCGCGCAGCGGGGTTTCCCCGTTTTTTTGTTACAGCATTCTTGATCATCCCACCGTACCCCCATGGATCCCCGACCGCCCTTCAAGGAAAAATGGAAACCCGGTGTTTCCAAATCCGCCCTTCTGTTCATCGCCGGGGCCGTATGGATGGCCATCGGCACCGGCCTGGACCTCCTGGCCGGTTCGTGGCTGCACCGGGAACCGACAACGCCCGCTCTCCTGTCGGCGGCCATAGGCGTCGCCGCGGCCCTGATCATCCATCATTTCGGATTCCTGCGCATCGTCGACCGGAACCTGGGCCGCATCCGCCCCATGGAAGGCCGACGGTGCGCCTTTGCCTTTATTCCCCTGAAAAGCTACGGTCTCATCGCGGTCATGATCCTTTTGGGAACCCTGCTTCGCCATTCACCGCTCCCAAAGCTGTACCTGGCACCACTCTACATCGGCATCGGGACGGCATTGGTGTTGTCGAGCATTCGGTATCTACGGCATGCGCGAACCCCTCCCCCCGGCCCCCTCCCCTGAAAGGAAAGGGGGGCCGGAGAACGTGCCGGCTCGCCCACCGTCAGGATCACTTTCCCGATGTTCCGGTTCTCCTTCACATACTGGTGGGCCCGGCCCGCCTCCCGGATGGGGAAGGTGGTGTCGATGACCGGCCTCAGATCGCCGTTGAGCAGGAGAGGCCAGAACCGCTCCCGGAACCGGCGGACGATCTCCAGCTTCTCCGGCAGGGGCCGGCCCCGCAGCCGGGTCCCCTTGAGGGTGAGGCTTTTGCCCAGCACCAGGCCCAGGTCGATTTCGGCGGTCCGCCCGCCCAGAATCCCGATGTGGATGAGCCGCCCGCCGGGATTCAACACGTCCAGCTCCGCCCCCAGATAGGGCGCGCCGATGGGATCGAGGATCACGTCCACGCCGCCGCCGTCCATGAAGTCGCGGATCCGTTCGGCGAAATCCTCGGTTTTGTAATGGATGGCCAGGGCGGCGCCCAATTCCCGGCACCGGTCCAGCTTCTCTCCGGTTCCGGCCGTGGCCATGGCCGTGGCCCCCGCCGAGACCGCCAGCTGGATGGCCGCCGTGCCGACGCCGCTGCCGCCGGCGTGGATGAGAACGGTCCCCCCGGCCCCGAGACCCGCTTCCATGAACAGGTTGGAAAAGGCCGTGAGCCACACTTCCGGCACGGCCGCCGCCGTCTCGAAGGTCCAGTCGTCGGGGATCTCCAGAAGCATGCCGTGGTGGACCGCGATCCGCTCTGCATAGCCGCCCCCGGCCGTCAGGGCGCAGACCCGGTCGCCGGTCCGCCGTCGCGGAACCCCTTCGCCGACGGCGGCGATCGTGCCGGCAAATTCGAGGCCCAAAATGTCCGTCACCCCCGCCGGCGGCGGGTAGAGGCCCCGGGCCTGGGCCAGGTCGGCCCGGTTGACGGCGGTGGCGGCGATGTCGACGATCACGTCTTCCGGCCCGCAGTCCGGGTCGGGCGCGTCTTCCCAGACGAGTTCCGGGGTGTTGTCCTTCAGGTGAACGGCGATGGCTTTCATGGCGCGGCCCCATTTTTTTTGAAGATGAAATTGCGGTTGAAGGTCTGGGGATCGTCGAAATGCTCCCGCCCCACCAGGCGGGTGGCGTGGTGGCCCCGCTGGCGCATGGCCCCGACGTCGGGGATGCCCATGGAAAAGAGGAGATAGGGCTCGATCCGGTCGGACCCTTTGACAATGCCGTCGGGATTGAAGATGCTCTCGTGCCCGCCCCCTTCTGTTGGAAGGCTTTCCAGGTCGCTGTAGGGACGGATCTCGTAGACGGTCCCATCCGGCGGGATCGGGCCGGACCCCACGTTCTGGACCTGGTGCCACCCGGAGTTGATCCGGGCGGTCAGGTGCCGGGGCGGCACGTCGCCGGGCAGGCCCGCCGGTGCAAAGGCGTCGATCTCCATGGGCTGGGCCGCGATGCCCCCGATGAAGTCGGGATGGGGAAACGACTGCCCGTAACAGCCGCAATTGTTGATGATGGTGAGCATGAAGGGACGGCCGTCGGGCGCCAGGGAGACCCGGAACGTGACCCCGTCGATGGGGCCCCGTTCGATGAGGGGGGCTTCGGGGCCTGTCCGGGCCCGGTACCAGAAGACGTAGTGGATCTGGACCACCGGCGTGTCCCTGAAAAAGGCATGGGTCCAATAGACATAGGCGGTGGGGTGGTCGACGTCCACCGTTACGGTGCCGTCCCGCCAGATGATCCGGCCCGGCCGGTCCGCGTCATTGGCCACGTCCTGACGGAGGATCGGGGCGAACCGGCGGATCCGATCCGCGGCCGCTTCGGGGGGGAGGATGGGCCGGCCCAGGGCGTCCCGCTGAACGGAGGGGGCAACCCCTTTCTCCGATGCCGAACGGGGCGGGATGTAATCGGTCAGCTCGCCCCGGACCGGCAGGTCTTCCGGCGGGGTCCGGTGCCAGCCCCGGAACTCCCGATGGGCCTTATGGGTGAGCAGGGCTACGGGGATGGCGGCGATGGGATAAAGCCCCGCCACCCGCAGGGCCAGGGAGTACTCGGTGTTGCACTGGGCCGCCCCGGCCGCGGCGGTGACGAACCCCGGCCGGGCGCGGTCGGCCGCCAGGAGCCCATCGCCGTATGCGGAGACCAGGGCGGACAGCGCCGACCGGTCCGCTGCCCCGAACCGTTCCGAAAGCGCGGTGACGGCGTTTTCTGAAAGATTGCGGATCTCCTTTTCCCGGCCGGCGATATCCAGTTGCCGCAGGGCGCTCAACCAGGCGGACCGTTGCGCGTCCGTTTCGAGGCGGGTCGCCATGTCCGCCAGAAATCGATCCGTGCGGAGGTAGGGAAAGCCGGCCAGCCGGAAAGCGGCGGCGTCTCCGACCGCTTCCCGTTCGACGGCGTCGTCCAGCGCCGTGAAAAAAAGGGAGGCGTCCGCGGGCCGGGATGCGGGGGAAAACGAAGGCTGGCGGTCGAGCCCGGCGCACCCCTGCAGAAGGCATGCGAACAGAAGAATGCCCCAGAAGGCAGTGCCGGTCAGGGAAACGGATCTTCGGAAACGGCCGCGTGGATTCATGTCGTTATCTCCATTCTTTCCAAAGAGGGGGTTGCCTCGGACCGGCCGAGGCGATCCTCCACTATAACCCCAATGGATTCACGAGTAAAGATCTTCGGATAAAAAACAAGAAAATCAAAGAATTAAGTTGAAAGGCGGCGGGGTATGGAACGGGTGTCCATCGGGGCGGGGGATGCGGGGCCTAAACCAGTCGCGGTTGGATGAGGCGAAGGAGAAACTCAAGGGCCGATGCCCCCATCCGGCTTTCGATGTCGTCCAGAAGGGACGTGAGCACATCGTGACGGTCGTCCGCCGGCAGGTCGGAAAGCTCGTGGACTACCTCGTGAATCCGGCCCTTCAACCGATCCACCGGGTCCATGGGCATACGGTCCGGGGGCATACGGTCCGGGGGCATACGGTCCGGGGGCATGGGATTCGGAAAGCGTTCCGCCTCCATATCGTCGGCCATCTGGAGGATCCGACGGTTTTTGTGCATCTCTCCCAGAAGGTGCTCGGCGCATTCCCAGAACTTGTTGTCACTGCCCGCTTCAAGACCGGCTTCGATATCGGCGGCGATCTCATCGAACCCGGAATTTTTCGATTTGTCTTCTGTCATGGACGGGTTACCATTTTCCCTCTCCCTGGCGCTCTTGGATCAACGTTTTGATATGGCCGAGTGCTTCCGGCCCGAGCCGTTTTTCAATGGCCTCCAGGAGCCGGGTCAGCCATTTCTGCCGCTCGCTGTCTTTGATGGCGGCCAGCGTGTCCGCGGCGGCGTTGAGGTTCTCCGTCGCCGTTTCGCGCCAGA
>CAYPCE010000036.1:0-22755 GCA_964409085.1 uncultured Desulfobacteraceae bacterium | reverse complement strand
GCGGCCAGCGTGTCCGCGGCGGCGTTGAGGTTCTCCGTCGCCGTTTCGCGCCAGATTTCGTCGTAATCTTTCGGTTTGGCGGGTCGGGGTTTCTTTTTCGGTGCCGGGGGAGCGGGGATGACCTTGCTGTCATCCGCCAGGGGGGCGTTCAGATCACCGAACAGAGACTCCTCAAGCTCCGCCGCCAGCTGGGTTTCGAGGTCGCTGGATGCGTCCTTCCTTTTAGGCTCGTCGCCCATCGGTCCATCTCCTTACAACGATACACTGTTTTGTCGGTTTTTTCAAAAGGTTTATGGATTGCTTCGGGGCATGCCCCGTGTCGGTTCCGTTGGCTCGAATCGAGCCGGTTCCCCGTGTCGGGATTTATGGCATGGTATATGGCATGAAGGGAAGGGTCAAGGTTATCGGACACAAATGATGTCAGCGGCGCCGATCCCATGTTGATGGGGGGGCGCCGGTGCCCCTGGCTCTTTTCCGCGGCCGCGATCGGCTCCCGCTCAATCGAGGCCGGTGGTCGCCACTCCTCTGACGAACCAGGGCTGGAACGCCAGGAACACGATCAGCATGGGCAGGACCATCATCACGCCGAAGGCCAGGATGTCCCCCCACTGGAGGGGCGGCAGGGTAAAAAACGCCGCGATGCCCAGGGGCAGGGGCCGCACCGCCTCGCCCGCCGTCACCAGGAGGGGCCACAGATACATCCCCCAAAACAGGAGCAGGGTGACGATGGCGACGCTGGCGAAGGCCGGCTTGGCGTTGGGGACGATGATGACGAAAAAGGTCCGGAAAGGACCGGCGCCGTCCACCCGGGCCGATTCCTCCAGTTCCCGGGGCAGCCCCAGGAAAAAGCTGTAGAACAGGTAGATGGAAAGCGGATAGGCCACGAAAGGGAAGATCTGGACGGAATAAGCATCCCGCCAGCCGATGGCCGTCACTCCGTAGAACAGCGGCACGGCGATGGCCTCGAAGGGGATCACCATCACCGCGAGGACCGCCGCCAGCACCGCCCCCCGGCCCCGCCACCGGAGCCGGGCCAGGGCGTACCCGGCCATGGAATTGACCAGGAGGCCGATGCCCACGACGAGGCCGTTGATCAGGGCCGAATTGAACAGGTACCGGCCGAAGGCGGTGCGGGAGAGCACATCTCCGTAATTCTGGAAGCCCGCCTCTTGCGGGAAAAAGGCCCGCCAGGTCCCGGCGTCGGCCAGCACCCGGCTGTCGGGCTTGAGACTGCCGACGACCATGAACAGGATGGGAAGGATAAAGATCAGGGCCGCGGCGGTCAGCAGCAGGTGGCGGCCCAAGGCTTTACAGAATCCGGTCATTCGGAAGCCCCTTCGTGACGCAAAAAGTGGCGGAGAATCAGGGTGACGTTCAGCACCATGATGAAGAAGATCACCGTCATGGCCGCGCCCCGGGCCACCTGGGCCCGGTCGAACCCCGCCCGGACCGCCTCGTAGATCACGGTGGTGGAGGCGTCGTCCGGGCCGCCCCGGGTCATGATCCGGACCTGGTCGAAGACCCGGAAGGAGAGGATGGCCGTCACCAGAACCACGAAGATCAGCGGGTTCCGCAACTGGGGCAGGGTGACGTGGCGGAACCGGGCCCATCGGCCGGCCCCGTCCAGGGCCGCCGCTTCGTAAAGCGTCTCCGGGATGGCCTGGAGACCCGCCAGGAGGATCACCATCTGGAACCCCATCCCCTGCCAGACCGACAGGACCATCACCGCCGGCAGGGCCCACCAGCGGTTGTGGAGAAAATCCATCGGCTCCCAAATACCGAAGGAGACCGTCTCCAGAAGACCGTTCATCATCCCGTCGGGGCCCGGCGCATAGATCAGGGTCCAGACCACGGCGATGAGGGACATGGGGAAAATGACCGGCATGAAAAACAAGGTTCGGTAGACGACCATTCCCCGCATTTGCCGGTTCAGGAGGAGGGCCAGTCCCAGGGCCAACCCGGTCTGGACCGGCACGACCCCCATGGCAAATAAAAAATTGTTGAGCAAAGCCCGGAGAAAGGCGTCGTCGGTGAAGATCTGGCGGTACTGGGCCAGTCCCACGAATTCCATGGGAAGGGGCGATCCGAGGCGGAGGTTGGTGAAGGAGAGGAAGATGGCCAACAGAAACGGGAAGACGATGAAGGCCAGGATGCCCAGCACGGCCGGCGTCATCATGAGAAGGGCCGCGCCTTCGTCCCTCCGGAACCGGATGCCGCTCCCTGTATGCGGACCGGAAGCATGCGTCATGGCGACCCCTCCGGTTTCGTCGCCACATCGGGGTATCCGTTGTTCATCCCGATGTCCTGGTCGATGGCCCTGACGGCTTCATCCAGGGTCTTTTTCACATTGGCGCCGTTGCGGATATCATGGAACGCCTTGGTGAAGACGGAACTGATGACCGGGTAGGCCGGGGTCCGGGGCCGGGGAACGGCGTATCCTTCCATGAGCTGGGTGGCGAAGAGGGCAAGGGGCTGGCCTGCGGCGTATCGCTCCGACCGGGCGATGGCGGTCCGGGTGGCCGGCACGGCGCCGTTGGCGTCGGTCATGGCCAGGATCTCCTCCGGCGTGAGCAGAAATGCCAGAAACCGGGCCGCCCGTTCGGGATGTTTTGACGACCGGGGAATCCCCCAGTTCCAGGAGCCCTGGCCGGTCCGGGTCCCTTCTCCGAAATCGGGCAGGGGCATTACCACCAGTTCGTCGCCCCAAGCTTTCCGATACCGGCCGTATTCCCAGTGCCCCACCCAGGAAAGGGCCACGCGGCCGCCGGTGAAAGCGGCGTCATCCAGGTTCGGATCCACGTACCCCTTCTCGACCCATCCCTGGAGCCGTTCCATGGCCGACACCGAGGCATTACCGTTGAGGCTTCCATCGGCTGTACCGTATCCATCCCGGTCGATGAGCCCGCCGCCGGCAGACTGGAGAATCGGCGAAAAGGCGTAGGGAAACCATTCGCCGGCATAATTGAGCTTCAGGTCGAGGACCGCGCCGTCCGGGTCGTTTTCGGCCAGGGCCGCCAACGCCGTTTCGAATGCTTCAGCGGACCAGGCGTCTTCGGGCCCCTCCGGAATCCGGACCCCGGCCGCCGACAGCAAATCTTTTCGGCCGTACAGTCCCAGGCCGGAATCGTAGGCCCCCACCGAATAGAGGACGCCGTTGTAGCGTCCCTGGGCGAGGATGGAGGGCAGCAGATCCGATTTGAGGTTTTCCGGCAGGAGGTCCGTCAGGGGCCGAAGCATCCCCTGCCAGACGTAGTTGTAGACGTAGGGACCGTCGAATTCCAGCAGGTCGGGCAGATCTCCGGCCACAGCCGACGCCTGAACCTGTCCGTTGTAGGATCCTTCCGGGATGATGGTGAGCTGAACGACCGCGGCGTCCTGGGCCGCATTGAACCGCTTCACCTGGGCCTTGAGGGTCTCCCGCTCCGACGGCTGGGCGGAATGGGACCAGACCGTGACGGTCGGCGGGCCGGCCGCCCGCTCCTCTTCCTGCCCGCAGGCTGCGAACGCCATCACAACCCAGCAGGCGACAAACGCCTGCTGGATAGGGTGACGCCCAATTCCATCGATTTTGTAGGGGCGAAAAATTTTTCGCCCCTACTTTTCCTGCATCTCCGCCGGCACCGTCACCACCGGCACCGTGGTATTTTTGGTCACCTTCTCGGCCACGCTGCCGAACCCGAAATGGCTCCGACGGCCCCGGGAGGCCATGACGATCATGTCCAGGCCCTCTTTTTCAGCGGTTTCAATGATTTTCTTGGCCGGGTCGCCGATGGCCACGTGCTTGATGAACAGGGGGCAACCCTCCAGATAGCTGTTGCAGATATCGTCCAGCCGCTTCTTGGCTTTTTTCTCTTCCCACTCGTGGATTTGTTCCATGTGGCGCTTGTCCAGTTCACCGTACCAGGGGTCCTCCTGGTGGCCCAGATCGTCGATGACGTAGAGCACATGGACTTCGGTCTGGTATTTTTCGCCGAGGGATTGCACATAGGGGAGCGCGGCGGACGCGTTTTTGGAAAAGTCGGTGGGCCAGAGTAATTTTCGTACATCCATTGCCTGTCTCCTTTCCTGTGGCGTCGTTACAAATGGTGTATGATATGATATATCCATCCTCTGTAAAAGGAAATGGGGGAGAGGATGTATATTGCCCGGTGGAGCTGCGTATTTTTCACCTGTCCCTGCGAAACGAAAATACGGTCCATTTGGGGACGGAATACCGTCTTCGCCGAATAGTACCGTCCGGACAGGCCGGATACACTTCCGCGAAAAGGGTTTCGAAAGGATCTATGAGCCGGATTTTGGAGAAAGGAGACATCATGCATCATCGTCTGGTAGGGATCGTTCTGTTGGTGTCGCTCGTCGCGGCGCCGGCCATGGCGGGTCCGGAAGGGGAGGCGGGATCGGATCTGTGGATCCAATCCCAGTTGACCACCACCTATACCCTCAACGAGCACCTCAGTCCGCTGGACATCGGCGTAAAGGTGAAGGACGGGGTGGTGACCCTGAGCGGCACGGTGGAAAACGAGGTGGAAAAAGACCTGGCCGGCGAGATCGCCAAGGGCGTCGACGGGGTCAAAAAGGTGAAGAACAATCTTCAGACCGAACCCCTGGCCCGCACCGAACCGTCCAAATTGAGCGGCTACATGGATACGGTCAACGACGCCACCATCACCGCCAAGGTGAAATCCAACCTGCTCTGGAACAAGCACACCGACGGCCTCGACATCGGGGTGGACACGGAAAAAGGTGTGGTCACGCTGACCGGGACGGTGAAATCCGCCATCCAGCGGGACCTGGCCGTTCAGAAAACGCGGAACACCTCCGGCGTCCGCCGGGTGATCGATGAACTGACGGTGGACCCGGATGCGCCCGGCGTGTCGGAAACCATTTCCGAGAACGTGGGCGCGGCCGCTGAAAAGGCCGGCCAGGCGGTCAACGACACCTGGATTACATCAAAAGTGAAAACGGTTCTCACCTTCAACAAACACGCCGACGGCGCCGACATCGACGTCTCCACCCAAAACGGCGTCGTCACCCTGTCGGGAACCGTACCCTCGGCGCGCCAGAAACGATACATCGTCGATCTGGTGAAGGATGTGATCAACGTCAAAAGCGTGGTGGATCAACTGGACGTTTACGAGTAATCGATACGGCTGTATCGGGAAGGAGCGACTGAAATGGCGGACGCGATTCGCATCATCCTGTCGGTGATCATTCCGCCGGTGGGCGTCTTTTTTCAAGTAGGGCTCGGACTCCATTTCTGGATCAACATCCTGCTGACCATCCTGGGCTACATCCCCGGACTGGTCCACGCCATCTGGATCATCGCCAAAGAATAACCCCCAACCGGAAACGCCCCATTCTCGATGAAAGGGGCGTTCCTATTCCCTGCCTAACGCCTCCCGTATCGCCCGGGCCAGGTCATTGTAGTCGATGGGTTTTTCGATATATTTCCGGATGCCCAGGGCCCGGGCCTTCTCCTCGGAAATCCGTTCGTTGTAGCCGGTGCAGAGAATGATCGGCATGTCCGGCCGCAGGGCCAGCACCTCCTTTGCCAGCGCATCGCCGTCCATATGGGGCATGCTCATGTCGGTGATCAGGATGTCGAAGCCCCGGGGGTCGGCCCGGAAACGTCGAAGGGCCGCTGCAGGGTCGGTTTCCGCCGTCACCGCGTAACCCATCCGTTCCATGAGCGCCGTTCCCACATCGCTCATCATCGCTTCATCATCCACATACAGCACCGATTCGTTTCCCGCCGGCGCCGCCGCTTCGTGGACGGTTTCCGGGGGCGTTTCCGCGGTCTGCTGGAGGGACGGGAAGTAGAGAGAGAACCGCGCGCCGCGACCGGGCGTCGATGCCACATCGACGGCCCCGCCGCTGCTTTTGACGATGCCGTGGACCACGGCCAGTCCCATCCCCGACCCTTTGCCCACCTCCTTGGTGGTGAAGTACGGGTCGAAGATGCGGTCCAGAAGGTCCGGGGGGATGCCGGGGCCGGTATCCTCCACCGTGAGCCGGACAAAGGGACCGGGCCGGAGGTCGGGATCGATGTCGGCCGCGTCGGCGCCGAGGTCCCGGTGGTCGATCCGGACGGTGAGGGTGCCCCCGGTCTCCTGCATGGCATGCGCCGCATTGGTGCACAAGTGGATCAGCACCTGGTGGATCTGGGTCGAATCCGCCATGATCCGCTCGTATTCCCGGGGGACATCGACGTCGAATTCGATGCTGGTGGGGATCGACGACCGGAGGAATTTCATGGTCTCTTTCACGATGGGATTGAGCACCATGGGTTCCGGTGCGTCTTCGGTTTTCCGGCTGAAACGGAGCAGCTGCTGCACAATGTCCTTGCCGCGCAGGCAGGTGTCGATCATCTTTCCGAGCCGCGGGCGGGACGGGCTCGACTCGGGCAGGTCCATCAGGGTCAATTCGGAAAATCCGAGGAGGATGCTGAGGATGTTGTTGAATTCGTGGGCGATGCCGCCGGCCAGCGTGCCGATGGCCTCCAGTTTATGGGCCTTCTGGAGCTGCATCTCCAGCCGTTTCCGGTCGCTGATATCGATGGTCACCCCCAGGGCGGCGTACATGTCGCCGGTGTTGTCCAGGAGGGGATAAGTGGTGAAAAGGGCCGGAAAGGTCTCGCCGGAGCGTCGGACGAGGGTGGTTTCCCCCGAAAACCCCATGGCCCCCTTTCGCATCTGCCGGTGGACCTCGGGAAACCGGGCCACGTCTTCGGGCTGATGCAGGATGTTGACCGGTTGGCCGATCATGTCGGAACGGGCGTAACCGAAAATTTTTTCGGCACCGGGGCTGAACTCGAGGACGTCGGGGACCGGATCCCGGGCGTCGGTGATGACAAAGGCGATATTCCGGGCCGCCTCGAAAATGGCCCGGAGCCGCTCCTCGCTTTTCTGCAGGGCGGTCTCCGCTTTCCGCCGGTCGGTGAGGGACCGCATCAGCACCACCGCCCAGATAAACGCCACCACCAGGGCCGCGGCCAGCAGCCCGACGGTGGTCAGCAGCGATCGTTGCCGGGCGTCGGCCACCTGTCGGCGGGCCTTTGCCTCGGCGGCTTCGGCCTGGTCTTCCAGGGCTTCGACGATGGCCTCGTGGACCTCCTTGGAGCGCGTATTGATGAGGGACCGCGCGGTTTTGATGGAAAATTCGTAATGGAGCTGGATGATCCGGTCGTAGAGCGTCCGATTGTTCAGGACCTTGGAGGGTGCGATCCCATGGGCCTCCAGGGCGTCGGATACGGCATCGATCCGTTCCCTGTAAGCGGCCCTCTGGCGGTCCATGGTCGCGGGGTCCATGGTGCCCAGGAGCTTGAACACCGTGAGACGGATCTGGGCGAGATCTTTCTGGAGCGCGACGATTCCGAGCTGTTTCGTCAGGGCATTCTGCTGGACATCGGACAGGTTGCGGGCATTGTAATGGGCGAACCAGCCCTGGATCACAAGGACGCAGATGACGCAGGCGAAGGCCATGGAGAGGCGGACGGCAATGGTTCTCATCAGGAAAGACTCTTTTCAGTCGTTTGCGGATTCGGTTCTGTACCGGTCAAGGGCGTTGCGGATGAACCGATTGTCAAAGATTTCTTTGGGGTGAAAGGTGGTTTTCAAGAGGCCGTTCCGCTTCAGAAAGCCCCGCAGGGATCGCAGGTACCGTACCAAACCGCCCTCCGCCTCGTTTCGCCGCCGCAGCATACCGGGAAGATGGATCCGGACATGGCTTCGCATTCGCCGGAGCTCGGCGTCGCGGTAGTCGGGTAGCCCCCTGAAGGTGCGGGCGTTGAGAATCGCCGCATAGGCCTCCCAGTGGTCCGGATCATGAAGCCAGACCACGGCATCGATCCAGCCCAGCAGGAACCGGACGACGTCCTCGGGGGGGAGGGCCGCCAGATGGTCCCGGTATCCCCAGAGGCCCTCGGGGATGCACCCTTCGAAGTCGGCGGAGGTCGCCAGCACCTTACCGTTGCCGTCCGTGACGGCCCGGAGGGCCCAGGGCTCGTAGTCGACGATGGCGGGGATCCGCCCCGCAATGAACTGGGCCGCCAGGTCCTCGGCGTGGATTTCGACGATCCGGAAATCGGCGAGGGTGAGCCCCTGCTGTTCCAGGTATTGACCGAGAAAGTAGAGGCAGGAGGGCAGCTTCAGAAAGACCCCCAGGGGCTCTCCAAGATGCTGAGAGAGGCGGTGTCCCTGTTTGACGATGATGTTGTCCCCCCCGTGGGACCAGTCGGTCTCCGCCAGGGCGACCACCGGCGTGCCGTCGGTGTACACCCCCACCAGGGAACCGATCATGTCCATGGCAAAATCGATCCGTCCGGCCTTGATGGCCTCCAGGATCACGATGGGGTCGTCGTAGTTGATCACGCGGACGTCGAGTCCCCGGGCGTTCCAGAACCCCTCGGCGTCGGCCACATGAAGGGGCGACCATCCCATCCAGGCCACGGTGGCCACGGTATATTGGGCGGCGATGCCGGCCCCGGCCGTTGAAAAAAGGACAACCGCGATGATGACCAGGTGACGAATCTTCATAGCACCTCCTTCCGTTATCCTGTCCATGATAGGGGAAAGTGCTGATCCGTCAAGGATTATTCGGTTGACAAGGGATTTCGGGTTCTCTAGACTTTCTGGCGTGTAAGAAGATATCATGACACCGAAAGGAGGCGTCTGTGGAGAACGGAACCGATCATTGCCTGGTGATCACCACCTGCGGGAACCAGAACGATGCCGAACAGCTGGCCGGCGGGATCATCGAAAAAAAGCTGGCCGCCTGTATCCAGTTGAGCAACATCCGGAGCTATTACTGGTGGGACGGCAAGGTCAACAACGAGCCGGAAGTGCAGCTCTCCATCAAAACGCGGAAAGCGCTCTACGGCGACCTGGAGGCCCACATCCGGTCCCACCACGCCTATGAGGTGCCGGAGATCATCCGGCTGCCCATCAACGGCGGATTGCCCGCCTACCTGGGATGGATCGACGAGGTGACCCGGTAACCGTCACCGGACCAGGCCCCGCAGAATCCGGAGGGCCGCCGCCATATCGACCCTCTCCGTGAGGCGCAGCAAGGGGTCCAGATGGTCGGCGGGCACGGGAATGCCCGCCAGGACTTTCAATACGGTGAGGACATCCCCCAGACCGACCCCCGTAATGGTGACCGATACCCGGGCCTTGGCGATCCGGGTGCCGTCGCTGACATGGTAAGGGAAGGTGTCGGTGCCGGAAACGCCGGGATCGGGGGTATAGGTGATGACGGCGCCATCCGTGACGGCGGTGCCGTGGTCCGGCGGCCCCACCGCCGACACGAAAAGGACGTAGCCGTCGGGGTCCCGGTCGTTCGCCAGCACGGGGATGGTCACCGGCTCGCCCTGGAATGTCTCGGCCGCGTCGTCCCCGGCGATGGGCGGCTCGTTGACGACCACCCATACGGAGACCGTCGCGGTGTCCACCGCCGTCCCGTCGCTGACGGTATACCCGAACCCATCGGACCCCACATAGCCGGGCTCCGGCGTATAGGTGACGGTGCCGTCCAGATTGTCGACGGCAACGCCGTGCTGGGGCGGCGACAATCCGGCCACGAACAGCGGCAGGGCCCCGGCGCTGCCGTCGTTGGCCAGCACCGGTACGATGACGCTCCGGTCGTTGGCAACGATCGCGGAATCCCCTTCCGCCGCAGGCGGGTAGTAGGCGTCGTCGTGTTCAAAGGCCCCGATGTCGCACCCCTCCCCTTGCGGTCGGTCCACGGCCCGGCCGTCGGTGTAGAACCGTTCACCACCGACCCCCAGACAGTCGACGGCATCCACCGCCGGACTGTCGATGCGGAGGGCGTGGGTTTTCGCCGCGCCCCCGTTGTCCGCCAGGGGAATGAGTTGCGGGTCCACATTCAGGAGGTCCGTTTCCGCAAAGGGATCCAAAGGGGTTCCGCCCGTCGTCCCCAACAGATTGCCGCCGCGACTTTGTCCGGACCCCCACAGGTCGGGGCCATCCCGGCCGGCCGCGTTGCCGGCGATGAGGGTGTTCTTGAGTTCGGTCCATCCCGAAAGGGTGTGAATCCCGCCTCCGTCAAAAGCGGCCCGATTGTCCGAAAAGGTGGTGAAATGGATGACGGCATGCCCCTCGTTGTAGAGCCCGCCCCCTTGTCGGGCCCCGTTACCGCTCAGGGTCGCGTTTTCCAGCACCAGATCGCCCGTGTTATGAAGGCCGCCCCCGGTTTCCCCGCGATTCCGGATCAGGGCGACCGCCGCCACCCGCAAAAATCCGTCGTTCAGGATCCCGCCGTTGATGCCCTCTTCCCCTCCGTCGTCCGATCCCCGGATGGTCAGATCCCGGATCTCCACTTCCGCCCCCTCGTGTACATGAAGGACCCGATGTCCCGGCGCGCCCTGGAGGATGGTCCCCCCATCGGGGCGCCCCTGGAGGACCATCCGACCCTCCGGGATGTCCAGATCCCCGGTGAGCCATTCGTCCGCAGAGGGGAGATCGGTGATCGTGAACACGCCGGCCGGGAGCTGGACAATGCGGTGCAGGCCGCCGGCGGCACAACTGTCCACCGGTTCCCCGGATACAGCGGCGGTGATGGCCTCGCGCAGGGAGCAGCGGCCGTTTGGTTCCATCCCGTCCGCCATGTCGTCGACCTCGATGACTCTGTCGGTTTTCCATACCGTCACCGTCACCGAGGCTTCGCCCGTGTCGATACCGTCGTCGGCCCGGTACGTAAATTCGTCCCGACCCAAAAACCCTGGCTCGGGGAAGTAGTAAATCCGGTCACCGGCCACAAGGGCGCCGCCGTGTTCCGGCGGGCTGGCGGACCGCAACGTCAGTGCATCCCCGTCCCGGTCGCTGTCGTTTTTCAGCACATCGATGATAATCCACTCATTTTGATGGACCTGGGTCCCGTCGTCCCGCAGAGAGGGCGGGGTGTTGGGTCCGACGAGGATCGTCACCGTCGCCGTATCGGTGTTCTCCCCGTCGGAGACCGTATACCGGAAGGCATCTTCCCCTAAAAACCCGCTCTCCGGCGTATAGACGAGATCCTCCCCGGTGAAACGGAGGGTCCCGCTGGCGGGCGGGGCCTCTATGGAAACGGCTAAGGGGTCGCCGTTGGCGTCGCCGTCATTGGCCAGCACATCCACGAGCACCGGATTTCCCGTGGAAACGGCCCGGTCGTCCTCCGCCGTCGGGGGATAGGATCGCCCGTCCTGTTCAAAAGCGCCGATATCGCACCGGTCATTGACGGGCCGGTATATACCGCGCTGATCCGGCTCGAACCGCCGGCAGTCGATCGCATCCACCGCCGGACTCCGGGGCGGGATCGCATGGGTCAGCGTCGTCCCGCCATGATCGGCCAAAGGCGTCAAGAGCGGGTCGATATTCAGCAGATCCGTCCGGTACCGGTATCCCCACCCCCCGGAACTGCTGCCGATGAGGTTTCCCCCGCCGCTGACGATGGGGCCGGATATGTCGGCGGTTTCGAATTTGACCTCGACCCGGTTTCGGGCAACGAGGGTGTTGGCGAGTTCAAGTGATCCGTCCTGGATGGACAGGCCGCCCCCGTTGCCGGTGGCCTCGTTGTCGGCAACCGAAACGAATCGCAGGCGGGCCGTTCCAGAGGTGTTCCGGAACCCTCCCCCGTCGAATGCCTGATTCTTCGAAATCGTGGAGCGGTTGATAACGACGGTGCCGGTCTGGTTGGTGATGCCGCCGCCGGTGGTGGCCGTGTTCTCCCGGACCGTTGTCGAAGTGATGGAAAGATCGCTGTTAAAAACGGCGATGCCCCCCCCTTTGCTGCTGGCCTCGTTCCGACGGATGGTGCAACGGTCAACGGCGGCATGCCCGAAGAGGGTGATCAGTCCTCCGCCGCTTTGGGCGGTGTTGTTACGAAGCTGTGAAGAGGTGATGCGCACGGTTCCCTGACCGTTATAGATGCCGCCGCCAAGGGGGGCTCGATTGTCAGAAATGATGCAGTGACGAACGGTGACCCTTCCGGCCTGATTGAAGATACCGCCGCCGCCGCCGACAGACTGATTTTTGGGGGCGCCGCCCCGGATGGTCAAATGGGACAGCGTCACATCGCTTCCTGCATGGGTATGGATCAATCGATCCTCAAGATCCGTCTCCAGGATGGCCTCCCCATCCGAAGGGCCCTGGAGGATCACGGAGCCGGACCCGACGATGTCGAGGTCCCCGGTCTGGTTGTTGTTTTCGTCTGGGCCTTCCCTGGTGAGACGGTACCGCCCGGCGGGTAATCGGATGGTGTCCCGTTTCCCCCCGGCGGAACAGCCGCCGACAGGCGTGTCGGTGTTGGCGGCCTCGACGGCTTCCCGGAGCGTGCATCGACCGTCCGCCAACAGGGTGTCTGCGGGGTCGTCTACCTGGATGATGCTCATGTCGGAATAAAAAATATCGATTTCCCAGTCGATGAGTTTTCCTTCATCCAGTGGGGAATGATCCATGATCTCAAGGGTCCATTCCCCCGAGACGGATTGCCCGCTGAAGAGTGCCAGGGCCTGGGTCGGCCGGAAGGATCCCCGGTAGGGCGCGGCACCATCTGAGACGTCGAAGGGGGAAAGATCATCCCATGTGGTGTCGTTCAAATCCGCTCCTGTCAGGTTGTCAAAAAGAAGGACCCGTTCGCCGTTGGGTGCTGTCACCCAGGCGCTGAGGTCGGAAAGGTAGGGATGCTCCAGCGTGAGCGTAACCGTCACCCTTTCCACCGCGGAGGCCGTGTGTTCCGTTACGTGAATGGCAGAGGTGAGCCCGGCGGGGTCCTCGTCGGGGATCCCGCCGGGCGCCGAAATCGGCTGTTCGGCGATCCGTTCCCAGACGTGGACCGTTACCGCAGCGGGGCGCCCGTCCAGGGCATAGACGAACCGATCCTCGCCGGTGTATCCCGGATCGGGTGTGTAGCGGATCGCCGTTTCCTCGATCCGGGCGGTGCCATGCCCGGGAACCGATGCCAGTTCGATCTCCGGAGGATCCGGGCCGACGAGGTGATCGTTGGCGAGAACATCGATGAGCACGGCCCCGTTCCGGGCCGTGACGGCGGCATCGTCCACCGGAAGGGGCCGGTCGGCGATCAACAGCGCGACCGGGGTGCTGAAAGGAGAGGAGGAGCCGCTATGGTGAAGGGTGATCACTGCCTCGAATCGGTCCCCCGTTTCCCCATAAGGGGTTTCGAACCGCGCCTCGATCTCCACGGACGTCCCTGACGGCACCAGCCCCTCTGCGGGGGACAGGACAATCCATGGCGGAACCTCACCGTTGGGAGATGCGACGGTGAGGGCGTATTCGGCATAAACGCTGCCCGTGTTGGTGAGCGTTATGGCCGCGGCCGCATCGCCGCCCGGGGAGGCTTCCACCTCCAACACCGTCGGGTCGAGGGTCAGGTCGGCGGACCCCAGGTGGAAATCCAGACCGACGCTGTCGCCGTCGACCGGTATCAGGGTACGGCCATCCGGTAGAAAAGCCGGATAGGTGGCCTGCAAGCGGTGCGATCCCGACGGAACATACAGGGCAAAAAAACCGTCGTCCACATCCGGGTCGTCCGGTGTCGCCGTTGTCACCACCGAAGCGCCGCCATCAGAGGCGACCGTGGCCCCGTTTACCGGGACGCCGGCGTCCCGGTCATAGACGTTCCCCACCACAAGGCCCCCGGATGCGGGGGCGACACACGACCCCGGTCCGCCGGATATCGCGACATCGTCGATTCCCCAGACACCCTGCCGAAACGCATCGCGGTGACGGAATCGGACCCGGACCCGGGAGTGTCCGGCGGCTTCATCGGAGATGTCCAGGGTGATCGCTTCCGGTCCCTGGACACTCCCATCCGGGCTCTCCCAGACGCGGATCCAGGTGGTTCCGCCGTCGGGACTGACCGCCACTTCCGCGGCGTCTTCCCCCGTGCGGGTCCGGTAATCGAACTGGAAGGAAAGGAATGCCTTCGTCAGAAAGGAACAGTCGATGGGGGGTGAAATCAGGGTCGTATCCATTTCGGCCAGATGGGACGTCCCGACCCCCGAAGCCGCATAACATCCGGTGCCGCCCGTCCGGTTGCCCTCCTCCCCTGCGGCGCTAAACTGCCAGACGGTCCCGCTTCCCGCGTTGTCGATCCGGCTCCATCGGCCCGTCGGACCGCAAATGTCGAAGGTTTCCAGAAAAGGTGCGTACCCGGGGGCGGAACAGCCCTCATCCCTGGACAGGGCGATATCCGCCGGGTCACCGAGCGAGAACTGGACGGACCGCGGGCCATAACCGGGAACCAGCGAATGGACTTCCACATCATATGCAACACCGGCAAACAGTTCGATCCGGTATCTACCGGTGACGGGATCGGTAAATCGTCGTTGGGTATATCCCGGCGCGGAGAGGGTGATCTCGGCGTAAAGCGGCCAGCCGGTCCGATCATCCGTTACGCGTCCTTCCACAAAGGCGCTCGGAAGGGGCGATAACGTGAAATCCTGTTGATGGGCCACGCCCTCTTCAATCGTCACGGGCGTCGATTGGGAACCGTATCCGTAGGCCGACGCCGTCACGGTCGTCTCTCCCGCCGGAAGCTGCGCAAACCGATACCGGCCCGATCCGTGGCTGAGGGTGGCGGCGGTTCCGGTGATGATTCTCGCCCCGTTTATCGGGTTTCCATCTCCGTCCGCAACAAGTCCGCTGAGGGCTCCTTGCGATCCATCGGAACAGGAAGGAAACCGAAAAGCACCGATCTGGGTCTGCCATTCCCATCGGCTGTTCTGTCGGTAGTATTCTCCGGTGTACCAGAAGGTACACCCATCCACCGGATCAACCGACATCATGCTGTAATCGCCCCACCGGAAGCTGCTGCCCAGTTGGGATCCGGTGCCAGACACGAGCACCGCTTCCCCTTGCGCCATGGTGTCGGGCGGATCGTCGGCCAATCGGCCCGTATAGGCCAGGGAGGGATAAATCGATGGACTGGAAAGAGAATACCCCATCGCCATGTTCCCGTTCCGGTCCATGGCAACGCTTCCCATCCATCGGTGATGGTCGTCCGGGCCGTAGGTTCCCTGATTCCGGATGAACCATCCCTGGCCGGCGTCCCGGAGTTCATACCAGCGGATTCCCGCATGGTCTCCGCCGTCCACGTCTACGGTGTGGTTGGCGACCATGGATCGGTGGGAGCCGAAATCCCGGAATTGCAGGCGGAACATGACCCTGTCGGCAATGGCATCCAGGCCTGCATTGGTATCCGGCTGAGGAATGCAGTCGCGGTCATAATCGCATAAATTGGTGTCAAATGACCCGGTGGCCAACTGGGCGATTTTTCGGAACCGGGCGTTTTCCGGAGAGGACCAGTCCGCATGAAAGGTCCAGAGTTCAAGCTGATCCTGCGGGTAGCTCCAGGCGTCGTCGTCCATCTGAAGAAAATAATTCGGCGTCCCGGGGGGAGGCGGCGGACCGTCCAGATCCGACGGCAGCATCCCCCGGAGACCCATATCCCTGTCTTCGAGGTCGAAATACATCATTCGGGCATCCAGACCCCGGATCATTTTTTCCCGTTCAAAGGCTGCAACGCCGGCACCGGTGAAACTTCCGGTTTCGAACTGATTAACGGACATGTAATATCCATCCGGCCAGACGCCGAATTTGGGGTAATCGTTGAATTTGGTATCACTCGTTTTATAGGCGTATCGGTGCCATTGGTCCGTCGGGTCCGGTGTTTTGGAAATCGCGATGCATTGATAATACGGCCCGCTGTTTTTTCCATTGGGCAGGGCAAACCGGCTGAGCAGCCACCGATCCGCCAGGTGATCGTACAGAACAATCGGATCGCCGTTGTTCAGGAATTCGCAGGGGCCTCCGAAATCTTTCCAGAGGGAGTTCAAATCTGCCGGTCCGTAAAGGAGTGCGCCCTGTTTGTCCCAGACCGCAAATGACAAATTGACCACCTGCACGTAGTGGTCCGGCCCCACATCGCCCTGGGGATCGGGCGGTTTGACGCTGTTCACATTAAAGAGGCCTTCGAAGCTCACCCCTGGCTCGGGCATGGACAGCGGCGAATGCCGGTCCTGCAACAGTGGATCTTCCCCCCCGGCCCGTGATGTTTTTTGAATCGGGGACAGATCTTCCTCCTGGATCAGGGAAAAACAGGGCACTTCCCCTTCCGACGGAGAGCTGCCGGAGGGTGTTTGATCGGCCGGCAAGGGAGAGGAGGTGTCGTGATGTTCCGGATGGATCACCATCGGGTGAAGGGTTGCGGAAAAAAGCGGTATTGGCGAGCCCAAAAAACAAAAGGATGACAGTAAGATCAGCTTGAGGAAAAAATGGCGTTTCATCGGGGGATCTGCTCTCCTTTGGATCGATTGTTCAATGCAGCGTTGGCATCAAGGGGGATTTTATAGACCAATGACGGGCCGTTTGCAATCATTCTCCCGCAGCCGCTCGGTCTCTTTCTCATGTTGAATCCTTCATCACCCCAAAATAGGGTGTTTCCCTCATTTCTTTTTTCATCTCCTCCTGGTAAAATCCCTCAATATTTTTTCTGCGGCAGGGATGCTGCACCCGACAACATGAGATGGGCCGAGGATCGGTTGATCCGAGACCATCTCAGGTCCCTGATCGCCAGCCAGACCGGACCCTGTATTCCGGAAAACGGCTTGATGGCGGTTCGGTTCCAGGATAGACTGTGAGAACGTTTTCAGAATGGACCGGCCGGCGTGGAAGGACCGGCGAAGACAATCGACAATGGCCGAGAGGGAGGAGATCATGAAACAGACCGTCAATGATGTGGAGGTTCAGGGAAAGAAGGTGCTCATGCGCGTCGATTTCAATGTGCCGCTCAAAGACAGGGAGGTGGGGGACGACACCCGCATCCGCGCGGCCCTGCCGACCATCCGGAACCTTACCGAACGGGGGGCCGGGGTGATCCTCTGTTCGCATCTGGGACGTCCCAAGGGGCGGCCGGATGATTCGCTGCGCATGGCCCCCGTGGCCCGGCGCCTCTCCGAGCTGCTGGGGGCCGGGGTGGCCACGGTGGACGACTGCATCGGTGATGCGGTGGCCGTGGCCAAGGCCGATCTGAAGCCCGGCGATGTGCTCCTGCTGGAGAACACCCGGTTTCACGAGGAGGAGAAGGCCAACGACGCCGCGTTCGCCGAAAAACTGGCGGACGGCGCCGACCTCTTTGTCAACGACGCGTTCGGCGCGGCCCACCGGGCCCATGCGTCCACCGAGGGGGTGGCCCGCCACCTTCCCGCCGTGGCCGGTCTGCTCATGGCCCGGGAGATCGAGGTCCTGGACCACCTGATCGCCCATCCGCGCCCCCCTGTCTCCGCGGTTTTCGGCGGCGCCAAGATTTCGGACAAGATCGGGGTCCTGGAACGGTTTCTTCAAAAAACGGAAAGCCTGATGATCGGCGGCGGCATGGCCAACACTTTCCTGCTGGCCAAAGGCTTGGAGATCGGGGACTCCCTGGCGGAAACCGGGAGCCTGGAAACGGCCGGCGAGATCCTGGAGAAGGCCGGGAACCGTCTCATGCTCCCCGTGGACGTGGTCATCGCCGAATCGGCGGATCACGCCGATGGGCGCCGGACGGTGGCGGCCGACGCCGTCCCGCCGGGATGGCGGATACTGGATATCGGTCCGAATACGGTGAACCGGTTTTCCGACAAGCTGAAAGCGGCCAACACCGTGCTGTGGAACGGTCCCATGGGGCTGTTCGAAACCGCCCCGTTCGACGAGGGGACCCGGGCCATCGCCGGGGTGCTGGCGCAACTGGACGCCGATACCTACATCGGCGGCGGCGATTCGGCCAGCGCCGTCAATGAAGCCGGTGTCGCCGATAAGATGACCCACGTCTCCACCGGCGGCGGGGCCTTTCTCGAATACCTGGAGGGCCGCACCCTTCCGGGCGTGGCGGCCCTGGCCGACGCATAAAGAGGAAAGAGGGGAATCATGAATTTCGACATCATCAACCAATTACACAAACCCTCCGACAAAAAGGTCGTCCTGCTGGTCATGGACGGCCTGGGCGGACTGCCGGAACCGGACAAACACAAAACCGAACTGGAAGCGGCGGACACCCCCAACCTGGACCGTCTGGCCGAGGACGGCATCTGCGGCCTCCACGTGCCGGTGGGGCCGGGGATGACGCCGGGCAGCGGCCCGGCCCATCTGGCCCTGTTCGGCTATGACCCGATCCAATACCAGGTGGGGCGGGGGACCCTGGCGGCCCTGGGGATCGGCTTCGATTTGAAGCCCGGCGACGTCGCGGCCCGGGGCAATTTCTGCACCATTGACGCCGACGGCAACGTCACCGACCGCCGGGCCGGCCGCATCCCCACGGAGACCTGCGCGGCGCTGTGCGAAAAACTCAACGCCATCCGCGTCCCCGGCGTCGAGATCGTTGTGAAACCGGTGAAGGACTACCGGTTCCTGCTGGTAATGCGGGCAAGGGACCTGTCCCATGAAATCGCCGACACCGACCCGCAGGAGACCGGCAAGCCGCCGCTGGACCCGAAACCGCTGTCCGAAGCCGCCGAAAAGACCGCTTACCGGGTGGCCGAATTCGTCGACAACGCCAAATCCACCCTGAAGGACGATCACCCGGCCAACATGGTGCTGCTGCGGGGCTTTTCCGAAAAGCCCGACTGGCCGGCCTTCCCGGACATCTACGGCCTCCGGGCCGCCGCCATCGCCGCCTACCCCATGTACCGGGGCGTCTCCCGGCTGGTGGGCATGGACGTGCTGACAACCGGCGACACCCTCGACGACCAGATGGAAACGCTCAAAAAGAACTGGGACGGTTACGACTTCTTCTATTTTCACGTAAAGAAGATCGACAGCGCCGGTGAAGACGGCGACTTCGACCGGAAGGTCTCCCTCATCGAGGAGGCGGACCGGACCGTGGTTCCCATGATCATGGCCCTGAACCCCGGCGTGGTGGTGGCCACCGGGGACCATTCCACCCCGGCGGCCCTGGCCTACCACAGCTGGCACCCGGTACCGGTCCTCATCTGGTCGGAACACTGCCGGAAAGACCCGGTCAGGATGTTCGGCGAGCGGGCCTGCATCGCGGGCGGCCTCGGTCCCCGCATCCCGGCCGTGGACCTGATGCCCATCGCCATGGCCAACGCGGGGCGGATCGAGAAGTTCGGGGCGTGACGGCGGGGGGCATTGCTCCCCTGTCACCGTTATGGTATGGGGAAAAGATCCGATTCCATCCTTCCCAACCCCCAGGAGGAATGCCATGACCGACGACGTTTGCAACGGACCGCCCGAGGACAACCGAAGCGTTGAAGAGATCCTGCGGGAACACGAACGACTTGGCCGTCTGATCGAGACCCGGTTCAAGCAGGAAACAACCATCCTGTTTACGGACATCTGCGGCTATACCCATTACATGGAGACCATGGGGGACTTGAAGGGGCGCTCCATGGTTCAGCGCCACAATGACCTTCTCTTTCCGGTCATCCGGTCCCACGGCGGCGTGGTGATCAAGACCATCGGCGATGCGGTCATGGCGCGATTCGGGGATCCTGCCGCCGCCGTCCATGCGGCCATGGACATCCAAAAGGCCCTGGCCGACCATAACGAGGAGGCCGACCCCTCGGATAGTATCCATGTCAAAATCGGGGTCCACACCGGAAAGGCCCTGGTGGAGGAAACCGATGTCTTCGGCGACGCCGTCAATGTGGCCGCCCGGGTCCAGGCCAAGGCGGGAAAAGACATCATTCTGGTGTCCAAGGACCTCTATGAACGGGTCGGGTCCCGGGACGACGTCGTCTGCCGGCATTACGGCCGGGCGGAGCTGAAGGGCAAACTCGAGCCCATGGAACTCTACCGGGTGGTGTGGCGGGAGGAAGACGCCGTCCTTCCCAGCCTTCAGGACGGCCGCATCGCCGAACCCGCTGCGTCGACACCGGCGCCCGGCGGGGAACACGTGTTTCAGATCGATGTCACGCGGGAAGCCAACCAGATCAAGATCAGCGCATACGAGCGCGTGTCCGGTCAGTTCACCACCGTACGCCAGTATGAAGAGATTCCGGCGCCAATGGACCGGATCCAGGGCCGGTGCAACGAAATCGTCGAGACACTGAACCAGGTCAACCGCCGTGGGAAGGTTCCCACAGACGTATTGGCCCGGCTGAGAACCATTGGAAGGGAATTTTATAACGATCTGTTTCCGCTCGATATTCGGGAAAAGTTGAGCAAGAGCGCGGCGGATCACCTGGTCGTGAGCCTCGATGATCGACTCGTTCACATTCCCTGGGAGCTGCTCCACGACGACCGCCAGTTCCTTTGTCAGCGATTCAGCATGGGACGGCTGGTGCAAACCCGGCAGACGGTGAAAGGGATGGGGAGCCGGCGTCTGGAAATGCCGCTGAAAATGTTGATCCTTGCGGACCCGGCCGGAGGATTGCCCAGCGCGCGGGCCGAGGGAACGGAGCTTTCCGTCTTGCTGGAAAAGCGGAAAGAGGTGATCAACGCGGCAATGAAATCCGAAGGCGTATCCCAGGACCTGTTGCGGGAGGCGTTGCGGCACTTCGATCTGGTCCATTTCGCCGGCCATTCCGAATATAATTCAGGCGATCCCGGTCAAAGCGGATGGACCCTCGATGACGGCCAGTTCACGGCCGAGGACATCCTATCCATGGCGGGCGCCGCCACGCCCCCCGCCTTTGTTTTTTCAAATACCTGCCAGTCGGCCCGCACCGGGGAATGGGCCGTCGCCGACCACTATCAGTCTGAAATTTTCGGCCTGGCCAACGCCTTTCTTCTGGCCGGGGTCCGCCATTATCTGGGTACGTTCTGGGACGTGCCGGACGAATCGAGCCGGCAATTCGCCATGGCGTTTTACGACTGCTTGTTGTCCCGCATGTCCATCGGCGACGCCGTGCGGTGCGCCCGGACGAAACTGATCGCCGATTATGGCGAAGAGAGCATCATTTGGGCCGGATACGTGCTTTACGGCGATCCCCTCACCCGATACGTCCAGCCGGCGGGCGCCGGCGCCGATGACGACCCGTCGGGAGCGGAACCGGATCATCCGGTCCGGTCCTCGACCCGAAAAACGTATGAGACCCCTGTGGAGATTACGGATGAGGAACCGAAGAAAAAAACCCCGAAATGGGTCTGGATGGCGGTTGCGGCCCTGCTGGCCATTGCCGCCGGGGTGGGGGTCTGGCAGTTGTCCGGGACCGATCCGGCCCCCCTCCGGCAGGCGGCGCTCCAAAACTATAGAAGCGGGGATTTCGACGGGGCCCTGACGGCCGCTGAATCCCTCCGGGAGGCCGACGGCGATATCCGGTTGTCCTACCTCGTTCGGGGCAACGTGCTGTTGCGGCGCGGGGAGCTGGACCCGGCGAAAACCGCCTATGAAAAAGCCGTGGCGGCGCAAAAGGGCAGCGATGGGGAAAAGGCGGAAGCGCTCATCGGGCTGGGCCGCATCGCCTCCATCCGGAATCAGCCGGAAACGGCATTGGATTTTTACGATCGGGCTGCCGCGGCCGCGCCGTCGGACCCCCGGGGGTATCTCTCCCAGGCCATGGTGCTGCGGGACGGCGGGGACATCCGGAAAGCGGCGGCGGTGCTGGGGAAAGCCCGGGACGCGGCGCCGGGCAACGCCCTGGTGGCGGCGGTCAGCAAGGATATCCGGGAGCGGCTGGCCATGGAGCGGGACGCGGACAAGCAGGCCCGCATCGATGCGCTGGTCCAGGATCTCCTGGAGAAGGCCGGGGAACCCGTCGAGGCGCCGGCGTGGGACGGCTGGACGTCCCGGCCCCTGACACTCTGGGTGATGGAATTCGATACCCGGGGGCACTCCCTCATGGAAGGCGAGGACGTGTTGCTCGCCTCGGCCCTCCAGGAACGGCTGCTGGAAGGCGGGCGGGTCCAACTGGTGGAGCGGGCGGTCCTGGATAAACTGCTGACCGAACTCAAACTGTCCAAATCCCGACTGACCGACCGGAGCACGGCGTTGTCCCTGGGCCGGCTGCTGGCGGCACGGCTCATCCTGACCGGGAAGATCATTCACGCCGGGCCCCAGACCCAGGTCTCGGCCCGCCTCATCGAGACCGAAACCGGCCGGATCGTCGCCTCGGTCGGCGAATCCACGGCCGGGACCGCCCAGGCGTCGCTTCTGGCGGACCGGCTGACGGGGCCGCTGCTGGAAAAGGCGGCGGATGTCTTCAAGCTACGGGGGAAGGTGGCGTCGGTGGAAGGGGAAGTGGTGGAGTTGAACATCGGGCGGAACGTGGGGATCCGGAAAGGCCAGCGCTTCGGGCCCATCGGCGGCGAGCCCGTGCTGACGGTGGCGTCGGTAATGACTGAAACCGCCGTGGCCCGGATGGCGGAGGGCGCGGATCCCCTGCCGGTGGGGACGCGGGTCGAAAGCGTCGAGAATGGATAGTGCCTTGCCCCTCAAAGATTGCCGAAAAAACAAAAACAATTTTTGGCCGTATCTGAACTTCAAGGAGTTGAAAGGCATTCTACCCAAAGTTCGGGCACTCCACTTTTCAGATATCACGGGCACCGGGTTGCGGGCGTAGCCCGCGTTCAGTATATTTTATCCATATATCAGATCGGCGTTCAAAAAACCACTTGACACGAACCCCCCTCTTCAAATAGAAAGAATCTATATTCTTTTTACGCTCTCATCGGTTGTTTCAATACACATCGGTCTCATGGAAGGAGGGCAGGGCATGAACAAAAAGGAACTCAAGAAGATGCTGGCAGGCATCGGCGTCGCCGGCCTGCTCAGCATGGGCGGTTGCACCGTGCCGGGGGCGCA
>CAYPCE010000035.1:8212-23277 GCA_964409085.1 uncultured Desulfobacteraceae bacterium | reverse complement strand
TCAGGATGTAGAAAAACCCCCAAAGGATCGTTCCGGCGATGATCAGGCTCAGGCATAGAGGGAAGGGCGCATCCCGGTCCCGGATATTATCGGGAAACTCGTATTTGATCTTGCCCATTTTGGTGGCGGACCGGCGGGTCCGAAAATGGGTGTACCCCAGTGCCAGCCCGAAGATCACCATGAAAATCACCGTCGGCAGCACGTATATAACAACGTGTTGAACATTGAGCAGATCGAAATGCCGCATGGATCGTTTTCTCCCGTATCCCTGTCTATGTCGCTGACATCAGAGAAAAAAACAGCACGGCGGCCGAGGCCGTCAGGCCGGCGAAGACCAGAAACCCGAGCGCGTAGATCTCGAATCGATGGCGACGGGTCGCGGCCACGGGTTTTCCCTGGGCATCGCCCACCAGGGGCAGAAACCGGGCCCGCTGCTGATCGCTGAATTGGCCGTTTTTTACCGCCCAGTAGAACACCGCCAGGCTGACGGCGAATCCGATGAGCATGTAAGTAACGAAATAGGGGTAATACATCAGAAGTACCGCCTGTATTCTTCGATTTTAGCGGATAGCCTGTTGGACAGCGGTTCATGGGCCGCGCCAAGGGCCTCATGAATCACGAGGGCCTCGGCATGATATTCCCGGATCTTTTTTTCTTTCCAGTAATGCGGCGGCGGCTGGAGGTTGGTGATCCGATCCGCCAGTTTGACCATCCAGATTTCCCGGGGCTGGGCTTTAATCCGACGGAGGCTGTCCGCCATCCTTTCCGATTTGGTACCCAACCCCTCCTCTTTGCTGAGGGCCGCCACCCCGTCGGCGACGGCTGCGCCGAATAATGCGTCCACATTTTCATAAGAGACCCCGGTGTCTTCGATCACATCGTGGAGCAGCGCGCACTGGATGGCGAGGTCAGGACGTGCGACGCCGTCATCCGCAGACGCAATCGCCGTCATCACCTCCATGGCCACGTTGCACACATGGGCCAGGTAGGGCATATCGCTTCCCGGCACCGTCTGGCCGTGATGGGCATGGGCGGCGAACTGAAGGGCTTGGGTGTATTTGTCTGGGGACCAGGGCATCGGTTTTACTTGTGGCGTTTATATCCATCTCCCCTTCAGAGAGCGGCGGTGTATTCTCCCACATGTTTGATTTCGGATAATTGAAACAGATCATCGGCGGCGTTTGCTATCTTATCGCTTATGCCGGGTGGATAGTAAACTTGTCCGCACTGATCGCATATCAATGCTGGAATGCCGTTTATTCTGACCTCGAGACCTTCCCTTTCGAAATTTTGGCTTGTTTCGCCTTTTTTCAACCTGCCTCGCCCACAGGCTTTACAAATCGCATTGTTCTTCATAAAGCATCCATCACGGCTCATACGCCGCATCGATCCCCTTGGGCTCCCCGTCGGCATCGCTTTCGTTGATGAAATACACCGCCACGTAGTTGCCCACCTCCCAGATCTTTTCCGATTCCAGGTCTTTTTTGAAATACGGCATAGCAGTGCCGGTGATGCCGTTCATGATTTGGTAATATAAAATGCCGCCGGACACCCCACGTCCCTTCAAGATGGTAAAATTCAACGGCGGCGGATAAATGTAAGGCTGGGCCGGTCCCATGCCGTCGCCGATGGGGCCGTGGCAGCCGAGACAGAAATCCTGGTAGATTTTGTGGCCCCGGGCCAGGCCCGCCTCGCTGGTCGGATAGGGGTTGGGGATGTTCCGCCACCCCTCGGGCACCTGGTGGTGGAGCCAGTCGACATTTTCGACCGGCCCGGCCTCGTAGGCCAAGGTGGATTCTTCTTTCCAGAAGGTCTGGCGCTTCATGCGGTTGTCGGCGTCAGTGAAGCCGAGGCTCTGGACATAGGTGGTGAGGGTCTGGATGTTATCGTTCCCCAGGAAAGCAAAGGCCGGCATGATGGACAGCGGCCGGGTATAGCGGGGGTTGACGAAATGGGCCATGTGCCAGTCGTCCGGATGTTCGCCCCCCTCCTGGGACAGGTCCGGCCCGGTCCGCTGGGAGCCCAGCAGGATGGGGTGGTCGGCGATGTAGTCCCCGGCCTGGGCGATGCGTTCGGCCCCGATGCCCCAGTCGATGGTCCGGACCGACTGGCTGTGGCAGTAGACGCAGCCATTTTCGATGTAGAGGGCGCGGCCGGCTTCTTCCGCGGCGGTCCGGGTCCGGAAGATCTCGGACGGGGCTTCATTCCGACTGGTAAACCAGGGCATGATCACCACCACAAATACGATGGTGAACAGGAGCACGAGACTGCCGACAAGGATCGCTAAAGGCGTCATCTTCATGAGGAAAGCTCTCCGGTGTTGAAGAAGAGGGTTCTGATGATGTTGTAGAATCCGAGGAGGGCGGAGGTGAAGATCATCAATCCGAGGGACGCCCGCAGCACGTAGTAAAAATGGATTTCCGGCAGGACCCGGTAGACCGTCTCACCGTTGAGCCAGGCGTTGCCCTGGATCAACCCGACGATGGTGAGCACGATGGTGAACCCGGAAACGCCGATGAGCACCATCCAGTATTGGAAATCGGCCAGGAATTTGCTGAAAAGGGGTTTCCCCGCCAGCTTTGGGAGAACATAGTAGAGGCCACCCAGGGCGATCATTCCCGAAAAGCCCAGCACGCCGACATGGGCGTGGCCCACCACCCAGTTGTTGAAATGGGTGACCCGCTGCACCTGGGGGAGGGCCATCATGGACCCCTGGATGGAGACGAAAAAGTACATGATCGTGCCGGTGAAGACGAATTTGGCGCCCACGTCCGCGTGGATTTCCCCGAGCCGCCCCTTGGCGGTGTACCAGAGGTTGATCAGGACCACCATCACCGGGATCACCATGCCGACGCTGTCCACGATGGAGATCACCTTCAGCCAGGTGGGCACCGGTACCTGGAGGAGGTGGTGGGTGCCGATGTGGGTGTAGACCACCAGCAGGGACCAGAACCCCAGCAAAGAAAGGGTGTGGCTGTAAATGGGGGCCTTGCAGGCCCGGGGAATGACGTAATAGGCGACGCCCAGGGCCAGGGGCGTCAGGAGCAGGCCGAAGATGTTGTGTCCGTAGAACCAGAGCAGGATGGCGTCCGGGATTCCCACCAGGGCGCCGGTATTGGGCCGCCAGATGACATTGCCCAGGCAGTACGTGGCGGAGGTGAGGACGATGGCGGCGCAGGCGTACCAGACCGACACGTAGAGGACCGGCTCTTTCCGCTGCCGTACCGTCATCACCAGGTTGTAGAGCACCAGGAGGAACATGACCACCACCATCATGTCCACGGGCCAGATCATTTCCGCGTATTCCCGGCCCTGGGAGAATCCGGCCGACAGGCTCACCACGGTGGCCACAAGGGTGAGGTTCCAGACAAGGACGGTGATGACCCCGAGTTTTTCACTGTACAGATCGGTCTGGAGCAACCGGGGCAGGTAATAGAACGCAGCACCCAGGAGGCCGGGCGTGACGAAGCCGAACAGCACCAGGTTGATATGTATGGGGCGAACCCGGCCGAAGACGAGCCATCCCACATTCTCCAGAAGATCCGGCGCGATGAGTTCGGTGGCGCCCAGCAGCCCCATGAAGGTGGCGACCATCATCCAGAACCCCGAGGTGATGCAGAACCCCTTGGCGGTGGCGTATGTTGACAGTGACGCTTGTGACGGCAAGATCTGTTCTCCTTACATCGCTAGTTGTGACAGCCCAGCCAGCAGCCCAGGTTGGCGTTCTTCCGACGGTGACAGTCGACGCAGAATCCCATCTTGAAATTGTTCCGGGGCAGCCGGTCCATGGTCTCCACGGCGCCGTGGCATTCCGCACACTGGATGTCCTTTTTGATGTGCCGGATATGCTTGAAAAAAACATGCTCCGGAATGTAGTTGACCTTGACCCAGGGCGTTGGGGTGTCCGTGTCGAAGTACTGATGCTCTTTCCGGATTTCCGGGTGGTTGGCGATGATGTAATTGTGACAGTAGAGGCATTTTTCCACCGGCGGCATACCGGGAAAATTGGAGCGGCCCACATAGGGATGGCAAAATTCGCAGGCGATGGCCTTCGTTCCGGCATGGACCCGGTGGCTAAAGGGGATCGGCTGGGCCGGCCCCACCGACGCCGCCGGCGCGGCATAGAAGAAATAGAGAAACAACAGGGTCAGGACGAGGGTGAGCACGGTGAAAAAAATCGGTCCGATGTTGTCGGAAACGGCCGAAGCCGTGTTTTTCAGCCGGGTGGTCAGGTCCATCAGTTCACCTCCGCCGGCCGGGTGGGGACCAGCTCAGGAAACAATTTGAGAAAAACGGTCAGGGACGCGGCCATGAGCCCCAGAAACCCGAGGGAGATCAGGCCGTCCCACAAACCGAGGGGCAGCCGAACGGCACTGCTGTCCCACGCCGGTCCCAGCAAGAGCAGGTGTTCCAGCCAGATGCCGATGATGATGGCCGAAGCCAGGATCATCATGAACACCGGTTGGGTTTTGACCCGCCGGTTGAGGAGAATGAAAAACGGGGCGATAAAACAGAGGATGAAGACGAACCAGGCCAGCCCGTTCCAGGGCGCGGTCATGGTCCGCTGAATAACATAATGGGTCTCCTCGGGCAGGTTGCCGTACCAGATGACCACGAACTGGGCGTAGAAAAAATCGGCCCATACCAGGCAGAACCCGAAAAAGAGCTTGCCGAGATCATGAAAATGGGCCGGTTTCAGGGGCGAAGTTTCTCCCTGGATGAGGTAGACAATGGACGCCAGGATCAGCAGGGCCCCCAGCCCGATATAGAACGCCTTGACAAAGGCATAGGCCCCGAAAAGGGTGGAGATCCAGTGGGGATCCATGCTCATCACCAGGTCGAACCCGATCAACGACAGGACCAGGGCGTAGGCGAAACAGTAGAGCACCGCAAACAAGCTCATCCTGGCCTGAATGGCCGCTGCGTCCACTGCGTCCGTGCCGGTCGGTGTCCGTCCACGCCGCTTCAATTTCAACGAGTTGACCAAATACGCCAACCCCAACCCATAAAGCGCCAACAGCCCGACGAAATCCCGGGTGAAGAGAAACGGCATGTTGAGCCAGACCTCCTTGCCATGAAGGTCGTGGTGGAGCCAGGGAAACAGGTGCTCCCGCCCCAGAAAAAGGACCAGAAACAGAGCGAAAGATACGGGAAAAAACCCGGCAAAGGCCTCGGAAAGGCCCGCCAGGGGACCGCTCCATCGTGCCTTGCACAAATGCATGACCATGGAGAACAGCAGTCCGCCCTGGGCCACGGCCGACCAGAGGAGGAAGTTGATATGATAGGCATGCCACGCCTTTTCCGGATGCTGGCCGTTGATCAGGTAGAGGAAGCTGGCCGCCCCCAGCACGATCGCCGCCGCCAGGATCGTGTAGAACATGCTTTTGTTGATTGCCGCGTCTTTTCCCATTCTGTATCCTAAGCTTAGTAGACGTAAATCCGCTTGGCTTCCCCGCCCCTTTCAATAAAAAACGCCATGAGCCGGTCCTGATCGGCGTCGTCGCACTGGGCCACGACGCCAAAATGCTCACCGGAACAGCGATCGTCGTATTGTTTCAGGTTTTTCCATCGCGGCAGGCGGGTCTGGGTGAGGAGGCCGATGATGTTGCCGAAGACGCCGAAGAGAATGGTGAACTCGAACCCCACGATGAAAAAGGGGACCAGGGCCACCACGGGTTTGCCGCTGACGATGAGGCTCCATTCGGAGGCGGTGTAAATGGCCAGGAAAAACCCAGTGAAAAAGCCGATGATGCCGCCGGCCAGTGTGAAATATCCCACTTTGCTCTGGGGACGACCCCGGTCCAGGACGTCCATGATCTTGTGGCTGGGCACGGGGCTGTGGACCTTGTGGAGACTGAATGAAGCACTCCCTTTAAGGGATTCGATGGCGCCCACGGCCCGGTCCTCGTCCTTGAACAATCCCATCACGTACCGTTTAACTTCCATGGGCCGATCCTTTGTCCAGGGTTTCCTTCATCTCGGTCATGGAGACGGAGGGCAGATGCTTGACGAAGAGCAGGAATAGAAAGAAAAACAGACTGAAGGTGCCGAGCATGATGCCCATCTCCACCGCCGAGGGGGTATAGAGCCCCCAGGCGTGGGGGATGAAGTCGTGGGCCGGTCCGCCCACGATGATCACGAACCGTTCGTACCACATGCCGATGTTGACCAGGATCGAGATGCCGAACAGCCAGGGGATGGACCGCCGGTATTTCTTGAAGAAAAACAGGAGCGGCACCAGGCTGTTGCAGACCACCATGATCCAGAACTCCAGGGTGTAATCGCCCACGGCCCGCCACCGGAAGGATTCGATTTCGATGGCGTTGTGGCTGTACCAGGCGATAAAGTACTCGGTGGCATAGGCGAACCCGACGATCAGCCCCGTGAAGATGATGGTTTTGGCCACGTTTTCCAGCACGTCGTCGGTGATGATGCGCTTGTAGTCGAAGATGGCCCGCAGGGGGATCATGAGGGTGAGGACCATGGCCAGTCCCGAATGGATGGCCCCGGCCACGAAATAGGGGGCGAAGATGGTGGAGTGCCATCCCGGCACCACCCCCAGGGCGAAGTCCCAGGAGACCACGCTGTGGACGGAGATGACCAGGGGCGTGGCCAGCGCGGCGAAGAACAGATACCCCCGGGCGTAATGGCGCCACTGCTCGTGCGCGCCGGTCCAGCCGAGGGACAGGATCTTGTAAAAGGCTTTCCGCCAGCCGACCGCCCGGTCCCGGGCCGTGGCCAGGTCGGGGAGCATCCCGGTGAACCAGAAAAGGCTGCTCACCGTCAGGTAGGTGCTGATGGCCACCAGGTCGAAAACCAGGGGGGACTGGAAGTTGGGCCAGAGATACCGCTGGTTGGGATAGGGCAGCATGTAATAGACCAGCCAGACCCGCCCCAGGTGGATGAGGGGGAACAACCCGGCGGTGCAGACCGCAAAGACCGTCATGGTCTCGGCGGCCCGGGCGATGGGGTTGCGCCAGCCGGCCCGGAACAGATAGAGAATGGCCGAGATCAGGGTCCCGGAATGGGCGATCCCCACCCAGAAGACGAAATTGATGAGGTAGGTCCCCCAGGCCACCGGGTGGTTCTGGCCCCCGACCCCGATACCCACGAAGATCTGGTAAATCCAGCACGATACCCCGATGAGGATGCCCACGGCCAGGGCGGCCACCGTCAGCCAGTAGGCCCGTTTGGGCGGGGTCAGGGTGTTGAGGACCGTGGTGTCAATCTCGGTATACGTGAGTTCCGGCATCGCGTTTTCTCTCGGATTTAAATGTCCTGCACGACCTTTTTCAGATAGATCACGGCCGGCTTTGTGTTGAGATATCCCATGATCTGATAGGCCCGGGGGTCGTCCGTCATGCGGCGTACCCGGCTTTCGGGATCCATGAGGTTGCCGAAGGTGAAAGCCCCGGTGGGGCAGGTCTGGACGCAGGCCGGCACGACTTCGCCGTCCCGGATGGCCCGGTCCTCGTTTTTGGCGTCCCCGTGGGCGTCCTTGATCCGCTGGACGCAGAAAGAGCATTTTTCCATGACGCCCTTGCTCCGGACCGTCACCTCTGGATTGAGCTGGCGGTTCATGGGCGCCGGCCACTGCCAGTCGAACCAGTTGAAGCGGCGCACCTTGTAGGGGCAGTTCTGGGAGCAGAACCGGGTCCCGATGCACCGGTTGTAGATCTGGTTGTTGAGCCCTTCCTTGGAATGATGGGGGGCGTAGACGGGGCAGACCGATTCACAGGGCGCGTTGTCGCAGTGCTGGCAGAGCATGGGCAGAAAGGTGACCTTTTCGGGACGGTCCGGGTCCAGGTACCGTTGAATCATGAGCCATGACATCTCCCGGCCTTCCAGGATCCGTTCGGGACCGACAACGCCGATGTTGTTCTCCGCATAGCAGGCCGCCGCACAGGCCCCGCATCCGACGCAGCGGTCCAGGTCCACCACCATGGACCACCGGTAATCGGCATGCTCGTGGGGCGGATAGACGTCCCGGTGATGGCTGTACGCCTCGGGCAGAGGCAGGACCAGGGGAAACTCATGCATGGCCAGTCCGTGCTTTTCCGGATGATCGCCGTGGACGAGGTCGGTCAGGGTCGCGGACAGGGCGATGGTCCGGCCGTGCTGGATCCGGCTGCCGTCGGTGTGGGCCAGGGGCAGGGTGCGGCCGGTTTTCCGGATTTCCAGTCGTTCTCCGCCGTGACGGGGCCCGCCGGAGGCCGGGTCGGCCGCCGGCGACAGGAGCCGGAAGGGATTGAGGCCCGCGCCGTCGGCATACCGGCCGAAGCCCGCATGGCCCTGGCCGATGGCCATGGCCGCCACGCCCGGCCGGACCCCGTCGGTTTCATAGACCGCGGCCTCCACCGTTCCCCATTGGGTGGTCGCGTTGATCACGTCCTCCTGCCGGATTCCGAGATCCCCCAGGGTCACCGGATGGAGGAGGATCGGCGTTTGCCACGCGATCTTGGTCAGCGGGTCGGGGATCTCGCAGAGCCAGGGGCGGTTGGCCCCGCGGCCGTCGAAAAACCGGACCGACGGCAGGGCCGCGAACGGGATGCCCTCCGGCGGCGGCGCCGGCGGCCGGGAAAGCACGTTCAGGAGGTAGGGCTCGAGCGAAAGCGCGGGCGGGGGAGCGGGGTCGTCCCGACCAGGTTCCGCGAATCGGCCGCCGACCCGAAACGTTTCCAGCCGGTCCCGGTCGTTGGCCATGGATGGACCGGCCGTCAACCGTTTGGCGAGATAGGCGGCGTAATCGGGCGCCGGCCGGTTGTCGGCGTCAAAGGCCGCGCGCAGCAGGAGGTCGCCGACGGCGGGGACCGACGCCAGTTTTCCCATGGCCGGCTGGAGGGTGGAAAGCAGCCCGGTTTTGCCCCCGTACTCATCCCAGGATTCCAGGGGCATCCGCACCGGGATGACGAGGTCGGCCAACTGGGTGGTCTCGTCCATGAAACCGGAAAAGGCGACCACGAACAGATCGTCCCGGCCCATGGCCTCCCGGATGTCGCCGGCGCCGGGCATGGCGTACACCGGGTTGACATTGTGGAGCAGGAGCACGCCCGCCGGGCCGTCCTTGAGATCGGTGAAAAACTCCAGGATGTCGGACCGGCGCGCCGCCGTCTCCACGCGGTGGCGGGCGGTGAAATCGATGAGGGACCTTTTTGGGTCCAACACACAGTTGAGCAGGGCCGCGGCCAGATCCGTCTGGAGGGCGGCGTCCCCGCTCCCGACGGCGCTGCTGCCCAGCACCAGCGGTGTTGTGGCCGACAGGAGGGCCTTGCCGACCGCCTCGAGGGGTTCCATCGCGATGCCGGCCGCATCGGCCGTTTTGTCGAGAGGGAAGCCCGAAACGGCCCCGGCCAGGGCCTCCCGGAATTCGGCCGGCAGATGCTCTCCCCGGCCCTGGGAAAGCGCCATCCGGAGCAGGGCGCAGCCGATGGGCCCCTCGCTACCGGGGAGGGGGGCGAGCCACCGGTCGGCATTGGCCGCCGTCAGGGACTGGGCGGGGGCGATGTGGAAAAACCGTCCCTTGGCGCCGCCGGCATAGGCGTGCATGGCCTTGAACTTCCGGGCATATTCCACGGGCGACAGCCAGGTTTCCAAAAAGTCGGCGCCCAGGGAGACGACGGCATCGGCCCGGTCCAGGTGATAGGAGGGGAGGCCGTCGATGCCGTGGATCATTTTATGGGCGGTTTTCGTCGATTCGTAGGCCAGGGGCTCGAAGACCCGCGGCGGGGCCGCGTTCCATTGGGACAGGGCATCGGTGAACAGGGCGGTCAAGGTGTCGCCGACGGTCTCGGTGAGCAGGTGGACCCGGTTCTCGCCTGCGGCCGCCACGGCGGCCGTTTTCTCTTTCAACAGGGCCGTCGCTTTTCCGAGGGAAATCGGCGCCAGGCCCCGGGCGGTCCGCATCAGGGGCGCGGTGAGACGGTCCGGGTTGTAGAGGCCCTGGAGCGCGGCCTGTCCTCGCATGCAGAGGTGTCCCCGGTTGATGGGATGGATCGGATTGCCCTCCACCTTGATGACCCGTCCTTCGCGAACCTTGGCGACGACGCCGCAGCCAGCCGGGCATTCACGGCAGGTGGCGGCGTACCAGCTGGGCTTACCGGTCACCATGTCCTCGGGGGCGTTGACCAGCGAGTAGAGCGTGTTGTCGGGCCGGGATTCACACCCGGTCGCGATGGAGAGACTGCCGATGCCGGCCAGTTTGAGGAAGGTACGACGCTTCATGGAAACCGGTCTCCTAAAGGCACCGCCGCATTCTGGGCATTGGAAACGTCGGGGTGGCGGTGGGAAAAAATCCGTTTCAGTTTTTGAATGTTATATGAAATTTCGGGCGGACCTGTCAAGCAACGAAATCGTCTCTTCGCCGGAGATGCCGTCGGGAGTAGTGGTTTTCTACCCTCATTTACCGGACGGGACCTATTGTCGGCAACGCCAGGCTGTGGGAGGATCTCCCCGGAGTGATGAGGACCCCAAGCGATGGAGGACGACATGGTACTCACCAAACACGCCGAAACCCGCCGACAGCAGCGGGGCTTTTCTTTCCAGACCATGGAGATCATTCAGCGATACGGCCGGTGCGAGATCGTCTCCGGCGGCGCCATCCGGTTCTTTTTCGGGAAAAAGGAGTTCGACCGGGCCGTTCTGGACCTCAAAGGCCGGGCGCCGGGGGCCGGCAGGCGCTCCATCCAGATGCTCGACCGGGCCAAAGGCGGGGCCATCGTCTTCAAGGACGGTCGGGTGCTGACGGTGTACAAATGACCTATCGAGACCCTTCCCCCGACCCTCCGACGGCCTTGTCGATATCGACGATCCGGGTGTTTTCCACGTAGGCCACCGTCTCGTACCGGGTGATGTGCATCAGCTTTCGGGTGATCCCGGCCATCCGGTCCACCTGGCCCTGAATGATGTCGATGTACTCCTTCCGGGGGTCCTCTTCGGGGGTCTGCAAGGACAGCAATTGCGCAAAGCCGGTGAGGGACTGGAGCGGCTGGTTCAATTCGTGGCAGATGGTCCCCGCCATTTCCAAGATTCCCTGTAGTTTTTCCTCTTCGACGATCCGCCGGGTCAGTTCCTGCTGGGACAGGGCCGAATGGATCCGTGCCATCAATTCCGTCCGGCTGACGGGCTTTCGGATATAGTCGTTCGCCCCCGCCATGAAGGCGTTTTCCAGGGTCGCTTCATCGGTGCTGGCGGTAACGAAAATCACCGGGACCTCTTCCGTGGCGGGGGTGGCCCGGAGCCGCCGGAGGACCTCGTACCCGTCCATGTCGGGCATGATGACATCCAGAAGGATCAGGTCGGGGGCCTCTTCGGCACGATCCGGCGCCGCCAGTGCCAGGGCTTCCGGGCCGGTGGTGGCGATGATGAGTTCGTAATCGGCCACCAGGAGGTTCGCCAGGGTCCGGATGTTGGCCGGGGAATCATCGACGATGAGGATCTGTTTTTTGCGACCCGTCTGCACGTCAGGCCCGGGTAATGGCGATGATGGTGTCGAGTTTCAGGACGGTGAAGAGTTCGTGTACCGTCGGCGAGGCGTTGATGATCCGCAGTCGCCCGTCCCGGAGGGCCAGATCCTTGTAAAACAGGAGCAGCTTGCCGATACCGGCGCTGCCGATGTGGGTGACGTGGCGGAAATCGAAGACGGCGTCCGTGAGGTTATCGGAATTGATGTCTTGAAACCGCTTTTTGAGGGTTTCAGCACCGTTCTCGTCGATTCGGCCGGTGATCTCGAACCGGGCCTCGTTCCCGCTTTGGGTGACCGTTATCTCCATGGTGTGGGTCCTTTCTGTGGATGGATCGGTTGTGGGGTAACAGCCATCGTCCTCCGGAAGGTCCGGGGAGTCGGACGGGGGGCGCCGGTGGAAAGTGATGTCCACCCGGCGGCCGCCGTCCTTCCAGGCCACGCTGTCGGCCAGGTGGCGAATGAGAAAAACGCCCCGGCCGGAGGGGTTGGTCAGGTTTTCCGCCAATGTCGGGTTCGGAAGGGTGTCCGAGTCGAACCCCTCCCCCTGGTCGACGACTTCCAGATGGAGATCATTGCCGTACCGGCGGCGGACCGTGATGGGGCTGTCCGGATGCTGCCGGTTGCCATGGTGCCAGGCATTGACCACCGCTTCCGTCAGGGCGGTCCGGATCGCATGGGCCGGTATGCCGTACCCCCGGGCCGATACGTCGCACAGGAGCTGGCCGCAGAGATCATCGGCCCGGAGGCCGAGATCCCGGCTGTCTTCCGGGCGGAGGATGGTCTCTTCAGACGGTGCGGTGGGCTCCACCTCCAGGCACATGAGGGTGACATCATCCCCTGACGTGTTTCGTTGAATGCCCGATGCATCGGCGGCTCTGACCGTTTCGCCACTGACCGTCGCGATCCGGGCCAGCAGCCGGTGCATGAGGACGGCGGCGGGAAGGGGGCCGGAACCGGGGTCCCATTCTGTTTTGAGGAGGGCGGCGGCGATGGTGTGCAGCGTTTTTGCGTCGATCATCCCCTGTCCCTTGGCCACCGGCATTTCCGTGAGGCCGTCGGTGTAGAGGATCAGCCGGTCGCCGGGCGCAAGACGGCAGGCACCTTCCCGAAAGGGGATCGTTTCCGCGATGCCCACCGCGATATTGGCGCCCGGATCTCCCGCGGCCGGCAGGGGCCGGACCATATCGCCCCGGATGAGCAACAGCGGCGGGTGCCCGGCCGATACGTAGCGGAACATGAGGTCGGCGTGGTCGATTTCCGCGGCAATGGCGGTAAAGAAGTTTTCCGGCCCCAACAGCCCGGACCGACAGATGTCGGTGTTCAACCGGGACAGGGCCGTTCCGGTCCCCGCCCCCGGATCGTTTTGAATGATCCGGTTGTGGGACAGATCGGTGAGGATGCTGCGGAGCACGCACCCCACCTCGTGGCCCGACTGGTCCTTGAGGCTGATGAGGGTTTTCCGCCGCCCCTTCTCGGTGGTTACCGACTGGACAAAATAATGGTCTCCGCCTTCGGCGTAGCAGGGGATCGAGAGGACGTCCACGAACAGCGTCAGGTCATCGGAGAGGGGAATATGACGGGGCCGCGACGCGGCATTGTTGATGAGGCCGAGGATCTTTTTGGCAAGGTCGATGTTGATCTCCTGCTTTTTGAGTTCCTGGCGGAGCCGGTTGTTGGTGCGGCGCAGGTGGTCCCGGTATCGTTTGAGGTCCATCTGGGTCTTGACCCGGGCCCGGACGATGTCGGGACTGAAGGGCTTGGTGATGTAATCCACCGCCCCCATTTCAAACCCCCGGGTCTCTTCGGCTTCCTCGCTGCGGGAGGTGATGAAGACCAGCGGGATATGGCGGGACCGTTCATCGGCCTTGAGCCGCCGGCAGACTTCGTAGCCGTCCATTTCGGGCATGATGATGTCCAGCAGGATCAGGTCCGGCGGGTCGTCTCCTGCGGCGATTTCCATGGCTTCGGCCCCCCGGGTGGTCGCCCGGATCTCATAGGCCCCCCGGAGGAGCTGGTCGAGCACCCGGATGTTGGTCGGCACGTCGTCGACGATCAGAATGGTCTGTCGGTCGGCATCCGGTGTCATCGATCCCCATGGGGCTTGCCGTCGATGATGGCGATGAGTTCGGTGACAAAGGATTTCATCTCCGAGGCCTGGGCCGACAGCTCCTCCGCGGAAGCGGCGGTCTCTTCGGAGTGGGCGGCGATTCCCTGGGTCATCGTATCGATTTCACCGGCCGCCTGGCCGATCTGATCCAGCCCTTTGGCGTTCTCGATGCTGGCCTGGGTGATGGAACCGGTTTTTTCGCCCATGAGGGTGGCCGATTCGATGATGTCTTCAAAATCGGTGTTGATCTCCTGGATGGCACCAGCGGCGCCGGAGACCCGATGGACGGTGGTGTCCAGCAGTTGCTGGGTGTTTCGGGCCGCATCCGCCGCCTTCAGGGCCAGGCGTCGGACCTCATCGGCGACCACGGCGAACCCGGCGCCCGCTTCCCCGGCCCGGGCGGCTTCGATGGCGGCATTGAGGGCCAGCAGATCTGTCTGAAACGCGATTTCGTCGATGACCTTCATGATGGCGGACATCCGGCCACTGTCCGATTCGATCCGGCCCATTTCTCTCGTCAGCTCGATGAGGGCTTTGAGGGATTGGCCCGATTTGGAGATGTTTTCACCCATCAGGTTTTCGGCTCCCCGGGTCAGCTTGGAGGTTTCCTTGCTCATGGCCCGCATCTGTTCGATGGCCGCCGAGGTTTCCTCAATGGACGCCGCCCCCTCCGATGCGCTTTGGGACAGGGACTGGCTGGCGGCCGAAACCTCGTCCGCCGCCGCCGAAACCTGCATCGCCCCGGTGTCGAGGCCTTTGGCGATGCGGCGGATGGGGAGGGAGATGGACCGGGCCATGACCCAGGAAAGGAGGAGGGTGATGCCGATGATGGCGGCCACCACAGTGCCCACCGTCCGGGTGATCCGGCCGATCCGCTCGGCGATGTCGTCCATGTAAACCCCGGAACAAATGATCCAGTCCCATTCCGGCAGGGGTTTCACATAGGTAATTTTGGGCAGCGGCGCGTCGCCGCCGGGCTTGGGCCAGTAATACCGGACGAACCCGCCGCCCCCGGCTTCCGCCACCGCGATCATTTGCTGGAACAGGGGAGTGCCGTGGGCGTCCGTCAGGTCCGAGACATCCGTTCCTTCCAGCCCGGCTTCGGGGACGGGATGCATGACCATCCGAAATTGGGTGTCGAGGATAAAGAAATATTCAAACTGGTTATGGCGAAGGCCCCGCAGAGCCTCTGCGGCGAGGTGGCGGGCCCCGTTGGGCGAGAGTTTTCCGGCCGCCGCCTGGTCCGCGAAATGGTCGGCCACGCCGTGGGCGGTTTCCACCACCTGACGGATCTGGGCATACCGGGCCTCGTACATGCGATCCCGAAACTGGAAGTAGATCCAGGTCAGCATGAGGAGAAAGCAGAAGATCAGGGTCAGGCCCGCCCCGTTGATTTTGGTCGAAAGCGTCAAACGCTGCAGCATCGATGGTCCTTGCATTCAGAACATAAACAATCATCGCCAAGAGAATACGGGAAACGGGTCCGTTTGTCAAAAA